>NZ_JAHUBR010000001.1:2119293-2422049 GCF_025376885.1 Pseudoruegeria sp. SHC-113
GCCCAATCCATCCTGGCCGAAACCGGTAAAGAAAGCCTTGCCTTCTTCGATGCCATCGCGCCGATCCTCTACGCCGAGAGCATCGACATGGAGAAAGCCTGGTTCCAATCGCGCTACGACAAGGGCGAGACGGAGGAAGAGCGCAAGGCCTACCTCAACTGTCCGATGACGAAGGCCGATTACGAAAGCTTTATCGACGCGCTTCTGGAGGCCGAGAAGGCCGAGTTCAAACCGGGCGAAACCGCGGGCTATTTCGACGGCTGCCTGCCGATCGAAGTCATGGCTGAACGCGGGCGCGAGACCCTGCGCTTTGGCCCGATGAAGCCCATTGGCCTGACGAACCCGCACCAGCCTGAAAACAAGCCCTACGCTGTCGTGCAGCTGCGCCGCGACAACGCCCTTGGCACGCTGTTCAACATCGTCGGTTTCCAGACCAAGATGAAATACGGTGCCCAGAAAGAGGTGCTGCGCCGCATTCCGGGGCTGGAGAACGCCGAGTTCGCCCGCCTCGGCGGCATCCACCGCAATACCTTCATCAACTCGCCCACGCTGCTTGATGACCAGATGCGCCTGAAATCGCGGCCCAACCTGCGCTTTGCCGGGCAGATCACCGGCGTCGAAGGCTATGTGGAAAGCGCCGCCATGGGGCTGCTGGCGGGCCGTCTGGCCGCCGCCGAGATCCTTGGCAAACCGCTGCCCACCCCGCCCGAAGATACCGCCATGGGGGCGCTCGTGCGCCACATCACCGGGGGTGCAGACGCCAAGACGTTCCAGCCGATGAACGTGAATTTCGGCCTCTTCCGTCCGCTCGATGGCATCCGGGGCGGCCGCCGGGGGCGCAAGGATCGCTACAAGGCCTATACCGACCGCGCGAAGGCCGCGTGGCAGCAATGGCTGGACGCGCCTTAAGCGGCGCGCTAGCGTCAATTCATGGTGTTCAAACGCTTTCTCGATAAGGTCTATGGCCTGCGATCCGACGAAGAAACCCGCGCGCTCTATGACGCGTGGTCGGAAAGCTATGAGCAGGAGGTGGCCGAACAGGGCTACGCCACACCGGGGCGCATCGCCAATGCGCTTGGCACCAAGCTGCCTGACAAGAGCCTGCCGATCCTCGATTTTGGCTGCGGCACCGGGCTGTCCGGTGAAGCGCTGAAGGCTCAGGGGTTCAGCACGATCGACGGCTGTGACATCTCCCCGGAAATGATTGAAAAAGCGCGGGAAAAAGGCGTTTACCGCGATCTCTGGGTGTCCTACGCCGATGCAGAACTGCCCTTTGAAACCGGAGACTACGCTGCCATCGCCGCGATTGGCGTGATCTCTGTCGGCGCGGCCCCGGCCTCGGCCCTGCACCGGCTTTTCAAGAAGCTCGGCCCCGGCGGTTTGATCAGCTTTTCCTTCAACGATCACACCTTGAAGGACAAAAGCTATGAGGGCGCCGTGAATGAGTTGCTGGACACCGGCAGTGCACGGCTTCTGGTGCGCACCTATGGCGATCACCTGCCCGGTATCAACATGAAGTCCATGATCTACGTGCTTGAAAAGCTGTGAGTTTCGCCACACGCTTCGCGCCGTCGCCCACCGGGCCGCTGCACCTTGGCCACGCCTATTCCGCCCTGTTTGCCCATGATCTTGCAGCCGCCGCCGGGGGCCGTTTCTTGCTGCGCATCGAAGACATCGACCAAAGCCGCGCGCGGCCCGAATGGGAAACGCTGATCTACGAGGATCTCACCTGGCTGGGCCTGACGTGGGAGACGCCTGTGTTGCGGCAGTCCGATCAGATGCCCCGCTACTCAGAAGCGCTTGAAACCCTTTGGAACCAAGGGCTTCTCTATCCTTGCTCATGCAACCGGCGGGACATTCTCACCGCCGCAACGGCCCCGCAGGAAGGGGGCGATCCGCTCGTGGGGCCTGATGGCATCATCTACCCCGGCACCTGCCGCGCCACAGCGCCGCGTGGCTGCGGTGTGTTGCCCGAAGGCGCGGCGCTTCGGCTGGACATGGCCGCCGCGCTGGCGCGTTTGGGGTGGGCCGAGGTCGGCGTGCCGGAAAGACTGTACACGCGCGGGAATGCGCTAAAGACAGCCCCGGAGATGATTGAAACCATTGGAGATATCGTCCTCTCGCGGCGTGATATGGGCACCTCCTACCACCTGTCCGTGGTGCTGGATGATGCCCATCAGGGCGTGACGGATGTGGTGCGCGGTGAAGACCTGTTCGAGGCCAGCTTCATCCATGTGCTGCTGCAAGGGCTGCTGGGTCTGCCCACGCCCCGGTATCACCACCACGGGCTGATCCGGGATGAGGCCGGAAAACGGCTGGCCAAGCGCGATGATGCCAAGGCCATCCGCAAGTTCCGCGAAGAAGGGGCTAGCCCGGCGGATATCCGGGCGATGGTAGGGCTGTAGCGCGCGGCTCAGCCTTCCATCGGCTTCATCAACTCCACCTCATCGCCGCCGCGGATCGCGGTGTAAAAGCAACTGCGGCGGTTGGTGTGGCAGGCCGGGCCCGTTTGGTTGACCATGACGAGCAGGCAATCCTGATCGCAATCCACGCGGAAATCGACAAGCTCCTGCACGTGGCCGGAGCTTTCGCCCTTTACCCAGAAACTCTGACGCGAGCGCGACCAATAGGTCACGCGCCCCGTTTCCAGCGTGCGCGCCACGGATTCGGCGTTCATCCACGCCATCATCAGCACCTCACCGCTCTCGGCATCCTGCGCGATGGCCGGAATCAGCCCTTTGGCATCATAGGTCAGGCTGGCGGGATCGAACGGCATGGCAAAACCCTTTGCGTCTGGAAACAGGAAGACTATCTATGACAGAGCACAGCGAAGGGAAAGCCATGTCTGCCGAGGCCGATCTGATCAAACTCTACTCCGGGAAGATCCTGCAACTGGCATCCGACATCCCGCATACCGAGCCGATTGAGGCGCCGATGGCGCAGGCCAAGAAGCGCTCGCCGCTCTGTGGATCGACCGTGACGGTGGCGCTGAACGTGGAGGACGGGAAGATCTCCGCCTTCTCACAGGACGTGAAGGCCTGCGCGCTCGGTCAGGCGGCGGCCTCTGTTGTTGGGGCCAATGCCATCGGACGCACCGCGCAGGAGATCGAGGCGGCGCGGGACGAGTTGAAAGCCATGCTGAAGGACGGCGCCCCTGCCCCGCAGGCCCCGTTTGACGGGCTCGAAGTGCTCCTGCCTGCGCGCGATTACCGCAACCGCCACGCCTCGATCATGCTCGCACTGGAAGCCACGCTGGATGCGATGAACGCCGCCCGCGAATCCGCCTGCGCCTGATCGTTCCATGCAATCGCTGATCGAAGCCTTTGTGACGCTTTGGGTCGTGATCGACCCGATCGGCACCGTGCCCGTTTTCATCGCCGTGACCGCCGGGATGGCCACAGCCGCCCGCAAGAAAACCGCCCTGCAGGCCGCGCTGGTGTCGGCGGGCGTGCTTATGTTCTTCCTTGTTTTCGGGCAAATCCTGATCAACGCGCTAGGGATCGGTTTGAACTCCTTCCAGGTCGCAGGCGGTATCATCCTCTTCCTCTTCGCGCTCACGATGATCTTCGGGGAATCCAAGCCTGAAAGCGATCTGCACGCCGCGGAAGCCGTGCTGGAGCAGAAGAAGAAGGCCAATGTGGCCGTCTACCCGCTCGCGGTGCCCTCGCTGGCCTCGCCCGGCGCGATGCTGTCGATCGTGCTTCTGACCGACAACAACCGCTTTTCCATCGCCGACCAATCCGTCACCGCCGTGGTGATGCTGCTGGTGATCGCCATCGCCTATCTCTTCATGCGACTGGCGGAGCCGATCATTCGGCTCATCGGCGAAGCGGGCTCCGCCATCGTGAGCCGGGTGATGGGCATGATCCTCGCCTCCGTGGCTGCCAATGCCGTGCTCTCCGGCATCCTGACCATCGTCCAGACGGGCGAGCTCTGAACCACGCCCCCTGCAAAAAAACCGCCGCGACCCATGGGGATGGGCGCGGCGGAAGTGAACCTGGTCTGCGGCGTCCGGGGTGGCCCGAACCGGGGGAGAGGCAATCCCCCGAAAGACTCGGCACAGGCAGTGACCGAAGGCATCATCTTGGGGACAGATGCAAGAAGGCGTCCGGCACAGACAACAGGCGGCAAACATGTGCCGGGGGGCAGCCCGGCACGGGGAAATTCAGATCAATCCTTTCAGATCAGCGTGGGCAGATGGAGGCCGACAACCAGCGTGACAGCAAGGGCAGCAACACCAAGGGCATCCTGCAGCATCGTTTCCGACGAACGGCGATAGACGGCTTTGACTTGCTGGATCATGGCGTTCCCTCCTGCGGCTCACATCCTTTGTTTCCACTTTGTTCTCATATGGGCGACGCGAAGTAAAGAACTTTATGAGAACATTTGCGAACAAAGCGGAACGCCGCGCCTAACCCACTGAAATCAAACGGATGGCTTTGTCCTGTTCCATCAGCCAGAGCAGCACGCGCACGGCCTTTCCGCGCTCTGATTCGAGTTTCGGGTCACTTTCCAGCAGCGCACGCGCATCACTTTGGGCGATTTTCATCAGCCCGGCCTGCCGCTCCAGATCGGCAATGCGGAAGCGCGGCAAGCCCGATTGCGCGGTGCCGATCAGATCCCCGGCCCCCCGGATCGCCAGATCTTCTTCCGAAATCCGAAAACCGTCTTCCGTGTCGCGCAGCACCTTGAGCCGCCGCTCGCCGCCTTGTGAGAGCGGCGGCTGATAAACGAGCAGGCAGGTGGAGGCCGCTGAGCCGCGCCCCACCCGGCCCCGGAGTTGGTGCAACTGCGCCAAGCCGAAGCTCTCGGCGCGTTCGATGACCATGATCGTCGCGTTGGGCACGTTCACCCCCACCTCGATCACGGTGGTGGCCACGAGCACGCTGGTTTCACCCGCCACGAAGCGTGTCATGGCGTCGTCCTTCTCGGCCGGAGGCATCTGACCGTGTACCAGCCCCACAACGCCCTCGCCCAGCGTTGCGCGCAGGCGTTTAAAACGCTCCTCGGCGGCCGTCATGTCGGACAGCTCGCTCTCCTCCACCAGCGGACAGACCCAATAGGCCTGCCGCCCCTCCGCCACCGCCTTGCGCAGATGGGCAACGACCTCATCGATCCGTGCGGACGACACCAGCGCCGTCTGAATCGGCTGCCGCCCCGGCGGTTTTTCGTCCAGCACCGAAACATCCATGTCGCCATATTGCGCCAGCGCGAGAGACCGCGGAATGGGCGTGGCCGTCATCACCAGCATGTCCACGCGCGGCCCCTTGGCGCCCAGTTCCAGCCGCTGGTTCACGCCGAAACGGTGCTGCTCGTCCACCACCGCAAGGCGCAGATCGGCAAATTCCACATCCTTCTGAAACACCGCATGAGTGCCGACAAGGATCTGGATGTCCCCCCGCGCCAAAGCGGCCAGTTTGGCGGCCCGCTCGGCCCCCTTGTCGCGCCCGGTGAGGATCTCAAGCACCACGCCCGCATCCTCGGCCATGGGCTGCAGCCCTTCCAGATGCTGGCGCGCAAGGATCTCCGTCGGGGCCATCATCACGCCCTGCCCGCCAGCCTCCACCGCGACCAGAAGCGCCATGAAGGCAACGAGGGTTTTCCCTGCGCCAACATCGCCTTGCAGCAATCTGTTCATGCGGACCGGGGCCGCCATATCCGCCGCGATCTCCGTCATTGCCCGCTCCTGCGCGCCGGTGGGCCGATAGGGCAGCGCGCGCAGCACTTTCGACTGCAACCGGCCCGTGCCTTCCGACACCAGCCCCTTGACCTTGCGGGTCTGCGCGCGGGCGAGCGCGAGGGTGAGTTGATGGGAAAAAAGCTCGTCATAGGCCAGCCGCGCGCGGGCGCGGGCCTCGGGCGAGAGATCCCCCGGCCCCTGCGGCGCATGGGCGGCGTCCAAGGCGGCGTGCCAGCTCGGCCAGCCCTCCCGCTTGATCAGCTCCGGATCGGCCCATTCCGGCAAGGCCGGCGCGCGGGCAAGCGCCCCCTGCGCGGCGCGCTGCATCAGCCGCGCGGTGATCCCGGCGGTGAGCGGATAGACCGGCTCATAGGCGGCGATCGCACCCGCCTCCTCCGGGCGCTCGATGTAGTCGGGGTGCACCATCTGGCCGATGCCGTCGTAAAGCTCCACCCGGCCTGACACCACGCGCCGCTCTCCGGTGGGCAACTGGCGCTTCAGGTAATCGCCGCGCGCGTGGAAAAAGACGAGCTGGAAGGAGGTTTCCGCATCCTGCACGTCGATCCGGTAGGGCCGCCCCTTTTGCGCCGGCTCCATATGGCGGCCCACGAGCACCTCCACCGTCACCACCGCAGGCAGATCGGCCTCGCGGATCGAAGCGCGCGGCTGACGGTCCACCCCGCTTTGGGGCAGCGTGAAGAGCAGATCACGCGGCTTTTCGATCCCCATCTGGGCGAAATGCTCCGCCGTCTTTGGCCCCACGCCTTCGAGCTTGGTGAGGGCGGAGAACAGCGGAAACAGGATCTCGGGCCGGGTGCTCACCTTTTACAGCCCTTCGATCAGGGCGAGCCAGGCGTCTTCGTCGATCGTCTCCACCCCCAAATCGGCGGCTTTCTTGGCCTTGGAGCCCGCCCCCGGCCCGGCCACCAGCAGATCCGTTTTCGCCGAAACAGAACCCGCCACCTTCGCGCCAAGGCTCTCGGCACGCGCCTTGGCTTCCGCGCGGGTCATCTTTTCGAGCGTGCCGGTGAAGACAATCGTCTTTCCCGCCACCGGGCTGTCGGCGGCCGGGGCTTCCGGCGCTTCGATAGTGAGATGGGCGGTGAGCCTGTCAAAGGCGGCGCGTTCCTCGGGGTTGGCGAGCGCGTCTGAGAGCGAAAGCGCGAGCGTCGGCCCGATGCCGTCGGTGCCGATCAGATCGGCCCAAGCTTGCGCGGCCTCAGGCGGCACCGCGCTATCGGCGACGACAGCGCTGCGGGCCTCGCTGATGCGGGCGCGTCGGCCCTCGTCCGCGGCGCTGGCGCGTTCCGCGATCTCTGCTTCATCGGCCTTGCGATGGGCCAAGGCGGCGGGCCGCGCGGTGTCGAGCGCCTCGGTCAGCGCGGGCCAGCTGCCGTAATGCAACGCCAGATCGCGCCCCGCGACCTCGCCCACATGGCGGATGCCAAGCGCGAAAATCATCCGCGCGAGCGCGATTCTGCGCTTCTCGTCGATAGCGTCAAAAAGGTTCTCCGCCGATTTCTGCCCCCAGCCCTCCCGGTTCTTGAGCTGCTGCAGGCCGGAGCCGTATTTCGCTTTTAGATCAAAGACATCCGCCGGTTCCCTGATCCAGCCATCAGCGTGAAATTGCTCCACCTGTTTCGCGCCGAGGCCCTCGATGTCGAAGGCCTTGCGAGAGACGAAGTGCTTGAGCTGCTCCACCGCTTGTGCCGGGCAGATCACGCCGCCGGTGCAGCGGCGCACCGCGTCGCCCTCCTCGCGCACGGCGGGGCTACCGCATTCCGGGCAGACCTCGGGGAAGACGAAGGGCACAGCCTCAGGGGGCCGTTTGGAGAGATCCACATCGGCGAGTTTCGGGATCACATCGCCCGCGCGATAGACCTGCACCCAATCGCCGATGCGGAAATCCTTACCCTCGCGGATCACTTCACCCGAGGCCCCCCGGCCCGCGATGTAATCTTCATTGTGCAGCGTGGCGTTGGACACGACAACGCCGCCAACCGTGACAGGCGCGAGCCGCGCCACGGGGCTGAGCGCGCCGGTGCGGCCCACCTGGATGTCGATCTCCTCAAGCCGCGTCCAGGCCAGTTCGGCCGGGAATTTATGCGCCGTGGCCCAGCGGGGCGTGGTGGCGCGGAAGCCCAGTCGGCGCTGCATTTCCAGATCGTCGACCTTGTAGACAACGCCGTCGATGTCATAGCCCAGCGTCGCGCGTTGCGCCTCGATCTGGCGGTAGTGGTCGATCAGGTCTTGCGCCGTGTCACAGCGCCTTGTGAGCGGGTTCGTCACGAAACCAAGCGCGGCGAGCCGCTGGATCGCGCCCATCTGGGTTTCGGCCAGGGGCTCCGAAAGCGCCCCCCAGGCATAGGCGAAGAACTTCAGCGGCCTTGCGCGGGTGATCTCGGGATCGAGCTGACGCAGGGAGCCGGCGGCTGCATTGCGCGGGTTGGCAAAGAGCTTGGGCTCCTTGCCACTGGCCGCGGCCTGCTCCGCCTGCGCCTTGTTCAGCGCCTCGAAATCAGCATGGGACATATAGACCTCGCCACGCACTTCCAGCACCTCGGGCGCGCCCTCGATGGCCTGTGGAATATCGGCAATGGTGCGGGCGTTTGCGGTGACGTTTTCGCCGGTGGCGCCATCGCCACGCGTCGCGGCCTGCACCAGCAGGCCGCTCTCATAGCGCAGGGCAAGCGACAGCCCGTCGATCTTGGGTTCCGCGGTGAAGGCGAGCGCATCGCTGGGGCGCAGGTTCAGATACTTGCGCACCCGCTGCACAAACTCCTCCACCTCCTCATCGGTGAACGCATTGCCCAGCGAGAGCATCGCCACCTCGTGGCGGATCTTGCCAAAGCCCTCCGCCGGGGCTGCGCCCACCTGCTCGCTCGGGCTGTCAGCCCGTTTCAGATCGGGAAAGCGGGCCTCGATGGCGGCGTTGCGGCGCTTGAGCGCGTCATATTCGGCGTCCGAAATCTTCGGCGCATCTTCGGTGTGATAGGCGCTGTTGGCTTCTGACAGGCGCGCGGCGAGCTGCGCCAGTTCCTGCGCGGCCTGCTCCGGTGTCAGGGTTTCAACGGCTGGGCTGTCTTGCATCCTGTCCTCGCTGCGCGGCTCCTGCTCATGTGATAGGAGCCGCGCGCGGCGAGGTCCAGACCCACGGCGCCGATTGCGCCGGGGCGCTTTGCGTCAGGCGCGGATGGCGAGCGGAACGGCCTGAAGATCGGGCTCGGGATCGCGCAGCACATAGCCCCGGCCCCAGACCGTTTCGATGTGATTGTCCCCGCCCGTGGCTTCCGAAAGCTTCTTGCGCAGCTTGCAAATGAACACGTCGATGATCTTCAACTCCGGCTCATCCATTCCGCCGTAGAGATGATTGAGAAACATCTCCTTGGTGAGGGTGGTGCCCTTGCGCAGCGAGAGCAGCTCCAGCATCTGGTATTCCTTGCCTGTCAGATGCACGGGCTTGTTCTCAACCGAGACGGTTTTCGCATCGAGGTTCACCACGATTTTCCCGGTCCGGATCACCGATTGGGCATGGCCCTTGGAGCGGCGAATGATGGCGTGGATGCGCGCGATCAATTCTTCCCGGTGAAACGGTTTGGTGAGGTAATCATCCGCGCCGAAGCCGAATCCCTTGATCTTGCTATCCGTATCGTCCGCCCCGGAAAGGATGAGAATCGGGGTATCCACGCGCGACATGCGCAGTTTGCGCAGCACATCGTGGCCATTCATATCCGGCAGGTTCAAATCCAGCAGGATCAGATCGTAATCATACAATTTGGCCAGATCGATCCCTTCTTCCCCCAAATCAGTGCAATAGACGTTCAGATTTGCGTGCGTCAGCATCAATTCAATGCTTTTGGACGTTGTGGGATCGTCTTCCACCAACAAAACGCGCATGACCGCTTACTCCTTGAATGCTCCCAGCTAAGGTCAAGATTTCTAAAATTGGTTAACTTCTAGTTACCATTGCAAGGATACAGCAGCCAACAACTTAAAATTGTCGCCAATGCGACAGATCATGCAGACCGTCCGCTTTGCACCATGAAATGCGTGGGAAGGAGTCTTGACCTTACGTCCGGCCTGCTCAACGGAATTGCTGCAGTGTCGTCGTCTTCAGAGCGGCCTCGCCATGCCTGTCCACCGCCTGACACCAGGAACGAAATTCCTCCTCCGAGAGGCCATAGCGCTCCAAAGCGTCGGGCTTGGTGATCAGCCCATGCAACACCCCATGCACAACCGCCGCCTTGCGGCTGGCCACCCAACGCTTGGTTTCGGCGGCAGGAAGATCGCCGCGCGTCATCACACGCCCGTCAGGCAGGGTCACGGCGCGCGGCCCGTCCACTTTCTTAAGATACATTGTTTCACCCTATGCAGCGGCCCCGTGGCCGACTTTGCACAGCGGCGCTTAACCAGATGTGAAAGCCCCCCTTGTTAGTAGTTCGCATTTTCCTATATTCCGCAGCATCCCATCGGAGCACGGACATATGGCACTCGACAGCGACACCCCCCCGCTGAATTCCCTCGGCTTTGCGAAAGCCCCCGCCGACACGCGCGTTGTCGTGGCGATGTCGGGCGGCGTGGATTCCTCCGTGGTGGCGGCGCAACTGGCCGAGGAAGGCTATGACGTGGTGGGCGTCACGCTGCAGCTCTACGATCACGGTGCGGCCCTGGCCAAGAAGGGCGCTTGCTGCGCCGGGCGCGACATCCATGATGCGCGCCGGGTGGCGGAGGAGATGGGCTTTCCGCACTATGTGCTTGATTATGAAAACATCTTTCAGGATGCGGTGATCGATGAGTTCGCCGAGAGCTACCTTGCCGGCGCCACGCCCGTGCCCTGCATCCGCTGCAACGAGCGGGTGAAATTCAAGGACCTGCTCGAAACCGCAAAGGATCTGGACGCCGACTGCATGGCGACGGGCCATTACATCCAGCGCAAGGACGGCGCGTATGGGCCGGAGCTGCACAGCGCTGCGGATGCCAACCGCGATCAGAGCTATTTCCTCTTCTCCACCACGCCCGAGCAGCTCTCCTTCCTGCGCTTCCCGCTCGGCCACTTGAAGAGCAAGGCGGAAACCCGCGCTTTGGCGGCGAAATACGGCCTCGCGGTCGCCGACAAGCCTGACAGTCAGGACATCTGTTTCGTGCCCGACGGCAACTATGCTTCCGTGATCGAGAAGCTGCGCCCGGATGCGGCGAGCCCCGGCGAAATCGTGGATATGGAGGGCAACGTGCTGGCGCAGCACCGGGGCGTGATCCACTACACGATCGGCCAGCGCCGTGGCCTCGGCATCGGCGGGCTGAGCGAGCCGCTCTACGTGGTGAAACTGGATGCGGACAACCGCCGCGTCGTTGTTGGCCCGAAAGAAGCGCTGGCAACCCGCAAGATCCCTGTGCGCGAGATCAACTGGCTGGGCGATGCGCCGCTCACCAGCCGCGCCGAATGGCATGTGGGCGTGAAAGTGCGCTCCACCCGCCCCCCGGCCGAAGCAATCATCCGCCCGATTTCCGCAACCGAGGCCGAAGTGGAATTGCTGACCCCGGAAGAAGGCGTGAGCCCCGGTCAGGCCTGCGTGTTTTACGATATGGACAGCAGCCGCATTTTCGGCGGCGGCTGGATCTGGCGCGGTTACTGACGGCCAATCCGAATGACCTCATGAAAAAGCCCGGCGCTCATTTGAGGCCGGGCTTTTTGTTTTGCGCAGGATCCGAAATCAGATCTCGAGATCTTCCGGCGTTTTGCCAGCTTCAAGCGCTGCGATAAACCATGCCGGTTTACGGCCGCGCCCGCTCCAGTTTTGGGCAGGGTCGGCCGGGTTGGCGTATTTCGGGGCCGTTTTGGAGCCCTTGCCGGTGTGAATCGCGATAGCCTCCTCAAAGGCGACGCCATGTTCCTTGGCGACTTCCAGCATCTGCGCATAGGCCTTGCGCACCGCTTCTTTCGCGACTTCGGCTTTGCGCGCTTCAATATCACGGGCGAGAGTTTCGAGCTCCTTGGCGGAGAGGCCGTTCAGATCAATAGACATTTTCGCATTCCTTGGTTGTGCGCCGGCCTGAAATTGAAGCCAGTCTGGATTTGCACGTCCCTTTTTATGCCACGGCGGCACCAATACAAAATCAAATCGTCCTGAATGGCAAAAGCCCGCCGAATATACATCCCTGAAATTGCATCCAGAGATTCAGGCTCTCCTATTAGAGAAAAAACCGCCCGGCTCACACCTTAATGAATACATTAATGCCATGCTTGAGGCCTCAGTTGATAATTTCAGCTGACGTCCGAGAAGCGAATCAATGCAATTTTGTCACGGCCGTTACTAGGGCTTGACGGCTTTCAGCGCGATTGCGCGTGCCGGCAGGGACACCGGCCCTTCTCCGCCCATTCTTTCCCGCAGAAGATCCTTCAACGCGGATCGCTGTTCCGCCTGAAGGCTCGCACAATATCCCGGCGCCGGACCGGCCCCGAGGGTGAACGGATGCCAGAAGGCCTCAAAGTTCGGGAATACAGTGCTCACTTCAATCACACGGCTTTTGATGTCGTCAAATCCGGCCTCAACGCACAGGCTTTTCAGATCCACCGGCGTGCAGAAAGAAAACCGGCGCGCTTCGTCCAAATCCTTTGCAGCCGGGTCAAGCGCGGCGGCGGCTTTCCAAAAGGCGTCGATAAAGCCGATGCCGCCACTAGGGTAGTCCCAGACGTAAAAACCAAAACAACCGCCCGGTCGCAGAACACGAAAGGCTTCTGCAAGTGCCGCCGCGCGATCCGGCACGAAATTCAGGACGAGGCCCGACACGACCCAGTCATTGCAACCCTTCCCAGCAGGAAGTGAGAGCGCGTCCGCGACTTCAAACCGCCGCCCCTGCCCGGCATTGAGGGCCTCGGTATGCGCCAGAAAATCCGCCGAAGGATCAACCACCAACAGTTCTCGCGGGGCCGCGTGGGCGATCAACGCTTGTGTGAGTGCTCCGGTGCCACAGCCAATTTCGCACCATGCCAACCCCGGCGCCGGGTCAACCCATTCCATGAAGCGGTTTGCAATCCGCCGGCTCCAACGCCCCATGTAGTGCTCGTAGCTTTGCCCGGCAGACCAGGCATCGTGGGATGACAGCGCCATGTTCTCGCTCCCTCTTCCAACTGTGCCTGCCATGCTGCGCCTTTTTTGCGTTTACGCCAAGGTATTTTGATACCCGCGCACGGGCGCATCAGCGCAGGCTCAAGCCATAAGTATAGTCTTTTGGGGAAGAAATGGCGCACCCGAGAGGATTCGAACCTCTGGCCTCTGCCTTCGGAGGGCAGCGCTCTATCCAGCTGAGCTACGGGTGCCTGTGCGCCCGTATAGGCAAAAGCCATGCGGGCTGCAATCGGTAATTGACGTGAAACTGGGCGCGCCAAGCCGCCCTGCAATGGCCTGCAAATGCAGGCGAAACCTTTAGGCGAAAAGCTCGTGGCAGAGCTCCAGAGCCTCCACCAGCACGTCGACCTCTTCACAGGTGTTGTAGAGCCCGAACGAGGCCCGTGCGGTGGCCGGAACGCCCAGATGCGCCATCAGGGGCTGGGCGCAATGGTGGCCTGCGCGCACGGCGACGCCCTTCTTGTCGAGCACGGTGGACAGATCATGCGCATGGGCTGCGCCTTCCAGCGTGAAGGAGAAGATTGCGCCCTTGCTCTCGGAAGTGCCCTGAATGTTGAGCCAGTTTAGACCCGAAAGCTTTGCCTGCGCGTAGTCCCGCAGGGTGCGCTCATGGGCGGCGACATTCGCCATGCCCAGATCCATCAGATACTCCAGCGCTGCGCCAAGGCCGATCGTCTGCACGATGCCCGGCGTGCCGGCCTCGAATTTCATCGGCGGATCATTGTAGCTCACCGCCTCCTTGGCGACCTCGCGGATCATGTCCCCGCCGCCCATGAAGGGGCGCATCTCGGCCATGCGTTCAGGCCGGATGTGGATCGCGCCGGAGCCGGAAGGCCCGTAGAGCTTATGACCCGTGATCGCGTAGAAATCGGCCCCGATCGCCTGCACGTCCACCGGCATGTGGACCGAGGCCTGCGAGCCGTCTACTAGCACGGCGACGCCCTTGGCATGGGCGGCCTCCACGATGGTTTTCACATCCACCACGGTGCCCAGCACGTTGGACATATGGGTGATCGCCACGAGCTTGGTTTTCGGGCCGATAGCGTCGATCACCTTCTGCGGGTCCAGATCGCCGCGCGCGTCCACGTCCACCCATTTCAGCACCGCGCCCTGCCGCTCACGGAGGAAGTGCCACGGCACGATATTTGCGTGGTGTTCCATCACCGAAAGCACGATCTCGTCGCCCGGTTCAAAGCGTGGCATGGCCCAGCCGTAGGCCACGAGGTTGATGCCTTCCGTGGTGCCAGAGGTGAAGACGATCTCCTCTTCGCTTGAGGCGTTCAGGAAACGCGCAACGGTGCCGCGCACGGATTCGTAGCGCTCGGTGGAGAGGTTCGAAAGGAAGTGCAACCCACGGTGAACGTTGGAATATTCCTCCGCATAGCCGCGCGTCACGGCGTCGATCACGGCTTGCGGTTTCTGGGCCGACGCGCCGTTGTCGAGATAGACAAGCGGCTTGCCGTTCACCTGCCGGGACAGGATCGGGAAATCGGCGCGGATCTTGGAAACGTCATACACTGCCTTGGCCTCCGGTTGCGCCGATCAGAACGAGCAGAACGGCCATACCGATGGCCACGCCGAGGATCGTCGCGAGGATCATGAGAAAGACGCGGCCCAGCGAGGTGAAGCCATGCACCTCGGCCACGAAATTGGTCAGCAGCCAGAACATGGCCGCGATGGCGAAAAGGGCGATCATGTCGCCCAAGGGCGGCAGGATCAGGCCCACGAGCGTCTGGGCGACCTGGATCACCAGCATGACGGCCTGCATCCAGATCATCGCCAACAGCACCTGATCAAACCGCCCGGTGCCGCCACAGGCCCGGCCCACGAAATAGGCGGCGAAAACCGTGCCCAGCATGGAGGAGCCAAGGATGATCGCCAGCAGGAAGGGCGACGGGATCGCCGCCACCTCGGCGGACGCCAGATCCACCGGCGACAGTGCGAGGTTGCCATAGGCCAACACCACGCTCAGCGCGATGACAAGCAACAGCAGCTGCCACAGGAAGCCCTGTGGAATGCCCAAGCCCTGCACCGCACGCAGGCCTTCGCGCGGGTCACGCAGGGTGAGAAGCGCGAGATCAAGGAAGGATTTCAGCGTGGCTTGCATGGCGGGTCCGGGGTTTGTCTCTGTAAATCAGGCCGGTTGCGGCGCGGGTTTCTCGGCTTCAAGAAGCCCTGCTATCCATATGATAAGAAAAGCCGCCCCGGCAATGGCAGAGACCAAACTATGGCCCGGGCTATCGCCGATGAACCCCGCGACAAGGCCGCGCAGCAGCACGAGCGGGCTGACCGCCAACAGCGCCCAGAAGAGCGCCAGCCGCGCCTCGACCCAGCGCGCCTGCCCGCCAAAGAGCTTGGCGATCAGATGGCTGACGGCGGCCAGACCGTAGAAAAACAGCGGGGCCACGAAGACGCCGCCCACGAAGGCCTCACTCATGCGCTCGGCCAGATCCGGCCCTGTCGGGTCCAGATGCACGGCACGGGAAAGCTCCGGCCAGCGGGCCACGAAAGAGATGAAGCAGGCGATCATCACGAAGGCCAGCGCGCGCTCTTCCCCGGCACCGCCATCGATCTGGCGCCGCAGAACCTTCCGCGGCGCCCGATAGCTTTGCACGATATCCGTGGTGACGGGCATCCTACCCCCGGTGGCGGCTCAGCCAGCCTTCGAGGCGGGCAAGGATGCAATCGGCGATCTCTTCGCCCTCGATCTCCTCGATGGCTTCGGCGAGGAAGGCCAGCACCAGAAGATCCTGCGCATCGCCCTGCGGCACGCCGCGCGAGCGCAGGTAGAAAAGCGCTTCCTCGTCGATCGCACCGGAGGTGGAGCCGTGGGAGCAGGCCACGTCATCGGCGTAGATCTCAAGCTCGGGCTTGGCGTAGAACTGCGCGTCGTCATCCAGCAGCAGCGATTGGCTGATCTGGTAGCCGTCGGTTTTCTGCGCGCCTTCCTTCACAAGGATCTTGCCCTGAAACACGCCCGTCGCCCCGTTGCGCAGCACCTTCTTGAAGACCTGACGGCTCTCGCAGTTCACCGCGTCATGGGTGATGAACACGGTGGTGTCGCAGTGGAAATCGCCATCGCCCACCGAAGCGCCGGCCACATGGGCCACGCAATCGTCGCCCTGAATGTCCAGCACCACCTCGTTGCGGGTGAGCACGCCATTCACGGTGAGGGTGAAGCTCTTGAAGGTGGCTTCCTTGGCGATGCGGCCAAAGAGATGCGTCGCCGCCTGCCGCTCGTGATCGCGCCCCTGCGCGCGGACGTGATGAAACGCGCCGTTCTCGGCCACGTCCACTTCCATCACCTTGTTAAAGCGCGCTGCGGCGGGGCCGTTTTCCAGCACGGTGATCTCGGCGTCTTCTTCCACCTTCACCACATGGTGCAGCACGGCGTCCGAGGTCTCGGAGCGGTGCAGGTAGATGAAGGAAACAGGCTTGCTCACCTTGCCGGTCGCACGGATCAGCACACCATCGGTTGCGAAAGCCGTGTTCAGCGTGGCGAGCGGGCGCTCCACCGGATCCTGACCGGCCTTCTCAAGCTGGCCATACACATCCTTCGCCCAGTGAATATCAGCCGCTTCGGCCTCGGCGAGGCGGGAGATTTCAAGCCCCTCGCCTTCCAGCGCGTCAGAGGCGGCGGCGTCGAACACGCCATCCACGAAGACGATTTTCAGGCGGTCGATCTCGTCAAACACCGGCGGCTCGCCGTGCTCAAACAGCGCCGCGGGCTTGGGCGCGGGGGCGGTGAGCAGATCGGGGCGGGTGTATTTCCAGTATTCATCGCGGCGGCCCGGCAGGCCAACCGCCAGAAGCCGCGCCAGCGCATCCTCGCGCGCCGCCTTCGCCCAGCCTGCAACGGCGGGCATGGTGAGCCCGGCGAGCCGGGCTTCGGTTGCGTCCAGTTTCGCTTGCGCCAGGGCCATTACGCCACCTCCGCCAGGATGTCGGCGTAGCCGTTCTGCTCCACCTCAAGGGCCAACTCGGGGCCGCCGGTTTTCACGATGCGGCCATCTGCCATGATGTGCACCACGTCCGGTTTGATGTGGTCCAGCAGGCGCTGATAGTGGGTGATCACAAGGAAGCCACGGCCCGCATCGCGCAGGGCGTTGACGCCTTCGGCCACGAGTTTCATCGCGTCCACGTCAAGGCCCGAGTCCGTCTCATCGAGGATGCACATCTTCGGCTCAAGCATCGCCATCTGCAGGATCTCGTTGCGCTTTTTCTCGCCGCCAGAGAAGCCGACGTTGACCGGGCGCTTCAGCATTTCGGGGCTGATCTTCAGGCTCTTGGCCTTCTCGCGCACCACTTTGAGGAAATCGCCTGCAGACAGCTCTTCCTCGCCGCGCGCCTTGCGCTGTGCGTTCACGGCGGTGCGCAGGAAGGTCATGTTGCCCACGCCGGGGATCTCCACCGGGTATTGGAAGGCCAGAAACAGGCCAGCGGCGGCGCGCTCTTCGGGCTCCATGTCCAGCAGTTCCTCGCCTTCCAGCGTGGCAGAGCCTTCGGTGACCTCGTAGCCATCGCGGCCCGACAGCACATAGGAGAGCGTGGATTTGCCGGAGCCGTTCGGCCCCATGATCGCATGCACCTTGCCCGCTTCCACGGTCAGGTCCACACCCTTGAGGATCTGCTTGTCCTCTTCCTCAAGTTTCACGTGCAGGTTCTTGATTTCCAGCATGTTTTTCGTCCTTCTCACCTCGGTCAGGCGTTCTCGCCGTCCCAGTAATCCAATGAATTCTCTACGCGCCCGACGTATTTCAGATGGGCTTGCATGAAGTTCGGCCCCGGCGCGATTGCGAGGGCCGCGAATTTTCCACTGTCGGGATATTCCACGACGTCCGGGTCCACCCGGGTCGACAGCCCGACGTAGCGCAGCGGGCCGGTGCCAGTGTTCACAAGCTGATGCGCCGTCTCCGGCCCACCCTTCGGCGCGGCGCAGAAGCTTCCGGCTTTCACCGGCGTTTCCGTCTCACCGAAGCGGAAGACACCTTCCCCCTCCAGCACGACAAACGCCTCGTCGTTGCCAAGGTGGTTGTGAAACGGAAAGGCGCGCTTGCCCGGCTCTATGCTCACCAGCATCGCGCCAAGCCCGGTCAGGCCGGTGCCTTCGGCCAGCGGCGTCACGGTGCAGCCAAACGTCTCCGAGCCGGCCTCGGGCGCCATCGGAAAACCAGACTGCGCGTTCAGATCGATCACCTTGCTCATGACACTGTCACCGCCGTGCCCGAGGCCGACACCATCAGCATGTTGTTGATGACCTCGTAATCCAGATCCACGCCGACAACGGCCGTGCCACCAAGCTCGCGGGCGCGCTGTTCCAATTCGGCCAGCGCCGTGGCGCGGGCTTCGCCGAGGCTTGCCTCGTAAGCGCCGGAGCGGCCGCCGATGATGTCGGTGATGCCAGCGAAGATATCGCGAAACACATTGGCACCGAGGATGGCCTCGCCCACCACGACACCGTGGTATTCGGTGATGCGCCGCCCTTCGACGGTGGGTGTGGTTGTCACGATCATGCGCTCACGCCTCCATGGCCCATCGCTCATTTCCGGTTCCGCAGCACGGTTTGGGCAAAAAGGCTTCCCAGAAAGCCCGAAAGCCCCGCGCTGCCCAGAAGAAACAACACGCTCATCGTCGGCAGCACCACGTTCAGGAAGATCGCGAAGACCGCGCAAAACCCGCCCGTGAGCAGGGCTGCAACCAGCGATATGCGCGCCTTCTGCGCCATGGATCAGCCCTTCCCGCCCCGGTAGACGCGGCTCAGCAGGCGGATAATGCCCACGGTGAGTGCGCCCCAGAACACGAAGAGCACTGCGCCGATGCCAAGCTCAGCCAGTTCTTCCTGCCCCGGTGCGATCATCCCGCGCAGCACCATGTCCCGCGCGATCTCGTCATGGGCCAAAAGCAGCACGAAGACGATGAACAGCCCCAGCACAAGCACCGTGACGCGCAGCCCGTGCTCGTCGCGCAGGCGGCTGGGGTGGCCCAGCCGGATCTGATGCGTCTGGCTTTCGCTTTTCATCAGCCCACGGAGCCTTCCAGCGAGATGGCCACAAGCTGTTGAGCTTCCATGGCAAATTCCATCGGCAGCGCCTGCAGAACGTCCTTGCAGAACCCGTTCACCACAAGCGCAACGGCCTCTTCCTCGTCCATGCCGCGCTGGCGGCAGTAGAAGAGCTGATCGTCATCCACCTTGGAGGTGGTGGCCTCATGCTCCACGCGCGAAGAATTGTTCTTCACCTCAATGTAGGGCACCGTGTGGGCCCCGCATTTATCGCCGATCAGCAGGGAGTCACACTGCGTGTAGTTGCGCCCGTTCTTCGCTTTCGGGTGCATCGAAACGAGCCCGCGATAGGTGTTCTGGGCGCGGCCCGCGCTGATCCCCTTGGAGACGATGCGCGATTTCGTATCGCGCCCCAGATGCACCATCTTGGTGCCGGTGTCGGCCTGCTGGTAGTTGTTGGCGATGGCGATGGAGTAGAACTCGCCCTGGCTTTCGTTGCCTCGCAGGATGCAGGAGGGGTATTTCCACGTCACCGCAGAGCCGGTTTCCACCTGCGTCCACATCACCTTGGCGCGGTCGCCCCGGCAATCGGCGCGTTTGGTCACGAAGTTGTAGATCCCACCCTTGCCGTTCTCATCGCCCGGGAACCAGTTCTGCACCGTGGAGTATTTCACCTCGGCGTCTTCCTCAATGATGATCTCCACCACGGCGGCATGCAGCTGCGCGGTGTCGCGCTGCGGCGCGGTGCAGCCTTCGAGGTAGCTCACGTAGCTGCCCTTGTCGGCGATGATCAGCGTGCGCTCGAACTGGCCGGTGTTCTCGGCGTTGATGCGGAAATAGGTGGAGAGCTCCATCGGGCAGCGCACGCCCGGCGGCACGTAAACGAAGGAGCCATCGGAGAAGACGGCCGAGTTCAGCGTGGCGTAGAAGTTGTCCGACACCGGCACAACCGAGCCGAGGTATTTCTTCACCAGTTCCGGGTGCTCGCGGATGGCTTCGGAAATCGAGCAGAAGATCACGCCCGCTTTTTTCAGCTCGGCCTGAAAGGTCGTGCCCACGGAGACGGAGTCAAAAACAGCATCCACCGCCACCTTGCGGCCCTCGGCAGGCATGTCTTCCGCGCCTTCGACACCGGCCAAAATCATCTGCTCTTTCAGCGGAATGCCCAGCTTCTGGTAGGTTTCAAGAAGCTTCGGATCCACCTCGTCAAGGGATTTCGGCTTGCTTTCCATGCTCTTGGGGCGGGCATAGTAGTATTGATCCTGAAAATCGATCTCAGGGTAGTTGACCATCGCCCATTTCGGCTCGTCCATCTGCTCCCAGCGCTGTAGGGCAGAGAGACGCCATTCGGTCATCCACTCAGGCTCTTCGTTCTTGGAGGAAATCAGGCGCACGATATCGGCGTTCACGCCCTTGGGCGCGTATTCCATCTCGATCTCGGTTTCCCAGCCGTATTTGTACTTCCCGGCCAGCGACTTCACCGCCTCGACCGTTTCTTCCTCGACCCCGTCCTTGACGGTGACCTGATCCATGGCTGACATCACGTCTTTCCTTCCTGTTGCACCCCGAGGGGCACCCGTTTCAAGCAGCCCGCGCCTTGTGGCGGGCGTAGGCCTTGCTCCAGGCCTCTGCGAAGCCGAGCACCTCGGCCTCCGTTGTCTCCGGCCCCAGCGAAACGCGCACGGCCGAGGCCGCTTGTCGCTCATCAAAGCCCATAGCGCGCAGAACGGGGCTGGCTTTCACCTTGCCCGAAGAGCAAGCAGAGCCGGCCGAAATCGCGTAGCCCGCCAGATCCATCTGCATCACCTGTGTTTCGCCTTTCCAGCCCGGAACGAGAAAACAGCAGGTATTGGGCAACCGGCGCGCGCCTTTCCCGACAAAAATAATCTCCTTCGCGGATTCTGCCAGAGCATTTTCTAGAATGTTTCTAAGTTTTTCCACTCCGTCCCAGATCCCGGCCTCCAGATCGGCCTGCGCAGCCGTTGCCGCCGCGCCGAAACCGGCGATGCCGATCACGTTTTCCGTGCCCGAACGCCGCCCCATTTCCTGCCCGCCGCCCCGGATCTGCGCCGCCACATCCAGTCCCTGTTTCAGCACCAAAGCGCCCACACCCTTGGGCCCACCCAGTTTATGGGCCGAAATCAGCGCCATATCCGCGCCGCACCAGTTGAAGGCAAAAGGCAGCTTGCCGAAAGCCTGCGTCGCATCCGTAACCGCCAGCCCCTGCGGCAGATCCTGCACCATGCCCGTCTCGCTGTTGGCGGCCTGCAGGGTGCTGGCCGCCGGATCCGGCACCGCAACGCGCCCGTCTGCGTCCGCACTCAAGCGCGCGTCACACCAGCTGGCCACCGCATCATGTTCCACGCCCGCGCAAGCCAGCCCGCGTCCGGCCAGCGTCAACCCGGCAGCTTCCGTCGCGCCCGAGGTGAACACTATGTCGGCCCCATCGGCCCCGAAAGCCGCCGCCACCTGCGCGCGCGCCTTCTCGATCAAAGCCTTGGCCGCGCGCCCTTCGCCATGGACAGAAGACGGGTTCCCCGCCACATCCATCGCCGCGATCATCGCCGCCCGCGCCTCTGCCCTCAGCGGCGCCGTCGCATTGTAGTCAAGGTAAACGCGTTGGCGCATCACGAGCCCACTTTGTTCCAGAAATATCCCCGCCGGAGGCATCCCGCCCCCGCCACCAGCGCAAATGCCGGGCCGCTCATCCCTCGTCCACCACTTCAAACAGATGCGGGATCGCCGGGCAGGGCGTCAGCTCGTTCTTCACCACATCCGACAGCCGCGTCTGGTGCAAAAACACATATACATGGGCGGAAAGCCCTTCCCAGAGCCGGTTGGTCAGCGATTGCGCCCGACTGCCCGAAAGCGCGCCCGAGGCCCCTGCCCCCTTGTGCATGGCCGACACCGTCTCATCCACCGCGCCAAGGATCTCGGACACCCGAATGTCGCTCGCGGGCCGCGCCAGCCGGTAGCCGCCGCCGGGGCCGCGCACCGAGTCCACCAGTTCCGCCCGGCGCAGCTTCACGAACAGCTGCTCCAGATAGGGCAGCGAGATGTCCTGCCGCTTGCTGATCTCGGAAAGCGACACCAGCGCGTCGTCGGTCTGCAACGCCAGATCCGCCAGCGCCACCATCGCGTATCGGCCCTTGGTGCTGAGTTTCATTGCCCACATCCTGTAAATACATTGACGCCAGCCGCCTCAGCCCTTACTTCCATCAGGCCTGATCCGCGGCTTCGGCGCGGGATTAGAACCGTTCTAAGGAAGCTGACTCATTTCGTCAAGATTATGAGCGGCCAAAACAAAAGCAGGGACACGAATGCCCGAGGTTATCTTCCCGGGGCCGGAAGGCCGGCTCGAAGGACGCTACCACCCGCAAAAAGCGAAAGACGCACCGATCGCGATCGTGCTCCACCCGCACCCGCAGTTTGGCGGCACGATGAACAACCGGGTTGTCTACAACCTGCATTATGCCTTCTACAACATGGGCTTCACCGTGCTGCGCTTCAATTTCCGCGGTGTGGGCCGGAGCCAGGGCGAATACGATCAGGGCGTGGGCGAGCTTTCCGATGCCGCAAGCGCGCTCGATTACCTGCAGTCGATGAACTCCAACGCCAAGCATTGCTGGGTGGCGGGCTTCTCCTTCGGGGCCTGGATCGGCATGCAGCTTCTGATGCGCCGCCCGGAGATCACCGGTTTTGTCTCCGTGGCCCCGCCGGCCAATATGTATGATTTCAGCTTCCTCGCCCCTTGCCCCTCTTCGGGCCTGATCATCAACGGCAGCGCCGACCGCGTCGCGCCGCCGAAGGACACCGTTTCCTTGGTCGACAAGCTGCACGAGCAGAAGGGCATCACGATCACCCATCAGGAGATCGAGGGCGCGGGCCATTTCTTTGAAGATCCGCATATGGATACGATGATCGGCAATGTGGATGAATACGTCCGCCGCCGCCTGACGGAATCCTCCCGCTAAGGCTCCCGATGACAACGATCAACGAGCAGATCGCCGACGAACTGGCCCGTGAGGTGCTGGAGCTGATCGAGGCCACTGGTGATGACGAGATCGTCAACACCATTGCCAAGACGATCGGCGCCTCCTCCACCACGCTGGAGGAAAGCTTCCTCACCGCCGTGCGTGTGCGCCGCGCAGAAGTGCGCGCGCGGGCGCAGATCAAACAGGCCAAGGCCCTCGTGGCCAAGGCCGCACAGAAAGCCAAACCCGCCCCATGACAGCCACTGGCACGCCCCGCCTCGCAGCCCAATTCGCCTTTTTGGAAGAGGCCGACAGGCTGAAGGGGGTGGAGCGCGCCAATGTGCTGCAGGATCTGTCGCGCCCGGAAAACTCCGCCGAACACAGCTGGCACGCCGCGCTCTTTGCCTTTGTCCTTGCCGAAAGCGCGCCGCAGCCGGTGGACGCTCTGCGCGCCGCCGCCATGCTCCTGCTCCATGATCTGGTAGAGATCGACGCGGGCGATCACCCCATACACATCCCCGTCGATTCCGAGGCTGTGGCCCACGCGGAAGCCGCCGCGGCGCAGCGGCTTTTTGCGTTGCTGCCAGAAGATCTGGCGCAAGAGATGCACGCCCTTCGCGCCGAGTTTGAGGCCGGGCAAAGCACTGATGCCGCCTATGCGCGCCAAATCGACATCATCCAGCCCATCTTTCAGGTGCTGATGGCGCAAGCTCCCCTGCCCGATCACGTTGAGATCGCGCGGGACAACCTGCTTTCGGGCCGCGCCGCGCCTTTGGCGCAAAGCTGGCCCGAGGCCCATGACACAGCGCTTGGCCTGTTGAACGGCGCACCTCTACCGGACAGCGATTTCGCCCGCCGCCTGCGGTTCCTCTCCGAGGCCGACGCCCTGAAAACCGTGTTGCGTGCCACGCCCGTGCTGCAAGGTGCGCGGCCCGAGAACTCCGCCGAGCACAGCTGGCACCTCGCGCTCCACGCGCTGATCCTGCATGATCTCGCCGCGCCCGGCGTCGCGCGCGCGCGCATCATCGCCATGCTCCTTCTGCATGATCTCGTTGAAATCGACGCAGGTGACGCACCTATCCACGCCGCCTATGATGCCGCCGCACAGGACGCAAAGGAACAGGCCGCTGCCAAACGCCTGTTCGGGCTGCTGCCGTCTGCCCAAGGCGCGGAATTTCTGGCGCTCTGGCAGGAGTTCGAAGCGGCCCAAACGCCGGATGCGATCTTCGCGAAATCCATCGACCGGGTACAGCCGCTTTTCCTCAATCTCGCCTCAGGCGGCGGCAGCTGGCGGGAGTATAACGTCACGCTGGCGCAGCTAGAGCAGCGGGTCGGCGGCAAGGTCGCGCGCGGATCAGAGCCACTCTGGGCCTTCGCCCGCGCCCGCGTCGCGCCGTGGTTCGCGCAGGAAGCCGCCTCCTGATTTTTCGGTATACCGTCGCATACAGTCTTTCCCGCCCCCGCCTTTTCCGCTAGAAGGCGTGTAATTTCCAGACTCACACGCGAACGCCGAAAGAGGCCCCCATGACCAAGATCAAGGTTGAGAACCCCATCGTCGAGATGGACGGCGATGAGATGACCCGCATCATGTGGCAGTTCATCAAGGACAAGCTGATCCTGCCCTACCTCGATATCGATCTGCTCTATTACGATCTCGGCATCGAAGAGCGCGACCGCACCGATGATCAGATCACCGTGGACGCTGCCGAGAAGACGAAGGAAGTGGGCGTTGCCGTGAAATGCGCCACGATCACACCGGATGAGGCGCGGGTCGAGGAGTTCGGCCTCAAACGCATGTACCGCTCCCCCAACGGCACGATCCGCAACATCCTCGGCGGTGTGATCTTCCGCCAGCCCATCATCTGCAAGAACGTCCCCCGCCTCGTGCCGGGCTGGACGCAGCCCATCGTCGTGGGCCGCCACGCCTATGGCGATCAGTACCGTGCCACCGATTTCCACTTCCCCGGCGCGGGCAAGCTGACGCTGAAATTCGAAGGCGAAGACGGCTCGGTGATTGAGAAAGAGGTGTTCCAAGCGCCCGACGCGGGCGTGACGATGGCGATGTATAACCTCGACAAATCGATCTACGATTTCGCCCGCGCCTCCTTCAATTACGGGCTCAACCTGGGCTGGCCGGTGTATCTTTCCACCAAGAATACCATCCTCAAGGTATACGATGGCCGCTTCAAGGACATCTTCGCCGAAGTCTACGCCAATGAATTCGAAGAGAAATTCAAAGCCAAGGGCATCTGGTACGAACACCGCCTGATCGACGATATGGTCGCCTCCTGTCTGAAATGGTCCGGCGGCTATGTCTGGGCCTGCAAGAACTACGACGGCGACGTGCAGTCCGACACCGTCGCGCAGGGCTTCGGCTCGCTTGGCCTGATGACAAGCCAGCTGATGACCCCGGACGGCAAGATCGTGGAGGCCGAGGCGGCCCATGGCACCGTCACCCGCCACTACCGCCAGCATCAGGCCGGGCAGCAGACCTCGACGAACTCCATCGCCTCCATCTTCGCCTGGACGGGCGGGCTCAAGCACCGCGCCGCGCTCGACGGCAACGCCCAACTCACCCGTTTCGCCGAAACGCTGGAGAAGGTGATCGTGGACACCGTGGAAAGCGGCTTCATGACGAAAGATCTGGCCCTCCTCGTCGGCCCCGATCAGGGCTGGCTCACCACTATGGGCTTCCTTGAGAAGATCGACGAGAACCTGAACAAGGCTCTCGTGGGCTAAACGCCATACAACGGGCCGCCCCCATCCGGGCGGCCCTTTTTCGCTCCCTGCACCCATCGGGGGCTGGACAAACGTCAATTTTGGGTGTCAGAGGCGGCCATGACATTCCTTCTCGATCCCGCCACGCCCGAACGCCACTCTCTGTTTGAGGACGCTTTCGCGCTGCTCGTCGGCACCGCGCTGATGGCGTTGGCCGTGCAGATCCTGCAGGCCAGCGGGCTGATCACCGGCCAGATCGCGGGGCTTTCGCTGCTCACCTCCTATGCCACGGGCTACAGTTTCGGCGCGGTGTTCTTCGTGCTGAACCTGCCTTTCTACGCACTGGCCTTCCTGCGCATGGGCGCACGGTTCACGGCGAAAACCTTCTGCGCCGTCGCCCTGCTCACGCTGTTCACCGAACTGCTGCCCACTACGCTGCACTTTGAAAGCATCCAACCACTCACCGGCGCGCTGCTGGCGGGGGTTGTTTCGGGCGCGGGGCTGCTTGTGCTGTTCCGCCATGGGGCATCACTCGGCGGCGTCGGCATCGCCGCGCTCTTCCTGCAGGATCGCGTCGGCATCAAGGCGGGCTGGGTGCAGCTTGGCTTTGACGCCTGCGTCTTCCTGCTGGCCTTTTGGCTCTTCCCCGCACCCACGGTGCTCTATTCGCTCATCGGGGCGTTCGTCGTGAACCTCGTGATCGCCATGAACCACCGCCGCGACCGCTACATTGCGAGCTGACCCATGCCCCAGCATTACCTCTTCCTGATCGCCGCCATTCTGGCTGAAACCGTCGGCACCACGGCGCTGCAGGCCAGCCAGCAGTTCACGCGACTCGTGCCGTCCGTGATCGTCGTCGTGGCCTATGCGCTGGCCTTCTACCTGCTCTCGCTCACGCTGAAGGTGATGCCGGTGGGCATCGTCTATGCGATCTGGTCTGGGCTGGGGATCGTTTTCATCGCGCTGATCGGCTTTCTGGCCTTCGGTCAGCGGCTGGATCTCCCGGCCATCATCGGCATCAGCCTCGTGCTGGCCGGGATCCTCGTGATCCACCTGTTTTCCAAAACCGCCGGGCACTGAAGCCCCCCACCTGACAAGCCGCGCGTGAAACGCAACGCTGCGTTGCGGCGTTTTTACTGGCCTTTTCCGCAAAGTCAGGTTAGGGCGCGCGGGAACAGTTATGAGGCAGGCCCAATGGACCTTCGCAATATTGCAATCATCGCGCACGTTGACCACGGCAAGACCACCCTCGTGGACGAGCTGCTGAAACAGTCCGGCGCGTTCCGTGAAAACCAGGCCGTGGCAGAAAGAGCCATGGATTCCAACGATCTGGAGCGTGAGCGCGGCATAACGATCCTTGCCAAGGCCACCTCGGTGGAGTGGAAAGGCACGCGCATCAACATCGTCGACACCCCCGGCCACGCCGATTTCGGCGGCGAGGTGGAGCGCATCCTGAGCATGGTGGACGGCGTTGTCCTGCTGGTGGACGCTGCTGAAGGCCCGATGCCGCAGACGAAATTCGTCACCTCCAAGGCGCTTGCCCTCGGCCTGCGCCCGATCGTCGTGGTCAACAAGGTCGACAAGCCAGACGCCGAGCCCGACCGCGCGCTGGATGAATGCTTTGATCTTTTCGCTGGCCTTGACGCAACCGACGAGCAGCTCGATTTCCCCTCCATGTATGCCTCCGGCCGCGCCGGCTGGGCCGATATGGAGCTTGACGGCCCGCGCAAGGATCTCTCCGCGCTGTTTGACCTCGTCGTCGAGCACGTCCCGGCCCCGCGCCAGGTTGAGAACCGCGACAAACCCTTCCGCATGCTGGCCACGACGCTCGGCAGCGATCCTTTCATCGGCCGCATCCTCACGGGCCGCGTGGAAAGCGGCACGCTGAAAACCGGCGACACGCTGAAAGCGCTGTCGCGCGAAGGCAACCGGATCGAGCAGTTCCGCGCCTCAAAGATCCTCGCCTTCCGCGGCCTCTCCCAGCAGCCGATCGACGTGGCCGAGGCCGGCGACATCGTGACGATTGCCGGCATGACGACGGCCACCGTGGCCGACACGCTCTGCGCGCCGGAAATCGACATCCCGCTGCCTGCCCAGCCGATCGACCCGCCCACCATCACCGTGACCTTCGGCATCAACGACAGTCCGCTGGCGGGCCGCGACGGCAAGAAGGTGCAATCGCGCGTGATCCGCGAGCGCCTGATGAAGGAAGCCGAGCAGAACGTGGCGATCCGCGTCACCGACACCCCCGGCGGCGAAGCCTTCGAGGTCGCTGGCCGCGGCGAACTTCAGATGGGCGTGCTGATCGAGAACATGCGCCGCGAAGGGTTCGAGCTGTCGATCTCCCGCCCGCAGGTGCTTCTGCGCGAGGAAAACGGCCAGCGCCTTGAGCCGATCGAGGAAGTCACCATCGACGTGGACGACGAATACGCCGGAGCCGTGATCGAGAAAGTCACCGGCCCGCGCAAAGGCGACATGATCGAGATGCGCCAGAACGGCGGCAAGACCCGCATCATCGCGCACGTCCCGGCCCGTGGCCTCATCGGCTACCACGGCGAATTCCTCACCGACACCCGCGGCACCGGCGTGATGAACCGCGTGTTCCACGATTGGGCCCCGCACAAGGGCCAGATCCCGGGCCGCCGCGCCGGCGTGCTCATCTCGATGGAGAACGGCACCTCCGTGGCCTATGCGCTCTGGAACCTCGAAGAGCGTGGCAAGATGTTCATCGGCGCACAGGAAGCCGTGTACGAAGGCATGATTATCGGCGAGCACAGCCGCGACAACGATCTGGAAGTGAACCCGCTCAAGGGCAAGAAGCTCACCAACGTGCGCGCCTCCGGCACCGACGATGCCGTGCGCCTCACCACGCCCGTGCGCTACTCACTGGAAGAGGCCATCGCCTATATCGACGACGATGAGCTGGTGGAAGTCACCCCCAACGCGATCCGCCTGCGCAAGCGGTACCTCGACCCGCATGAACGCAAGCGCCAGGCCCGCGCGGCTAACGCTTAAGTTGAAAATGCGGGCATATGCCCAAGAAAGAGAACCCGGCGGCCACCGCCGGGTTTTTTTGTTGCTTAAGGTGTGTTACTTCCCGTTGCGTTAAGTGAGATCCGTGGCCAGGGCAGGCGTACGGTGAGGGAACGGTAAAATTGAGTACGGCTACACAGGACGGCGCGCGCCTAGCGCCCGTTATCCAACGCATTGCGTCTGCGGCTTTCGACCCCCGGCAGTGGCTCTGGGCCTTGGCGGAGCTACAGAAACTCCATGACGGCTGCAACGTGGTGATGTTCAGCCACGATCTGCGCACCGACATGTCGCTCGATCTGCTGCACGCGGGCTACGACCAGGCGATGATCGACAGCTACCTGGCCTATTACGGCGGCATCAACGTCTGGGCCGCGGGGTTTTCAGACATGGTCCCCGGAGAGGTGAAAACTTGCGCCGAAATCGTCTCCGATGAGGCCTTGCTGCGCACCGAGTTCTACAACGATTGGCTGCGCCCGCAGGAGGACATGCGCGGCGGCGCGGGCATGGTGATGCCGCTGGGCGACGGGCGGGTCGTGGCCGTGGCCGGCAGCCTGCGCCACAAGGATCGCGAGAAACGCGAGGCCCTGTTTGCCCGCGATCTGAAAGCGCTCACGCCCTTCCTGCGGCAATCGCTGCAGGCCAACCGCGAATTGTGCCAGACCGCCGAACTCACCTCCTCCGCCGAACTTGGGCTGGAGAGCGCGAACACGGCCCTTCTTGTCCTGCGGGACGATCGCCGCCTTGTCTATTGCAATGGCCGGGGCCAAAAGCTGGTGGAAGACGGGCGGCTTGTCGGGCTCGACATCGTCAACCGGCTGCGTTTCACCGATCCCGCCGCCAATTCGGCGCTCGCGCGCGCGCTCTTTGATCTGCGCCATTGCGAGCCCGGCATCGGCCTGCCGTTCTTCCTTGAAACGCAGGCAAAAGCGCCGCTTATGATGTGCCGCCCGCTGCAGATCCGGGGCAATGACACGGTGAACGCGCCGCTGCCCTTCCTCGATCAGACCCGCGATTACATGGCCCTGATGATCACCCCGGTGCGCGAAAGCCTCGCGGTGGCATGATCTTTGCGCCGGAAAGGAAAACGGGGGCCGCTTGGCCCCCGTTTCTCATTCACTTGTCTCGACGATAAGCAATTCGCGTTCCGACGCCCCACGCGCATGGCTCAGGGCTTCCTGATAGGTATCAGACCGATAACAGGCCTCTGCGGCCTCCACGGAAGGAAACCGCGCCACGACGTTGCGCGGGCGCTCTTTGCCTTCAAGCTGCACGTAACGCCCGCCGCGCGCGATGAATTCCCCGCCGTGCTCGGCAATGGCGACCGTCGCGAGCTTGGCGTATTTGCCATAGGCTTCCTCGTCGGTCACCGTGACATGTGCAATCCAGAGCGCGCCCATATCAGCCTCCGATCACGGCTTCAGCGGCCTTGATGGCGGCTTCAGCATTGGCAGCGTCCTTGCCGCCACCCTGCGCCATATCGGCCCGGCCACCGCCGCCCTTGCCGCCCAGTTCAACCACCGCCGCACGGACCAGATCCACGGCCGAAAGCTGGCCCGTCAGATCCTCCGTCACACCGGCCGCCACGGCCGCCTTGCCACCGGCATCGGCAATCAGCAGCACCGCGCCGGACCCAAGCCGCGCTTTGTGCTCGTCGATCAGCGCCGGAAGATCCTTGCCGGAGACGCCCGTGAGCGCCTGCGCGAGGAATTTCACGCCATTGATCTCCTTGGCCTCGGCACCGCCCGCGCCACCCGAGCCACCGCCCATGGCCAGCTCGCGGCGCAGTTGCGCCACTTCGTTCTGCAGCGCCTTGCGCTCGTCCAGCAGCGCTTTCACGCGCTCCTCGATCTCGGCAGCCTGGCTTTTCAGCAGCCCGGCCACGGCAGACACCTTGCGATCCTGCGCGTTCAGATGCGCCAGCGCCGCCGCCCCGGTGAGCGCTTCGATCCGGCGCACGCCCGCAGAGGAGGCACTGTCGCCCGTCAGCACGAAAGCGCCGATGTCGCCGGTCTGGCGCACATGTGTGCCGCCGCAAAGCTCCAGCGAATAGGTGTCGCCACCAACGCCCTTGCCCGAGCCGGTTTCAGTGCCCATGGAGACCACGCGCACCTCATCGCCGTATTTCTCACCAAACAGCGCCTGCGCGCCCAGCTCACGGGCCTCATCCGGTGTCATGATCCGGGTTTCGACGCGGCTGTTCTGGCGGATGTAGGCGTTCACCTCGGCATCGACCTGCGCGATTTCCTCGGCCGACAGCGCCTTGCCATGGCTGAAGTCAAAGCGCAGACGGTCCGGCGCGTTGAGCGAGCCGCGCTGTGCCACGTGATCGCCCAGCGTGTTGCGCAGCGCCTCATGCAGCAGGTGCGTGGCGGAGTGGTTGGCCCGGATCGTGCCGCGCCGCGCGTGATCGACGCGCAGCTCCAGCGCATCACCCACCGCAAGCCCGCCTTTGCCGGCCACCAGCTTATGGGCAAAAACGCCACCCGCCATTTTCTGCGTATCCGCGATCACCCCTGCGCCGCCCGGTTTCAGATAGGTGCCAGAGTCGCCCACCTGGCCACCGGATTCGGCGTAATACGGCGTCTGATTGATCACCATCCAGCCCTCTTCGCCCTCCGCAAGGCTCGCCTTGGCCGCGCCCTCCTGCACGATGGCCAGCACCTGGCCTTCCGCAATTTCGGTGTCATAGCCAAGGAATTCCGTCGCGCCGTGCGTCTCGGCCAGATCGTACCAGATCGCCGCATCCGCCGTTTCGCCGGAGCCCGACCACGCAGCGCGCGCCTTGGCCTTCTGCTCGGCCATGGCCGCATCAAAGCCATCGGTGTCGACCGTGCGGCCCTTTTCACGCAGAGCGTCCTGCGTCAGGTCGAGCGGGAAGCCGTAGGTATCGTAGAGCTTGAATGCCGCCGCGCCCGGCAGAGCCGCGCCTTCGGCGAGCCCGTCGAGCTCGTCATCCAGCAGCCGCAGGCCACGATCCAGCGTGGTGCGGAAGCGGGTTTCTTCCAGTTTCAGCGTTTCTTCGATCAAGGCCTGTGCCTGACGCAGTTCGGTGAAATGGCCACCCATCTGCTGCACGAGCGCTGGCACGAGGCGATGCATCACCGGATCCTTCGCGCCCAGAAGATGCGCGTGGCGCATGGCGCGGCGCATAATGCGGCGCAGCACGTAACCGCGGCCCTCGTTGGACGGCATCACGCCATCGGCAATCAGGAACGAGACCGAGCGCAGGTGGTCGGCGATCACGCGGTGATGCACATTGCCGGGGCCGTCCGGATCCTGGCTGGTGGCATGTGCCGAGGCCTCGATCAGCGCGCGCATCAGATCGGTGTCGTAGTTGTCGTGCTTGCCCTGCAGCAGCGCGCCGATGCGCTCCAGCCCCATGCCGGTGTCGATCGAGGGCTTGGGCAGGTTCTCGCGGCGGCCGTCTTCGAACTGCTCGAACTGCATGAACACGAGGTTCCAGATCTCGATGAAACGGTCGCCATCCTCTTCCGGGCTGCCCGGAGGGCCACCCCAGATGTGATCGCCGTGATCGTAGAAGATCTCGGTGCAGGGGCCGCAGGGGCCGGTCGGGCCCATGGACCAGAAGTTGTCGTTCGTGGGGATGCGGATGATGCGCTCATCGGGCAGGCCCGCGTATTTCTTCCAGATTGCGGCCGCTTCATCATCGGTGTGGTAGACCGTCACCAGCAGGCGGTTCTTGTCGATCCCGTATTCCTTGGTGATCAGATCCCAGGCGAAGGGGATCGCCTCTTCCTTGAAGTAATCGCCGAAGGAGAAGTTGCCAAGCATCTCGAAGAACGTGTGGTGGCGCGCGGTGTAGCCGACGTTGTCCAGATCGTTGTGCTTGCCGCCGGCGCGCACGCATTTCTGCGAGGTGGCCGCGCGCGAATAATCGCGCTGCTCGACGCCGGTGAAGACGTTCTTGAACTGCACCATGCCCGCGTTGGTGAACATCAGCGTCGGGTCATTGCGCGGGACGAGCGGCGAGGAGTCGATCACGGCGTGATCGTTGCGGCCAAAATAGTCCAGGAAGGTGGAGCGGATATCGTTCAGGCTCGGCATGTGCGGCTGGGTTCCGGAGCTGTTATTTCAAAGGGTCAGCCCCGTTTATCGCCGCACCGCCGCGCTGTCCACCGCGAACGGAAAAAGCCGCCCCACGGAAACACCTTGGGGCGGCTTTCGATGCAGTGCTCTGACTGGATCAATCGTCCAGAACGTCCACCGGATCGCTGTCGTCTGAGTCGAACTCCAACCCATGCGCCGCTCGGATCTTGTCCTCGATCTCGATCGCAATGGGCGCGTTTTCCTTCAGAAAGGTCTTGGCGTTCTCACGCCCCTGCCCGATCCGCTGGTCGCCATAGGAGAACCAGGAGCCGGACTTGTCGACGACGCCGGCTTTCACGCCCAGATCAAGCAATTCGCCCGTCTTGGAGATCCCCTCGCCATACATGATGTCGAACTCGACCTGTTTGAACGGCGGCGCGACCTTGTTCTTCACCACTTTCACGCGGGTCTGGTTGCCCACGACCTCATCACGGTCCTTCACCGAACCGATGCGGCGGATATCGAGCCGGACGGAGGAGTAGAATTTCAGCGCGTTGCCGCCGGTGGTGGTTTCGGGGCTCCCAAACATCACGCCGATTTTCATCCGGATCTGGTTGATGAAAATCACCATGCAGTTGGAACGCGCGATGGAGCCCGTCAGTTTGCGCATCGCCTGGCTCATCAGCCGGGCTTGGACGCCAACGGAGCTGTCGCCCATATCGCCTTCGAGTTCCGATTTCGGCGTCAGCGCAGCCACGGAGTCCACCACGACCATGCTCACCGCACCGGAGCGCACCAGCGTGTCGGTGATCTCAAGCGCCTGCTCGCCGGTGTCGGGCTGCGAAATCAGCAGTTCGTCCAGATCCACGCCCAGCTTCTTGGCGTATTGCGGATCGAGCGCATGCTCGGCGTCCACGAAGGCACAAACGCCGCCTTTTTTCTGCTCTTCCGCCACGCAATGCAGCGTCAGCGTCGTCTTGCCCGAGCTTTCAGGCCCGTAGATCTCGATGATACGGCCCTTGGGCAGGCCGCCGATGCCAAGGGCGATATCCAGCCCGAGGGAGCCGGTGGAGGTCGCCTCGATCTCCTGGACCGCGCCTTCCTGGCCGAGCTTCATGATGGAGCCCTTGCCGAACTGGCGTTCGATCTGGGCCAAGGCCGAATCGAGGGCCTTCTGTTTGTCTGCGCTGCGTTTGTCTGTCATGCTCAAAAGATCTGCCGTCGCCATTGTCTGACCCCTTATTCCACACCCGATCGCGGGCGGCAATTCCTGTTATGTTCGCCTCTTGTTCTCATATCTATGAGCACAAAGTGAGAACATTTCAACTAAAATTTTCATCCCCATTAAGCCGCACGATGGGTTAAAGCTTGGTTTAAATGCAGCCGGTGTCTGCAAAAATCGTGAGGCGGAAGGGTAAGAATGCTTGTTTTTAACAAGGAGAGGCTTGTGATCCTGTCGGTTCCCAAGACAGGCAGCACCGCGCTTCAGGCCGCGCTTGGAGATGCGGCCGATCTCATCGTGCGCGATCCGCCCCTCCTGAAACACGCGCCGCTCTATCGCTACCACCGGTTTTTCAAACCCATGCTGGAAAAATTCTGCGGTCCGATGGAGCTTGTCGCCGTCATCCGTGAGCCGCTGGACTGGATGGGGAGCTGGTATCGCTACCGGGCGCGGCCCTATCTTTCGGGCACGGAGAACAGCACCGAAGAGATCGATTTCGGCACTTTCCTGACGGGTTACATGAGCGATCCGAAACCGCCCTATGCCGAGATCGGCGCGCAAAGCAAATTCGTGGCCCGCAAGGATGGTACGCCCGGCGTCGATCACCTGTTTGCCTATGAGGAGCCGGAGCACTTGCAACGCTTCCTCGAAGAACGTCTGGAGCGCAGTCTCGTGACGGAACGGCTCAACGTGTCCCCGCCGCGCGTATTGGACGCCGAGGCCGAAGTGATCGCGCGGTTTCGCGAGCGCCACAAGGCCGAGTTCGATCTCTGGAACAGCGCGCGACGTGGCAATGGCGTTTCGGATTGAGCTTGAATCGCGTCTTCGCTGCCTCTCCCTTCGGTCGAACGCGAAAAGCGATGCGCGATGTGTGAGGTTAAATCCAAAACGCTCTAATGCAACTGGCGGTGCACTGTCGCCGTCAGATCGTTGAGCGAGAACGGTTTGGGCAGGAACACCGAATTCGGGATCTGTTCATCGACTTCTGACAATTCGGCCTCCGCGTAGCCAGACACGAAAACCACCTTCACACCCGGCCGTTTCACGAGCGCTTCTCGAACCCAGGCAGGGCCGTTCTGCCCGGGCATGATCACATCGGACACGAAAACATCCACCTTAAGCGCCTCATCCGCGAGGATCCGCTTGGCGCTTTCGGCATCTTCCGCCTCCAGCACAGTATAACCGCGCAGACGCAGGGCCCGCGAGGCGAAGGCCCGCACCGGCTCTTCGTCCTCCACAAGCAAAACCACGCCCTGCTCCACCGGGCTGGCCGCTTTTTCACGCACCTCCGCCATGGCCGGCGCGATCTCCGTCTCCAGTTCGGGGTCGACCGACGGCAGGTAGATCGAGAAACAGGCCCCCTGCCCGGGCGCGCTTTCCGCAAAGACAAATCCGCCGCTTTGCTTGATGATCCCGTAGACCGTAGACAAGCCGAGCCCGGTGCCCTCGCCTGTGGCCTTGCTGGTGAAAAACGGCTCAAACACCTTGTCGAGGTTTTCGGCTGGAATCCCAGTGCCGCTGTCGATCACGCGGATAATCGAGTAATTGCCCGGTGGAATTTCAGCGCGGCCCTTTTGCAGTGGTGCGCGGATCGTGCGGCTCGTCGTCTCGATGGCGATTGTGCCGCCGTCTGGCATGGCGTCGCGCGCGTTCACCACGAGGTTCATCATCACCTGTTCGATCTGGCGCACATCGGCCTTCACGAGGCCGACATCGGGATCGTGATTGAAACTCAGGCGCACTTTCTCACCCACCAGCCGGTTCAGCAGATGGGTCAGATCCGACAGGCACGCCCGCAGATCCACTTTTTCCAGCCGCATCTTCTGCTTGCGCGAAAAGGCCAGAAGCTGGCCAACAAGGCTGGCCGCGCGGTTCGCGTTCTGGGCGATCTGTTCGAGGTCGGCGTAATCCGGATCATCCTTGGCGTGTTTGAGCAAAAGCAGATCGCAGTGGCCGGAAATCGCGGTGAGCAAGTTGTTGAAATCATGGGCAACCCCACCTGCCAACTGGCCAATGGCCTGCATCTTCTGGCTCTGGACGAACTGCGCCTCCAGCGTTTTCAGCTCTGTAGCGTCGTTGAGCACGATTAGCCGAAGCCCTTCGCGTTCCGCCGCCGCGATGGTGGCATGAACAAACCGCTCCTCCGGCACATTCGCGATCTTCAGAAGCTCGGCCTTCTGCCGCTCACTGGGGCGGGAGGCCGTGGCCACCCAATCCGCCATCGGGCGAACGACTCCCTTCAACAGATCCTCAAGCGCCGGTTTCGCGCGGAGGCTCTGCGGCAGCAGTGCGCGCGCGCGCCGGTTCATATGGGCAACATTGCCCTGCGCATCCAGAAGCAGGGCCGCCACCGGAAGCAGTTCCACATCCACCGAGCGCAGGGGCTCGCCTTCGGGCGCGGTATCGCCCGGTGGCAGAAAATACACCTCCTGCCGGTTTCCCGCGCCTTCAATACGCAGCACATCCACCCAGAGCGGGCCATCCTGACCGTGGATCCGGCAGCGCCCGGAGGCCTCTGCCGCATCGGCGTCCAGAAGCTCTGAAAGCCCGCGCACACGGCGGCCAACGATGCGCCGCATGGCTTCGTTCATGAACAGGATCGTGCCCTTGCCGCTGGCCATGAGCATTGGAAGCGCGATCCCATCGGTGCCCTGCCCGTTGGCATGAGTTGCAAAAACATCCTCGAACCGCCAGAGGAACCCTTCCTCCGCCAGCCGGTGCACCATGAGCCGCATGTGGCCCTTGCGCGTCACCACATCCTCGCGCGCGCTGCCTTCGGCCTGGGCCTTTTTATGTAAGGCCTGCATCACATGTTCGGGCCGCGCGAAAACGGCGCGGAAGATGCTGGAGAGCGGCTTGCCGAGGGCGAGCGGATAAAGCGCCTGCGCGGCCGCATTGCCATGGCGCACGGCCCCATCCACATCCGTCACGAAGCTGGGGGCCGCGTCATGCTCGATGAAGGCGGCGATGATAGCGAGCTGGCTTTTCTGCTGGCGTGATTGCCGCAAGCTGGAAATCAGAACGACCAAAACCGCCCCAAGCATCGAAAGCCCGATCGCGGCAAGCGGCACGCGCAGTTGACCCGCAGGGGCCTGCCAGGCCGCCACCACGAAGAGCGCGGCCAGAACGAGCAGCACGGAGACCCGCGCGCCCTTGAGGGCCGCAGGCGGGGCGGCGGGCACCGGCTGGTGCGAAACCTGCTGGGGGGGATTGGCCGAATCTGACACGTTTGCTCCGCTTTTCCCGCGCCGTTCGAGGCGCTCGCCCCATATCAGGCAAAAAGCGTTAAGCGTTGCTTAAGCAAGCCGGGGAAAGGGACAATGCGAAGCGTTATTTGCGGCGCAGCACCGCCAGAAAGAAGCCGTCGCCCCCTTCAAGCGGGGTGAGGCTCAGGCTGTTTTCAAGCTGCCAGTCCGGCTGCGCCTTGCAGAATCGCGCCACCTGTTCGGCGTTTTCCTCGGCCAGCAGCGAGCAGGTGGCATAGGCCAGCGTGCCGCCGGGCTTCACGAGTTGCGCGCAGTCCAGCAAGATACCGGCCTGCACTTCAAGAAGCGCCTGTAAGTCATTCTCGAAAAAGCGCCATTTCGCATCGGGCGACCGCCGCCATGCGCCTGTGCCACTGCAGGGCGCATCCGCCAGAACCAGATCGAATGGCGCAGACTCTGAAAGCGCCTGCCGCGTGGCGGTGCCAATCTGAACGCCCGCACGCGCCGCGCGCGCGGGCAGATCCCTCATACGCGCGGTACTCACATCATGCGCCGTGTATTGCGCCTTGCAGCGCGCCGCCATGGCGAGGCTCTTGCCGCCGCCGCCAGCGCAGAAATCCAGCACGCGCCCGCCGTCCGGCAAAGGCAGCGCGTCCACCAGCGCCTGAGAGCCGGCATCCTGCAACTCCACCCCGCCGCTTTGATAGGCTTTGCTCGCCTGCACACGGCGGGCGTTCTCCGTCACCTCAAGCGCCGTCGGGGACAGCGGGTGGCTGCGGGTCTCGACCCCTTCCGAAAGCAAGGCTTCCTGAGCCTTTTCAACGCTCTGCCGCGCGATATTCACGCGCAGAAACACCGGCGCGCGGTGGCGAAGGGCTTCGGCAATCGGCGCGGCCGTCTTCCCGTGGGCGGCCTCAAAGCGGGGCCAAACCCAATCCGGAAGATCGCGTGCTTCGCTTTCGGGCAGATCCGCTCGATCCGGTAGCCGCGCAGCTTCGCCGCCCGTGAGCGGCGCGGGGGCGTGGCCTTCGCCGGTAAACACCTCCTCCAAAGGCTGATCGGCGCTGCGCAACGCCCCGATCAGCAGCCCGCGCCCGCTCATCGCTCCGCCGAGCCAGGCGAAGGAGCGTTTGCAGCGCAGCGCGTCAAAGACGTGATCGCGCACGGCGGCGCGATCCTTGGAGCCGGCAAAGCGGCTGCCACGCGCCCAGCCGGTGAGCGCTTTTTCAGCCGGCACACCATCGAGAACCTGATCGAGGATCCCGATGGCGGCGGCGATGCGGGCGGCGGGCGTCATGCGCGTGCCCTAGCCGATGCGGTAGTTGGGGCTTTCGCGGGTGATCTGCACGTCATGGACGTGGCTTTCTTTCAGCCCTGCGCCGGTGATGCGCACGAACTGGCAGTTGCTGCGCATCTCCTCGACCGTGGCACAGCCCGTGTAGCCCATTGCGGCGCGCAAGCCGCCGACGAGCTGGTGGATCACAGCGCCCGCGCTGCCCTTGTAGGGCACCTGGCCCTCGATGCCTTCCGGCACCAGCTTGTCGCTGGCCGCATCCTTTTGGAAGTAGCGGTCCGCCGAGCCGCGCGCCATCGCGCCGAGCGAGCCCATGCCACGGTAGCTTTTGAAGCTACGGCCTTGATACAGAATGACTTCTCCGGGGCTCTCATCGGTGCCCGCAATCATCGAGCCGACCATGGCGCAGGAAGCGCCCGCCGCGATGGCCTTGGCGAAATCGCCGGAGAACTTGATGCCACCATCTGCGATGATCGGCGTGCCGCTGTCGCGCGCGCCTGCGGCCGAATCCATGATTGCCGTCAGCTGGGGCACGCCCACGCCGGCCACCATGCGCGTGGTGCAGATGGAGCCCGGCCCGATGCCGACCTTCACCGCATCCGCGCCCGCGCCGATCAGTGCGCGGGTGGCTTCTGCCGTGGCCACGTTGCCGGCCACGATCTGCACCTCATTAGAAAGCCCCTTGGCACGTTCCACGGCCTTGGCGACGCCCTCGGAATGGCCATGGGCGGTGTCGATCACCACCATGTCCACGCCCGCATCGATCAGCGCCTGCGTGCGCTCAAAGCCCGCATCGCCCACCGTAGAGGCCGCCGCCACGCGTAGGCGGCCAAGGTGATCCTTCGTGGCAATCGGGTTCAGCACGGCCTGTTCGGTGTCGCGCAGCGTCAGCAGCCCGGTGAGCTTGCCTGCGCCATCGGTCACCAGCAGTTTTTCGATGCGGCGCGCCTTCATCAGGCTTTTGGCCTCATCCAGATCCGCGGGCTCTTGCAGCAGCGCCAGATCCTTGGAAGTCATCATCACCGACACCGGCGTCTTGTCGTCCGAGGCAAAGCGCATGTCGCGGTTCGTCACGATGCCCACAACGCGGCCCGCGCCATCCACCACCGGGAAGCCCGTCACGCGGTAGCGCTCCTGCAGGGCTTTCGCATCGGCGAGCGTCTGATCGGCGGTGAGCGTGATCGGGTTGTAGACAATCCCGCTTTCGAAGCGTTTCACCCGGCGCACTTCTTGCGCCTGCGCCTCAATATCAAGGTTGCGGTGGATCACCCCCATGCCGCCGGCCTGTGCCATGGCGATGGCCATCTTGGCCTCCGTCACGGTGTCCATTGCAGAGGACAGCAGCGGGATGTTCAGGCGGATCGACTTGGTCACATGAGTCGAGGTGTCGGCCGTATTCGGCAGCACGTTGGACGCGGCCGGGACAAGCAGGACATCATCGAAGGTGAGTGCCTCGCGAATCTCCATGAGGGGGCTCCTTGGATGCTTCGTTTGACGCGTCCCTATTGCATGAAGCCCGCAGGAGCGAAACCCCAATTCGTGCAAGCCTCTTGCCAAAGCGGCGCGAAGGCACAAGCATCGCGGCCATGACACAGCATGGCTACGACAGCGGGCGGCTCAACCTGCCCTTCACCGGGATCACCACCTTCGCACGTTCGCCTTACGTGGAGGATTGGGCCAGCATCGACGCCGATGCCGCCATCCTTGGCGCGCCGTTTGATGGCGGCACGCAATACCGCCCCGGCGCGCGCTTCGGCCCGCGCGCGGTACGGGAGGCTTCGACGCTCTTCACCTTCGGCCACGCCGGGGCCTATGACCATGAGGATGACGTCACCTACCTCGGCAAGGACGTGGGGCTGGTGGACATCGGCGATGCCGACATCGTGCACACCGACACGCTCGCAAGCCATCGCAACATCGAGTCCGGCGTGCGCGCGATCCTTGAGGCGGGCGCGTTGCCGGTGGTGATCGGCGGCGATCATTCGGTCAACATCCCGGCGATTAACGCTTTTGATAATGTCAGCGATATCCATATCTTGCAGATCGACGCTCATCTAGATTTCGTCGATGAACGCCACGGGGTGCGCTATGGCCACGGCAATCCGATGCGGCGCGCGGCAGAGAAGCCCTATGTGAGCGGGCTGACGCAGGTGGGTATCCGCAATGTCTCCTCCACCGCGAAGGAAGGCTATGACGCCGCGCGGGGGATCGGCAGCGATATTCTCTCGGTGCGGCAGGCGCGCAAGCTGGGCGCGCGCGGCGTGATCGAGCGCATTCCGGCCGGAGCCCTCGTCTATGTGACTCTCGACATCGACGCCTTCTGTCCCTCCATCGCGCCCGGCACCGGCACGCCGAGCCATGGCGGCTTTCTCTATTACGAGGTGCTGGAAATGCTGCAGGCCCTGAGCCAGCGCAACGAGGTGGTGGGGCTCGATCTGGTGGAGGTCGCCCCGGCCTATGATCCGGCAGGGGTCACGTCGATCCTCGCCGCGCAGGTGCTGATGAACACGTTGGGCTTTATCTTCCACGCCCGCATGGCCGGGGGCTGAGCGATGCGCGAGGCCAAGGCGCACCGAAGCTTGCGCCCGCTTGCCTTCCTGCTGGCCGGGCTTCTGGTGCTGGCGCTTGTCTTCTTTGGCGCGGCGCGGATCCTGAAAGCCAATGAGCAGGCCCGCGCCGCCGCGCGGCTGTCGCTCTATCACACCACGCTCTCGGAGGCGCTGGGGCGCTACAGCCACCTGCCCTTCTTGCTCGCCCGTGATCCTTTCGTGCAGCGCGGCACCGCCGGGATCGGCCTTGCAGCGCTGAACCGGCGGCTGGCAGAATTTGCCGAGCGCACCGATCTGGAGGCGATCTACGTGATGGATCCGAACGGGCTCACCATCGCGGCGTCCAACTACGCCGAACCCGTCACTTTCATCGGCAAAAGCTACGCCTTTCGCCCCTATTTCACCGAGGCCCGCGCGGGCGGCGCAGGCGAGTTCTTCGCCATCGGCGTCACCACGGGGCGGCCCGGTTATTTCCTCACCGAGCCCGTGCGCAACGAGGCGGGCGACATCACCGGCGTGATTGCCATCAAGGTCGACATCGCGCCGCTGGCCCGGCTCTGGGCCGATGGCGGAGAGACGCTCTTTGTCTCCAACCCCGACGGCGTGGTGATCCTCGCCTCCAACCCTGACTGGCAATACCGCACGCTGGCCCCCCTGCCCGAGTCCCGCCGCGCCGAGATCGCCAATGCGCGGCAATTCGCGGGCGAGCCGCTCGCGCCGCTGGGCTGGCAGGCCGTGGGCGCGGATGTGGCGCGGCTCGACGGGGTGCGCTACCTGCAGTCTGCCGCCCCGCTGGGCACGCTCGACTGGCGGCTAAACTACCTCGCGCCGGAGCGCGCGATCTGGGCCGGGGCCTTCGTGGCCTCCGGCGCGGCTGCTGTGCTCCTGCTGATCGTCACCGCGCTGGCGCTTTACTGGCGCGCGCGGCGCATTCGCACCGCGCTTGAGGCCTCGCAAGCCGACCGGCGCATCCTGCGCGCCACCAATGCCGCCTTGGAGCATGAAATCGAGGAACGCCGCGCCGCCGAAGTGCGCGCCGCCAAGGCGCAGGCCGAACTGGCACAAGCCTCCAAGATGGCCGCGCTGGGCCAGCTTTCGGCCTCCGTGACCCATGAGTTGGGCCAGCCGCTCTCCGCGATGCGCAATTTCCTCGTGGCGGCCGAGTTTGGCGCAAGCGAGAAGGAAACCCGCCTGCTGTGCCGGCTCGCTAGCCTCGTGGCGCGAATGGAAGCCATCACCCGCGAGTTGCGCTTCTTCGCCCGCCCCGGCAAGGATGCGCTGGCGGATGTGGCCTTGCGCGACGTGGCACAAGGCGCGCTCGAGATGGTGGAGGCCGATGCCAAGCTCGCCGGCGTGCGGCTTGTGATAGCTGAGGCCCACAAAGGGCTCACCGTGCGCGGCGACAGGCTGCGGCTGGAACAGGTGCTGGTGAACCTCCTGCGCAATGCGCTTGCGGCCAATGGCGAAACCGGCGGCACGCTGATCACGATCACGCTGGATCGCGCGGATGCGCAAGCCAGCGTTGCGGTGGCCGATCAGGGCCCCGGCCTTGGTGGAACGCCGCTTGCGCAGCTGCAGGAGCCCTTCCACACCACCCGCGCTTCCGGCGAGGGCATGGGGCTTGGGCTTGCCATTTCCACCGCGATCCTGAAAGAGCACGACGGCTGGCTGCGCGCCGAGGATGGTGCGCAAGGCGGGGCGGTGTTCAGCTTTGGCATGCCCGTGGCGGATGCGAAAGGATTGGCGGCATGAGTACGGAGCGGCTGAAGGCCCTCGTGGTGGATGATGACCGCAACATGCGGGAATCCCTCGTGGAATTGCTGGAAAGCGCAGGCTGGCAGGCCGAGGGGCTCTCCTCGGCGCGCCATGTGGCCGAGGCGCTTTCGCGCGCCACGCCCGATGCCATCGTTTCGGATGTGCGCATGCCCGGCATGAGCGGGCTGGAGCTTCTGGACAGCGTCACCGCCCAAGGCGGCCCGCCGGTGATCTTGATCTCGGCCCATGGCGATATTCCGATGGCGGTGGAGGCCATTCAGGCCGGGGCCTATACGTTTCTGGAAAAGCCCTTTGACCCGCGTCGTCTGCTCTCGGCCCTATCGCACGCGGCAGAGCAGCGGCGGCTCAAGCTCGGCACCGCGCGGCTGAAGGCCCGGCTCGCGCGGCTCTCGGGGCTGGACCGCATCCTGCTTGGCCAATCCCCCGCCATGATCGCCCTGCGTGACATGGTGCAGGATCTGGCCGAGACGCCCACCACCGTGCTGCTGCATGGCGAGACCGGCACCGGCAAGGATCTGGTGGCCCATGCGCTGCATGATCTTTCGCCGCGCTCGGATGCCCCTTTCATGGCGCTCTCCTGCGCCACGCTGCCGGCGGATCATTTCGAGGCCACGCTCTTTGGCCGCGCCGGCCAGCCCGGCCTTCTGGCGCGGGCCCATGGTGGCACGCTGTTTCTGGACGAGGTGGCCGCCTGCCCGCCGGATGCGCAGTCCAAACTGCTGCGCGTGATCGAGACTCGTGAATTCCGCACTCTGGACGATCCCACGCCGAGCCACGTGGATTTCCGCCTGCTTTCGGCCACCAATGAGGATCTCGATGCGGCCGTTCACGAGGGGCGCTTCCGGGGCGATCTGCTCTATCGCATCAACACGATGGTGCTGCGCCTGCCTGCCCTGCGCGAGCGCGCGGAAGACATCGCACTTCTGTTTGCCCATTTCACTGCGCTCTATGCTGCGCAGTTTGAGGCTGAACCGCCGGAGCTTGCCCCCGCCGACATGGCCGCTCTTCTGGCCCACGGCTGGCCCGGAAATGTGCGCGAGCTGCGCAATGTGGCGGAGCGTTTCGTGCTCGCGCTCAGGCGCGGGCCCGTAAGCCTGTCCGAGGTGATCTCGGCGCAAGGCAGCGCCCTGCCCGCCGCGCCCAGCACCCTGCGCGAAGCAGTGGCGGCCTTTGAGCGAGAACTGATCGCCAAGGCGCTGAAAGCCCATGCCGGGCGAATGGATGACGTTGCCGAAGCGCTGGGGATCGGGCGGCGGACGCTGAACGAGAAGATCGTGAAGCTGGGGCTGAACAAGGACGCAGTGCTGGTGGAGAACGGGTAGGCACTTTGAGCGCAACGGTAGCGCCGTCCCGAGGGGGGCGCAGTCGCGCCGCCCCGTTTTGCCGGAGGCAAACCTATGGTTTGACGGGGCGGGACGGCGCGGCCCGACAGTGCCTGTCGGGCAAGGACTTTGCTTCCCAATCACACCGCTATCAGCCTATGCGCTCACCCGGCGGCACGCTTGGAAGACCCCACCCACGGCCGGGCCCTGCCCTTCGTTCTATGCTCTGCGGATTTCCGCAGGCCCTGCGGACTTCCGCAGGCGATTTTCTTCATTGGCGCAAATTCCCAAGCCTCCTACACTCCTCTCCGGAACGATCAAAGAACCTGTTTCTGGGAGGAAACCAATGAATAAATTCCTTGGCCAAGCTGCCATCGCTGCCCTTGCCGTGTCCTTCGCCGGTGAGGCCATGGCCACCGAGTGGAATGTCTCCGTCTGGGGCAAGCGCCGCGCGTTCACCGAGCACGTGGAGAAACTGGCCGAACTCGTAAGCGAGAAGACCGGTGGCGAGTTCACCATGAACATCTCCTACGGCGGGCTCTCCAAGAACACCGAGAACCTTGACGGCATCTCCATCGGCGCCTTCGAGATGGCTCAGTTCTGCGCCGGCTACCACCGCGACAAGAACCCGTCCATCACCGTGCTGGAACTGCCCTTCCTTGGCGTTTCCAGCCTCGAGGAAGAGCGCAAGATCAGCCAGGCGCTATATGCCCACCCGGCCGCACAGGCCGATCTGGCCCGCTGGAACGCCACGCTGCTGATGCCCTCGCCGCTGCCGCAGTACAACCTCGTGGGTGTGGGCGATGCGCCCGCCACGCTCGCCGACTTCAACGGCATGGCCATGCGCGCCACCGGCGGCATCGGTCAGGCGATGGAAAAGGTCGGCGGTGTTCCGACGTCCATGTCCGCCACCGAAGTGCGTCAGGCACTGGACAGCGGCGTTGTGACGGCCGTCTCCTTCGCTCCGCACGCGCATATGTCCTTCGGCACCATCGAAAGCGGCAAGTGGTGGACGACGAACCTGAACCCCGGCACTGTGAACTGCCCGGTTGTGGTGAACACCGACGCCCTGAACGCGCTGACGGATGCGGAGCGTGAAGCGCTGCTCTCCAGCGTGGACGAGGCTCTGGATCACTACATCACCTATTACAACGAGCAGACCATGGCCAAATGGGGCCCGGCGCTGCAGGAGCGTGGCATCACCGAAGTCACCTTCTCCGATGAAGAACTCGCCGCTTTCCGCGAGGCCGCCGCTGGCCCCGTGGCCATGGCATGGGTTGAGGAAAACAATGCCCGCGGTCTGCCTGCGCAGGAGCTTCTCGACTTCGTCACCGGCATGATCGGCCAATAAGGTGACCACCTGACACCCAAAGCCGCCGCGCCCAGAAATCGCGGCGGCTTCCTTTTTTCTGGCTCACATTTTTGGGGAGAGCACCATGGCCGGAAGCGCCACGGTCCTGCAGGACGGCAGCACGCTCAGCCGTCTTGACGGGCATCTGTACAAACTCGAAACCTTCTTCGCGCTTCTGAGCGGCCTTGCCGTTTTCGCGCTGATGATCCTTGCCGTCGTTTCTGTCGGCGGGCGGAATTTCTTCAACGCGCCCCTGCCCGGTTACGTGGATTGGATCGAACAGGCCATGCCGCTGATCGCTTTCATGGGCGTGGCCTATACCCAGCGCAACGGCGGCCATATCCGCATGGACATCCTCGTGAGCAAGCTCAAGGGCCGTGCGCTCTGGGCGGCAGAGTTTACCACCACATTTCTGATCCTCGTGCTGATGGTGCTGATCGTCTGGGGCAGCTTCGCCCACTTCCAGCGCAGCTTCGATCTCGCCGCGCCGATGTGGAGCCGCGACAGCTCGATGGACATCGCCCTGCCGCTCTGGCCCGCCAAACTGCTCGCGCCGGTGGCCTTCTCGGTGCTCTGCGCGCGGCTGGTGCTCCAGCTTTGGGGCTATGCCAAGGCCTTTGCCCAAAACGCCGAAACGCCTGTGGCCGTGCCGCTGATCCAATCGGCTGCCGAACAAGCCGCGGCGGAAGCCGACCATGTGACCGGGGGGGCAGACTGATGGATCCTATTGAAATTGGTATCGCCGTCTCCGTTGGCTTGCTTGTCATGGTCATCCTTGGCATGCGCGTGGCCTTTGCCGCCGCGCTCGCAGGCCTCGTCGGGCTGATCTGGATCTTCTGGGCCAAGAAGGGCTACGCGCCAGACGAGTTTGGCTGGGCGCTCACCGTGGCGGTGAAAACCGCCGGACAGGTGCCGCACTCCAAAGTGGCGAGCCAGGCGCTTTCGCTGATCCCGACCTTCATCCTGATCGGCTACCTGGCCTATTACGCCGGGCTCACCAAAGCGCTGTTTGATGCGGCCAAGAAATGGGTCGGCTGGCTGCCGGGCGGGCTTGCTGTCTCCACCGTCTTTGCAACGGCGGGTTTCGCGGCCGTCTCCGGCGCCTCCGTGGCGACCTCTGCCGTCTTCGCGCGGATCGCCATCCCGGAGATGCTCAAGATCGGCTACGACAAGCGCTTTGCGGCGGGCGTCGTGGCGGCGGGTGGCACGCTGGCCTCGCTGATCCCGCCCTCCGCCATCCTCGTGATCTACGCGATCATCGTGGAGCAAGACGTGGGCAAGCTGCTGCTGGCAGGCTTCATTCCGGGCGCGGTTTCAGCGCTGATCTACGCGGCGCTGATCGTGGGCATGGCCATGGCGCTGCCGAAGTTCGGCCCGCCGGTGAAGGGATTCTCCTGGGGAGAACGCCTCAAGGCGCTGCCGCCAGCTTTCCCGATCTTCTTCGTGGTGATGATCATCGTCTTCTTCATCTACAACCCCTTCGGCGGCGACGCCTGGGGCACGCCCACCGAGGGCGGCGCGTTGGGGGCTTTCGTTGTCTTCTGCATGGCGGTTTACAAGGGCATGCGCTGGGCGCAACTGAAGGACGCCCTGCTGGAGACGGCAAAACTGGCGGTGATGATCTTCACCATCATCTGGGGCGTGCTGATCTACGTCCGCTTCCTCGGCTTCGCCGATCTGCCGGGCGCGTTTTCCGACTGGATCACCTCGCTGGAACAGTCGCCCATGCTCACGTTGGTGCTGATCCTGCTCGCCTATGCGGTGCTGGGGATGTTCATGGACGCCATCGGCATGCTGCTTCTGACGCTGCCCGTCGTCTACCCGGCGGTGATGGCGCTCAACGGCGGCGAGTTCGTCTCCGCAGCCGACAGCGCCTTCGGCATGAGCGGGCCGATGTGTGCGATCTGGTTCGGGATCCTCGTGGTGAAAATGGCGGAGTTCTGCCTGATCACCCCGCCCATTGGCCTGAACTGCTTCGTGGTGGCCGGGGTGCGCGATGATCTGAGCGTGCAGGATGTGTTCAAGGGCGTGACCCCCTTCTTCATCGCCGATGCCGTGACGATCGCCGTGCTGGTGGCCTTCCCCTCCATCGTGCTCTGGCTGCCAAGCCTCGTTTAAGCCTTCGGCCCTCGCCGGTTTACCCCGGCGGGGGCCTTCGAAAACGTGGCCCTCAGCTCACGTCTTCGCCCAGTTCCAGCGCCCGCAGATGCGCCGCCAGCTTGGCACGATCCACCCGCAGGCCGCCGTTGCCCTCGCTGTGCAAAAGCCCCGCTTCCTTCATCTGGCCAATCTCGCGGTTGATCGTCTGGCGCGAACAGCCCACCAGCGTGGCGAGATAACCCTGGCTGTAGGTCACCCGGCTGGAGAACCGCGACAGGTGCTGAAGGTAATGGCCGATCCGCTGCGGCACCGCCTGATACTGGTCGATGTCCTTGAACAGCAAGCCCCGCAACAGGCGTTCGGCCTGCAGCCGCATCAGGTTGCGCTGGACGTTCGGGTCCGCCGCGAAGCTGCGAAAAAGAACCGCCGGGCTGCGCATCAGGATCGCCCCGGCCTGCGCCTCGCAGGTGGCGATCACCGGCTGATCCCCGACAACCTCCACATCCCCCAACACATCCCCCGGCCCGGCGTGATTGGCGATCACCTTGTGGCCCTGCCGGCTCAGAAAGCTGACCTCCACGATGCCATGGGCAATGAGATAGACGTGTTTCGCCCGCGATTCCTGCGTCAGCAGCGGGCGCGGATCCTGGCAGATGATCTCCTCGCAGCGATCCAGAAAGTCATCCGCCACCGCCGGATCGAGCCCGGCCAGCAGCGGCGAGGGCCGCAGGAAGGCGTATTTCTGACTGTTTCGCATGGAGGAGGCCCCACCACCCCGGGTTGTCAATCTCGATTGCCGTATGCGGATGGCTCTGCACAGTCCGCCCGTGGGAAAAGACGCTACAACAGAGGCCCAGAAAAAGGAAAGGGTTGAGGGGGGAATGCACCCTCAACCCTACCAATCACTCGTAACGTGGTGCTGTCACGATGTAATTCGCTTCCAGCCCGTGGGGATCAGTCACTCACTCTGAATACCCGGAAATTAGTCTAAGCCGACGCAAGGGAAACCAACTGTCGCCCAGGCGACAGATTGACAAAATTCCCTCTTTTTACGCGGGGGAACTTCGCGCCTTGGTTGAGCTACCGCCCCGCCAAAGCACCCTGTAGCACGTCAAGCACGGCCTCGGTGGGTACGTTTGCATCCACGAAAGCCTCGCCGATTCCCCGTGCGAGGACGAATCGCAACTGGCCGTCGATGACTTTCTTGTCCTGCCCCATGAGCGTCAGAAGCGCGGCGGCATCCGGCAGATCGCCGGGGATGTCGGCCAGATCGCGCTTGGCCCCGACCTCGGCGAGATGCGCGCGCACCCGGCTCGGGGTTTCCTGCGCGCAGAGCCCAAGCTTCGCGGAAAGCTCAAAGGCCAGCGTGCAGCCGATGGACACCCCCTCGCCGTGGAGCAGCCTGTCAGAATAGCCGGTGGCAGCCTCCAGCGCGTGGCAGAAGGTGTGGCCGAGGTTCAGCAGCGCGCGGTCGCCCTGCTCTGTTTCGTCCCGCGCAACAATCTCGGCCTTCATCTCGCAGGAGCGTTTCACCGCATGGATCCGCTTGGCCACGTCGCCGTCGATCATGTCCAGCGCGTTTTCCTCAAGCCACACGAAGAAACTCGCATCCCCCAGCAGGCCGTATTTCATCACCTCGCCGTAACCGGCAAGGAAATCGCGGCGCGGCAGTGTTTCCAGTACGGAAACATCCGCCAGCACCAGCGAAGGCTGATGGAACGCGCCGATCAGGTTCTTGCCCGCAGGCGAATTGATCGCCGTCTTGCCGCCCACCGAGCTGTCCACCTGTGCCAGAAGCGTCGTGGGCACCTGCACGAAGCGCACGCCCCGGCGCAGGATGGCGGCGGCAAAACCGACCAGATCCCCGATGACCCCGCCGCCAAGCGCAACCACAACATCGTTGCGCTCCACCTTCTCGGCCAGCAGCCATTCCACCGTGCGGCTCAGCTGCTCCCAGCTTTTCGTCGCCTCGCCGGCCGGAAGCACCAGCGCGGAAGCCTCAACACCGCCGGCAGCCAGCCCGGCCTTCAGAGCGTCCAGATGCAGGGGCGCCACGGAGCTGTCCGTCACGATGGCCACCCGCTTGCGGCGCAGCAGCGGGCCGATCAGATCGCCTGCCCGCCCGATCAGCCCCTCGCCGATCAGGATGTCGTAGGAACGCTCGGCAAGATGCACGCGGACGGTTTCGGTCATTCGGTTGTCTCCAGGATGTCGGGGCGGGTCAGCAGCGCCTGCAGCACGCGATGGGCCATTTCTTCCACGCTATAAGCGGCATCGGCATCCACGATCAGCGGCGCTTTGGAATATTCAGGCACCCGCGCGCGGTACAGCTCGCCCAGCGTGGCGCGCGGATTGGCCGTGCGCAACAAGGGCCGCGTTGTCTTGTGGCGTACCCGGTTCCAGAGCAGATCCAGATCCGCGCGCAGCCAGACAGCCGCGCCCCGCGCATCGATCACCTTGCGGTTTTCCACCGACAGGAAGGCCCCGCCGCCGACCGAGAGCACGCAGCGCTCCTCTTCCATCAGCCGCCCGATCACCTCGGTTTCACGCGCCCGGAAGAATCCCTCGCCATCGCGGCTGAAAATCTCGGCAATGCTCATATTGGCGGCTTTCACGATCTCCTCGTCCGAATCGAGGAACGGCGCGTCCAGCATCTGCGCCAAAGCCTTGCCAACGGCGGTTTTTCCCGCCCCCATCATGCCCACGAGGACGACCGTCTTTTTCAATCGATAGGCCAAACCGGCAGCTACCCGCTCAAAATTCCGTTTTCCGCCCCTGAATGGCGTGATCTCGCCGAAAAGACCATATATAATCCTCGCAAGAACGCAAAAAGCGGCGCTAACACGCGAGGGCAGAGATTTGATCGGGCGGCTTCTGAAACTGTTGGTATTCCTTCTGGTGGTCGGGTTCGTCCTGCTGGTGGGCTTTGCCTACCTCGGGGATCTGACCCCGGTGCAAACCGATGTCAGCACCCCGGTGACACTGGATGTGGACTAAGCCCACGGCCCTGGCGATGGCCGCGGCGCTGGTTGCGGCCGCGCCTGCGGTTGCGCAGCCGCTTTCCGCGATCGACTGGCTGTCGGATTCGATCCGCGATCCCGTCACCCTACCCCCAGATCCCGAAGATGGCATCGCTGACAGCGCCGCCGTGGGCACGATCACCGTCACCCCTCTGGATGCGCCGGGGCTTGATGCGGTGGGGCTGCTGCCGAATTCCGTCACCGGATTTCCGCGCGATCTCTGGGGTGACAGCTCCATTGAGGATCTCGCCCGACTGATCGCCCGCGCCGATGTGCGCTCCAGCCCGGCGCTGCAGGATCTGCTCTACACGCTGCTCTTGGCCGAATTGGATCCACCGCGCGGGGCCGACACCGACAACACGCTCTTTCTCGCCCGCGTCGACAAGCTTCTGGAACTGGGCGCGCTGGATCAATCCAAGGCGCTGCTGGAGCGCGCCGGCCCCGACACCAGCGCGCTGTTTCGGCGCTGGTTCGACGTCAGCCTGCTGACCGGCACGGAAAACGCCGCCTGCGACGCGCTGCGCGCCAAAGCCGATATCGCGCCTACCTTCCAGACGCGCATCTTCTGCCTCGCGCGCAACGGCGATTGGAACGCCGCCGCGCTGACGCTGGAAACGGCGAAGGCGCTTGGCTACCTGACGGAAGAGGAAGACGCGCTTCTGGCCCGTTTCCTTGATCCGCTGCTGTTTGAAGGCCTGCCGCCGCTGGCGCTACCCGCCCACCCCACGCCGCTTGTCTTCAGCATGTATGAGGCCATCGGCCAGCCGATTGCCACCAGCACCCAGCCGCTGGCCTTCGCCCATTCCGATCTGCGCCCGGTTTCGGGCTGGAAAGCCCAGATCGAAGCGGCCGAGCGCCTTGCCCGCTCCGGCGCCATCGCCGAGAACCTCCTGCTGGGGATCTATTCCGAACGCCTGCCCGCGGCCTCCGGCGGCATCTGGGATCGCGTCGCCGCCCTGCAGCGCTTTGACGTCGCCCTGCGCGCCCGCAACCCCAATGCCATCGCCCAGACGCTGCCGCCCGCTTGGAAGATGATGCGTGAGGCCGGGCTCGAAACCGCCTTTGCCCGGCTCTACGGCGCGCAGCTGGCGGATTTCAGCCTCACCGGCGAGCCCGCCCGCATCGCCTTCCGGCTCGGGTTGCTGTCCCCGGATTATGAAACCATCGCCCGCGCCAACAGCCCGACCGCGCCGGGGGATGCCTTCCTCGCGTCCGTCGCAGAAGGCACACCCCTGCCGCCACCGCCCGGCAGCCTGCGGGCAGCCGCCGTGGCCGAAGGGTTTTCCAGCCTGACCCCGCCGGCCCGCTACGCCACGCTGCTGCAGGAAAATCGCATCGGCGAGGCCATCCTCACCGCCAGCCAGGACTTCGCCGGCGCGTTTCAGGGCGATCCCTCCGACGCCGCCGGGGCGATTTCGCTGCTGCGCGCTGTCGGCCTTGAGGACACCGCCCGCCGCGCCGCGCTCGAATTCCTGCTCGCCGACGGGGCCGCCTGATGCGCGCGCGCATCGAAGCCTTCATCGAAGCGCAGGCCGCAGAGCTTGACGCCGCCCGCAACACCCAGCTCGCCTACGCCCGCGATCTGCGTATCTTCGCCGACTGGCTGCAGGCCAAAGGTTACGAGGATCTCGCCGTCACCCAGCAGCAGATCGAGGCTTTCCTCGTGGCCTGCGACGCCGAGGGTCTCTCCCGCGCCACCCGCGCCCGCCGCCTCTCCGCGATCCGCCAGTTCTACCGCTTTGCCTATGAAGAAGGCTGGCGTAGCGACAATCCGGCGATCCAGATCGCCGGCCCCGGCAAGGACAAGCGCCTGCCCAAGACCCTCACCGAAGAAGAGGTCGGCCAACTTCTCACGGCCGCCGCCACCGCCGGGCGCACCCCCGAAGATCAAAGCCGCAACCGCTGCCTGACAGAGCTGCTCTACGCCACCGGCATGCGGGTGAGCGAGCTTGTCAGCCTGCCCGTCGCCGCCGTCCGGGGCGATCCGCGCATGCTGCTGGTGCTGGGCAAGGGCGGCAAGGAACGGCTGGTGCCGCTCACCCCGGATGCGCGCGCCGCCGTGGCCGAGTGGCTCGCCGCGCGCGACGTTATGCAGGAGAAGATCGAAAGCCGTGGCGGCACGCCTTCGCGCTTCCTCTTCCCCTCGCGTGGCAAACAAGGCCATCTCACGCGCCACCGCTTCTACATGCTGATCAAGGAAATCGCCGTCGCTGCGGGAATCGCGCCCGAGAAGGTCACGCCGCACACCCTGCGCCACGCCTTCGCCACCCACCTGCTGGCCAACGGCGCCGACCTGCGCGCCATCCAGACGCTTCTCGGCCACGCGGATGTCGCCACCACCGAAATCTACACCCATGTGCTGGACGAACGCCTGAAAGAGCTCGTCCTCACCCACCACCCGCTGGCCCAGCCCCAAGGCGGCTAGTAGACCTACTTTGTTCTAAAAATATCCTCGGGGGGCGCGGGGGGCAGACAGCCCCCCGCTCTTTCAAACCTGAGGGGCAGACAGCCCCCCGCGCTCTTCCTTTAAAGCCGCCCCCGCCGCAGCTCAGGCGGCAAAACCTCTTCGCTGGGCCAAATTCCTTCCGTCAGTGCCACATGATAGCCCTGCACCAACCCGGCGGCCTCCATCGCCGCGCGCGCCGCATCCGCCGCGTAAGCAAGCCGCTCGATCCGCACGCCCTCTTCTGTCAGCACCGCAAACCGCGTCTGGGCGCGCCCGTCATGGGGTGGCAAGCCGATCACGCCCGCGTTGATCCAGCTTTGCGCTCCGACCCGCCGTTCAAAAGCGATCCCGCAATGGCCTGCGATCACCGCGTCCACCGGGCCGACACGTGCCTCCACTTGCGCGATCTCCGCGGCAAACACGGCCTCCGCATCGCTCGGCCAGAGAAAGCGGTTGCTTGCAGATGCCCCGCCATGCAGCACCGCGTAGCGTTTTTCGCCGAGTTCAAAGGTGATCACCTCCGGCAAGCCCGCCATCCAGCGCCGCGCGTCGCCATCGATGCGCGCATCGGCATAAGGATACCAGCCGCGCGACAGCAGATCGCAGGCCGTGCCATCCTCAAACCCGCAGCCGCAATCCGCAGCGCCTGCCGCCAACTGCTCTTCGCAATTGCCCGCCACAACCGCGCAGCCCCAGCCCCGGATCAGCGCGACCGTTTCCGACGGCTCTGCACAATAGGCCACCAGATCGCCGGTGCAGATCGCGTTTTCCGGCCTGATCCCGCGCCGCGCCGCTTCCGCGATCAGCGCCTCGGTGGCATGGAAATTGGAATACGGCCCACCGAACAGCAGCACCGGGCCCGCAAGCCTGCCTAGCTTCTGCACTTTCACCACGCCGCCTCCCTTGAACGCCTGCCTCCGAGTCCCCATAAGGATGCAAGGCCAAACGATTGCAAGGCAAATGGACCAGACTTCAACCCTTCTTGATTCCGCCTTTTGGGTGTCCGCAGGCGCGATCTTCTTTCTTCTGCTCATGTCCGGCTTCTTCTCGGGCTCCGAGACCGCGCTCACCGCCGCTTCTCGCGGCAAACTGCGCAACCAGGCCGACAAGGGCAACAAGGGCGCCGAACGCGCGCTCAAGATCACCGAGGACAACGAACGCCTGATCGGCTCCGTGCTGCTGGGCAACAACCTCGTCAACATCCTCGCCACCTCGCTGGCCACCGCGCTGTTCACCCGGCTCTTCGGGGAAGGCGGCGTGGCGCTGGCGACGCTCGTCATGACGCTCCTCGTGCTGATCTTCGCCGAGGTGCTGCCCAAGACCTATGCGATCACCAATGCGGAAACCGCCGCGGCTTCCGTCTCACGGCCGATCTCGCTGGTGATCTTCCTCTTTGCGCCCATCGTCGGCGCCGTGCGCCTGCTCGTGCGCGGCATCCTGCGGCTTTTCGGCGTCCAGACGGACCCGGACAGCCACATCCTCGCCGTGCGCGAGGAAATCGCCGGGGCCATTTCGCTGGGCCATTCCGAAGGCGTGGTGGAAAAGGAAGACCGCGACCGCATCCTCGGTGCGCTGGATCTGGGCGAGCGCACGGTGGACGAGATCATGCTCCACCGCTCCAACATCGAGATGATCGACGCCGCCGACACGCCCGATGCGATCCTCAACCAGGCGCTGGCCTCCCGTCACACCCGCCTGCCCGTCTTCAAGGACGACCGCGAGAACGTGGTGGGCGTCGTCCACGCCAAGGATCTGCTGCGCGAGGTGAACCGCCTGCTGCGCGGGGCACCGGCCTCGGAAGCGGGCCTGGCCAATTTCGACATCATGAAAGTGGCCAAGCCGCCCTATTTCGTGCCCGAGATCACCACGCTCGATGAGCAGATGCGCCAGTTCCTGCGGCGCAAGGCGCATTTCGCGCTGGTGGTGGACGAATACGGCACCATCGAAGGGCTGATCACGCTGGAGGACATCCTCGAAGAGATCGTCGGCGAGATCACCGACGAGTTCGATCTGGAGCAGGCCCTGCCCTTCAAGAAGACCGACGACGGCAACTACCTTGTCGATGGCGCCACCACGATCCGCGATCTCAACCGGGCCGCCGAATGGAGCCTGCCCGATGACGAGGCCAATACCGTGGCCGGGCTCGTGATCCACGAGGCGCAGATGATCCCCAACGAGGGGCAGGTCTTCTCCTTCCACGGGTTCCGCTTCGAGGTGATGGCCCGCGAGGACAACCGCCTGACGCAGCTCAAGATCAAGCCGCTGTAACGCCCGTTTAAACCAATTGAAAACACCGCCCGGCGGCAACACCGGGCAGCCCGCCACCGACGAGCGGGGCCTGCCCTCATCTCTTGTTCGATCGCCTAGCGCCCCTTGAACAGGCTCCCGAGGATCCCGCGCACGAGCTTCTTGCCGGTGGTGCCCGTCAACTCATCCATCACCATTTCGCCCATGGCAGAGCCGAAGCTCTGATCGGCCTTGGACCTGCGGGATGACGAGCGCGGCACGCGGCTGCCCGTGTAGCGCCGCGCGGTGCGGTACTCGCGTTCTGCTGCCGGGGCCTCCTCTTCGGCGGCCTCTGCCTCTTCGGCCTCCTGCGCGGCCTTTGCTGCGCGGCGGGCGAGCATCTCGTGGGCGCTGTCGCGATCCACGGTGGTGTCGTATTTTGCGCCCATCGGCCCGGCCTTCATCACCGCAGCGCGTTCCTCATCATCCAGCGGCCCCATGCGCGAAGACGGCGGGCGCACCAGCGTGCGCTCCACGATCCCCGGCACGCCTTTCTTTTGCAAGAAAGACGTCACCGCCTCGCCAGTGCCCACGTCGCGGATGGCGTCGGCGGTGTCAAACCGCGGGTTGTCGCGGTAGGTTTCGGCGGCAAGCTTGAGGTTCTTTCGGTCCTTCGCCGTATAGGCGCGCAGCGCGTGCTGCACGCGGTTGCCGAGCTGGCCGAGAATGTCCTCAGGAATATCGCCCGGATTTTGCGAGACGAAATAGACGCCCACGCCCTTGGAGCGGATCAGCCGCGCCACCTGCTCCACCTTGTCCAGAAGCGCCTTGGGCGCGTCATTGAACAGCAGATGCGCCTCGTCAAAGAAGAAGACGAGCTTGGGCTTATCAGGATCGCCCACCTCGGGCAGCGTCTCAAACAGTTCCGACAGCAGCCAGAGCAGGAAGGTGGCGTAGAGCTTGGGCGCATGCATCAGCTTGTCCGACGCCAGCACGTTGATGCGCCCGCGCCCGTCGGCCTCGGTGGCCATCAGATCCTCGATCTCCAGCGCCGGCTCGCCGAACATGCCGGTGATGCCCTGGTTCTCCAACGTCAGCAGCCCGCGCTGGATCGCGCCCACAGAGGCCGTGGAGACATTGCCATATCGCAAGGAAAGCTGAGCGCGGTTTTCGCCCACCCAGAGCAGCAACGACTGAAGATCCTTCAGATCCAGCAGCGGCAGGCCTTCTTCGTCGGCCACGCGGAACGCGATGTTGAGCACCCCCTCCTGCACTTCCGTCAGCTCCAGCAGTTGGGAAAGCAGCAGCGGCCCCATCTCGGCCACCGTGGTGCGCACCGGATGGCCCGACTGGCCGAACACATCCCAGAAAACCACCGGATAGGCCTGATAGCCAATATCGGTGAGCCCGATTGTCTGCGCGCGCGACTCAAAGGCCTCTTTCAGGCCGCCCTCCGGTGCGCCTGCGACCGCAAGGCCCGAGAGATCGCCCTTCACATCGGCCAGAAACACCGGCACCCCTTCACGGGAGAAGGCCTCGGCCATGATCTGCAGCGTCACCGTCTTGCCGGTGCCCGTGGCCCCGGCGATCATGCCGTGGCGGTTGGCGTATTTCAGGGCCAGCTCCTGCGCCGTGCCGTAGCCATCGCCGCCACCTCCGATGAAAATATGATCTGCCACGGCCCTGCTCCCTGATTTTTTACCGGTCAATTCCCGCCAGTTCAGGCAGGATACGCTCCGAAAATACAGTCTTAACCCTTTTCTGCCACAGTGAATTTGCCCGCAAATGCAAGCGTTTGCATGCGCGGGCCTTCCTCCCTGTTGGACTGGCCGCGCCCAAGCGATTGGCGCGGCCTCTTTTTTAATCATCTTCTTGCTCTTAAAGGATGATTTTGGCTGTTGACCACGCCCGCGCTTCTGAATAACGTTCCGCTCAATGACAAGTCGGCCAGTCCGACGGGGAGTGTGAAATTCACAGGGAAGAAGGGTCGCTCGCGGCCCTTTTTTCTTTTTAGGCCGCCGGGTTAGGCCAGCACGGTACGGCCATTGCGTGGCGCGGCCCGGCGGAATTTCCCCGTTCCGGCGCATTGAATTCGCCCCGCGCTCGGCTATCCTGCCGCCTCACAAAACGCCTCTGGAAGGACCATCCCGCATGAGTGGCCTGCTTGCCCTGCTCGACGACGTTGCCGCCATCGCCAAGGCGGCTGCGGCCCAGATCGATGACATCGCCGCGCAATCGGCCAAGGTGGGCGCGAAGGTCGCCGGAACGGTGCTGGACGACGCTGCCAAGGCCGGGGCGAAATCCGCAGGGGTGGTGATCGACGATGCCGCCGTGACGCCGAAATACGTGCACGGGCTTCCAGCAGCGCGCGAGTTGCCCATCGTGATGCGCATCGCACGCGGCTCCTTCTTCAACAAGCTCGTCATCCTGCTGCCCATCGCGCTGCTGTTGAACGCTTTCGCCCCGTTCCTGCTGCCCCCCTTGCTGATGCTGGGCGGGGCCTACCTGTGTTTTGAAGGGGCGGAGAAGATCCTGCACGCGGTCAAGGGCGGCAGTCACGGCCACAGCGAGGATCACGGGCTCGATGCGGCCTCGCTGGAAGAAAAACGCGTCGCCGGGGCGGTGAAGACGGATTTCATCCTCTCGGCGGAAATCATGACGATCGCGCTTTCGGCCATCGAAGCGGACTCGATCTGGATCGAGGGGCTGGTGCTGGCCATGGTCGCCGTCGGGATCACGGTGCTGATCTACGGCAGCGTGGCGATCCTGGTGAAGGCCGACGACGTGGGCCTGAAACTGGCGGAAGTGGGCCGGCTCTCGGCCACACGTGCCTTCGGACGCGGCATCGTGAAGGCCATGCCCTCGGTGATGACGGCGATCTCGGTGATCGGCACGGCGGCGATGCTCTGGGTTGGCGGCTCGATCATCGTGCACGGGCTCGAAGCCTTCCAGATCGGCATTCCCGGCCACCAGATCCACGACATCGCCCATGCCGCCGGGGCGGCGCTTCCGGCAATGGAAGGCGCGGTGACGTGGTTCGTTACCGCCTTTCTGGACGGGGTTTTCGGCCTAGCCATCGGCCTTGCGCTGATCCCGGTTGTGAGCGGTGTGCTCCTGCCGCTGGCCCGCGCGCTGGGGCTTGGCGGCAAAGGGGAAACCGGCGAAGATGGGCACTAGCAATTCCCCGCTCAGGGGCCGCATTCGCCCCTGACACCGTATTTCAGAAGTGATACATCGACCCAAAGCAATTCGAGGATGACACTGCGATGCAGGACCTGATCAAATCCCTTCTTCTGGCCACGGCTCTGGCTGTTCCGTCCGCCACTTTCGCGCAGGACACAGCAACGAGCGGCGAGGCTGCACAGGCTGAGGCGCCTGCGGAAGCTCCGGCTGAAACCGCCGGAAGCGACACCCCGGCCGGCGCCAACGAGCTTTCGCTGGGCGAAGAGGTCAGGACAGGCCCGCAGGTCGGCGATACCTATATCCGTGACACCTACGGCGATTGGGAGCTGCGCTGCGTCAAGACCGAAGATGGCCGCGATCCCTGCCAGCTCTACCAGCTGCTGGCCGACGAAACCGGCAACGCCGTGGCCGAGATCAATCTCTTCGGCCTGCAGGACGGCGGCCAGGCTGCAGCCGGGGCCACCATCATCACCCCGCTGGAAACGCTGCTGACCCAGAACATCACGCTCTCCGTGGATGGCGGCGCGGCCAAGCGCTACCCCTTCACTTGGTGCTCGCAGATCGGCTGCGTGGCGCGCGTGGGCTTCACCCAAGCCGAGGTGGACAGCTTCAAACGCGGTGCCAAGGGCACGCTGGTGATCGTCCCTGTCGCCGCGCCGGATCAGCAGGTGATCCTGACGGTCTCGCTCACGGGCTTCACCGCCGCCTTTGACGCCGTGAACGCCAGCAACCGCGCCGTGGCGGAAAGCGCTCCGAAAGAGTGATCCACGCCAACTGCGCAATGCGCACACACAAATAAGAAAGCCGCGCTTCACGCGCGGCTTTTTGCATTTCAGGGGTTTCCCAAAACCCTCAAGGCGCTTTGCGAAGGGCCAGCACCGCGTTGAGCCCGCCAAAGGCGAAGGCGTTGGAGAGCACCACGTCCACCTGCGCGTCGCGGGCCTCGTTGGGCACAACGTCCAGCGCGCATTCCGGATCCGGCTCCTCGTAGCCGATCGTGGGCGCGATCACGCCCTCTTTCAGCGCCATGACGCAGGCCAGAAGCTCCACCGCGCCGGTGCCGCCAATCAGGTGGCCGTGCATGGATTTGGTGGAGGAAATCATCAGCCGGTCCGCGTGGTGGCCGAAGACATCGGCCACGGCGGCGCATTCGGTCTTGTCGTTGGCGGCGGTGCCTGTGCCGTGCGCGTTGATGTAGCCCACCTGCTCCGGGTTCACCTTCGCGTCCTTCATCGCGCCCGAAATCGCCCGCGCCGCGCCCTGTTTGGAGGGCATCACGATGTCAGACGCATCCGAGGTCATGGCAAAACCGATCACCTCGGCGAGGATCTCCGCCCCGCGCGCCTTGGCGGCCTCGTATTCCTCAAACACGAAGACGGCAGCGCCCTCGCCCTGCACCATGCCGTTGCGGTTGGCCGAGAACGGCCGGCAGGCATCGCGGCTCATCACCCGCAGGCCTTCCCAGGCCTTCACGCCGCCGAAACAGAGCATGGATTCCGAGCCGCCCGTCACCATGACCTTCGCCATGCCGGAGCGGATCATGTTGAAGGCCTGCCCCATCGCGTGGTTGGACGAGGCACAGGCCGTTGCCACGGTGAAGCTCGGCCCCTTGAGGTTATGCTCCATCGACACATGGCTCGCCGCCGCGTTGTTCATCAGCTTGGGTACGACGAAGGGATGCACGCGGTTTTTGCCGTCCTCATAGACGGTGCGGTAGTTTTCATCCCAGGTGTTTACCCCGCCCCCGGCGGTGCCCAGCACCACGCCCGATTGCGCGGCCAGCTCGCCCGAGAAGCTCAGCCCCGCTTGCGCGATGGCCTCGCGCGCGGCCAGCAGCGTGAACTGGGTGAAGCGATCATAAAGCGCGATCTGCTGGCGGTTGAACTCAGCCTCCGGATCATAGCCGCGCACCTGCCCACCAATGCGGATCGAGAGCCGCTCCACGTCGCGGATGTCCAATTCGCCAATGCCACAGCGCCCCTCGCGCATCGCAGCGAGGTTTTCGGAAGCCGAATGGCCAAGCGCGCTGATCGCGCCCTGACCGGTAATCACGACGCGCTTCATGTTAGGCGGCCTGCTCCGCCACAAGGCTTTCCACGGCCTTCACGATGGATTGAACCGAGGAAATGTCGAAATCGCTCTTACTGGGCTCATTGGCGTTGAAGGGCACCTGAATGTCGAAGGCTTCCTCGATCGCGAAGATACACTCCACCAACCCCATGCTGTCGATCCCCAGATCTTCAAGCGTTGAATCCATGCTCACATCAGAAGGTTCCAGCACGGCCTGCTCGGCGATGATTTCGATGATTTTATCTGTGACGTTCTCTGACATCTGTCCGGGCCCTTTCTGGGGCGTGATTTAGTCCTTCTGGACCAGTTTTGAAACAGATTTCTGAAGCTCGGCAAACTGCTTCATCATCCGAGGAAGGCGACGCATCGCCTTGTTGATCTCGATCTGGGTCTCCATTTTCACCGCCGGGTTGCCCATCAGCACGCGGCCCGCGGGCGCGTTGGTGAAAATCATGGCGCCGCCTCCGGCCACCACGTCGTCGCCGACGAAGATATTGTCATTCACCGCCACGCGGCCACCAATTACCACGCGGTTGCCCACCCGGCTGGAGCCCGCAAGCCCGGCCTGCCCGCAGATCAGCACATCCTCGCCCACCACGCAGTTGTGGCCGATCTGCACAAGGTTGTCGATCTTGGTGCGGCTGCCGATGCGGGTGGCGCGGATGGTGCCGCGGTCGATGGCGGAGTTGCTGCCCACTTCCACGTCATCGCCGATCTCGACCCCGCCGAGCGAATGGATGCGCGTCCAGCTCTGCGCCGCCTGCGCGCCTTCCGTACCAAGGCTTTCGCGCACGCTCTCCACCGCGCCCTTCTCCGGCGTGACGAAGGAGAACCCGTCGCCCCCGATCACGGCGGAAGGCTGCGCGATGAAGCGATCCCCGATGGTCACACGGTGGCAGATGCGCACGCCTGCCCAGAGCAGACACTCCGCGCCAAGCCGCGCGCCTTCGTCAATGGTCACATGGGCGGCGATGCGTGCGTTTTCCCCGATCACCACATCCGCGCCGATCACCGCATAGGGGCCGATGGCGGCCCCCGGCCCGATCTGTGCCGTCTCGTGGATCACGGCTGTGGGATGCACCTCCGGCGCGATGCCGGGGCCCGGATCAAGCAGCCGCGTAATGCCCGACATCGCATAGCGCGGGCGCGGCACGAAGATCGCGGCCTCAAGGCCAAAGGCTGAGTAATCGGCCCCGTCCCACAGGATCGCGGCGCGGGCTTTGCCCTCGGGCAGACCTTCGGCGTATTTCGGCCCCATCGCCATGGCCAGATGGCGCGGCCCAGCCTCGGCCGGTTCGGCCGCGCCCTCGATCAGAAGATCCGTCTTGCCCACGGCCCGTGCGTTCAGGGCCTCGGCGATCTCGGCGATGGTGTAAGGCATCCGCACTCCTCGCTGCGCGCCCCGAAACAGCCGGGGCGCGCGTTGAAGAGGGATTTAGCCACGAACGGCGCGCAAGGAAACCCCGGCATCCGACAGGGCGGCGAAAACTTTCGCATCGCGCCCATAAACGTCACGGCGGTATTGCATCGGCCCCTTCGGCTGCGAGACAGCCGTGCGGTAGACGATATGCACCGGGATCGGCTGTTCGAGATCGATCCGGGTCTCTTTGCCGGAATCCAGCGCGCGCTGGAACATGCCTTCCGGGTTGCTCGTTTGCGCCGCCAGAACCGCATGGGCGAACTCGCGCGGATCGGCGAGGCGGATACAGCCATGGCTGAAGGCGCGCACTTCGCGATCGAACAGGTTCTTGGACGGGGTGTCATGCAGGTAGATGTTGTGACGATTTGGGAACATGAACTTCACGATCCCCAGCGCATTGCCCCGGCTCGGCGGCTGTTTCATCGCGAAGGGAAAGTTGCGCGCGGTGAACTGGTTGAAGTTCACCGACCCCCGGCTCACCGTCTGGCCTTTCGAGTTGATCAGCTTCAGATGGCTCACCGCGTTCGGATTCTTCTTGAGCATCGGCAGATACTCTTTGGTGGCGATCGAGCGCGGCACGTTCCACGTCGGGTTCACCACGACAAACTCCATCACGTCGGAGAACTCCGGCGAACGGCGGTCGGCGGTGTCTTTGCCGATGACGGAGCGGGTCTCGAAGGTGACCTTGCCGTTGTCGACGATCTTGGCGGAGAAATCGGTAAGATTCACCCAGACATGCCGGCTGCCACGATTGCGGTTCATCCAGCGCTCGCGCTCCATGGCGACGATCACCGATTTCAGGCGGTCCTCCACATCGGCGTTGACCTCAGAAAGCGTGCCGGCCCCGGCAATGCCGTCCGGCTCCAATCCGTGGTTCACCTGAAAGGCCTGAACTGCCTTCTGCATCTCAACGTCATAGCTCTGGGAGGCCGTCCGCCCCATGTAATCAAGGGCGATCAGCCGGTTGCGCAGCGCCACGACCTGCCCGCCCGCCATGCCGGGCTCCAGCTTCTTGGCGGTGACCTTCGGGCCATAGCCGCCGCTGGCCAGCTGCTTTTCGAGCGAAAGCTTCTCCTTCATCAGGCGGGTGTATTCGGAGGATTTCGGCGGCAGCTGCCGGATGAAACCGCGCGGGCTCGATTTGGAGAACGCCACCAGCGTCTGGGTGCGGTTGCGGCGCGGGATTTCGCGCACAATGCCGCTGTCCACCCGGCTCGGGGTCAGAACGCCGGATTGGATGTCCTGCGCGTATTGCAGGAACATTCGGCTCATCTCGACCTCCAGCAGCCCCATGTCGCGCGGGGTCTGCGCGCTTTTCATGCCGGATTTCACCAGCTCCGCATCGTAGCGCCGCGTGGGCAGCCCGTGGGCCTCGGCCTGTTCCAGCGCTTCCAGAAACGCCTTGCGGCGCGCCTTGTCCTTGCCGGAGTTGCCGGTCCAGATCGCTTTATAGCCGTTGGATTTGTAGAATTCCGCGATCGCCTTGTCCTTGGCGGCGGCCTCGGCGACGGCCTGCGTGAAGGGCGTCACATCGGCCTGAACCGGCGCGGCGATGAGTGTGAAAAAGGCAAAAACGAATGCCAGCAGCCGTAGCAGGGGGCGGCCTGCGGGTGCCTGTGTCATGATGAACCTCTGTACTGTCTTACCGGCCCGAGGGGAGTGCGGACCCCATCAAGCCTGTATGCTCGTGTTTTTCTTGTCCAATCACTTTATGCCGGGCTGGCCGGAATGCACAACCGATGTGCGCCCCCCGCCACAATCGGCGGGGCTCTGCAGGGGGTTCGCGATTCTGCGGCGGTTTTTTGCCAATTCCCCTTGAATGGCCCAATGCCTCCAAAATCAGCGCTTGGTGACGGAATCATCCTGTGGCATAAAATGGCCACATCTGGGGAATATGATGGCAGGTAAGGCCGCGGGCAAGCGGTCACAGGCAAGCGACGGGACAGGCGCACCAAAATGACAGACGTAAAAGCGACGGGCCTCACGAGGCGTGCCCTACTTGGTGCATTTGCATCAACAGCAGTGGTAGCAGCACCAACATACGCAAATGCACTAGGGTTTCTGCGTGGCGGCGGCGATGTCCGGCGCATCCGCATGTATTCGGGCCGCACCGGCGAAAGCATCGACACGGTGTATTGGGTCGAAGGCAAATACATCAAGGAAGCCCTCAACGAGATCAACCACTTCATGCGCGACTGGCGGCAGAACGAAGCCAAGCCCATCGACACGCGCACGATCGATATCATGGCCGCGAGCCACAACCTGCTGGATGTCGACGAGCCCTACATGCTCCTCTCCGGCTACCGCTCGCCCAAAACCAACGCCATGCTGCGCGCCCGCTCTGGCGGCGTTGCCAAGAACTCCCTCCACATGAAAGCACAAGCCGCCGATCTGCGCCTGCGCTCCCGCTCGGTGAGCCAGATCGCAAAGGCAGCCGCCTCCTGCAAGGGCGGCGGTGTGGGCCGCTACTCCGGCTCCAACTTCGTGCATATGGATTGCGGCGACGTCCGCACCTGGGGCCGCTGAGCCCCGCAAGCGCCATTTCTGCCGGCATCCCCGACACAAGGGGATCCTATCGAGCCTGACCGCAAAGACCCGCCGAGCCACCGGCGGGTCTTTTGGTTTTCGTCTCTTGCTCCGGCAAAGATGTCCGCCTGTCACGACTGTGACAGGCACGCGTCCGCCCGCCCCACGGCGGGCGCGTTCCGCGCCCACCCGGTCGGACGCTCACCGCTTTTTTGCCAAACGATCCGACACCTGTTGGCAGGAGTCGGCCGTTGGAGGAGTCAGCCCCGAAAGCCCGTCGCCACCACGAATTTCTCACTGGAATCCGAGCGGCTCGCCCCCGGCTTGATGTTCACCACCTTCTCGAACTTCTGCTTCAGGAGCTTCTGCAGATCGCCTTCCGCGCCCCCGGCCAGAACCTTGGCCACGAATGTGCCGCCCTCTTCCAGCACGTCGAAGGCGAAATAGGCCGCCGTTTCACAGAGCGCGATGATGCGCAGGTGGTCGGTCTGCTTGTGGCCCGAAGAGGCGGCCGCCATGTCGCTCATCACCACATCGGCCTTGCCGCCAAGCCACTCTTTCACCTTCTCATCAGCCCCGTCGGACATGAAATCCAGCACATGGGCTTCGGCCCCGGCCACAGGCTCTACGTCCTGAAGGTCCACCCCCAGCACGGTGCCCACGGCCTTGCCGCTCTTCTCGCCAAGCGCGTTCACCCGCTGCACGGCCACCTGCAGCCAGCCACCGGGCGCGCAGCCCAGATCCACCACGCGGGCACCGGGTACGAGGAAGCGGAACTTGTCGTCGATCTCGAGGATCTTGAAGGCCGCGCGGCCGCGATAGCCTTCGGCCTTGGCGCGTTTCACGTAAGGGTCGTTCAGCTGACGCTCCAGCCACAGCGTGGAGGAGAGCTTGCGCCCCCGCGCCGTTTTCACCTTTACCCGCAGATCGCGCGCCCCGCGCCCGCTCGTGTTGCCTGTCTTCTTCTTCACCATCTCAGAACGGCCCGTCTTCCAATACGCCATCCGCGCTCATCTGGGCATAGAGCAGCCCTTCCCTCAAACCCCGGTCCGCCACCGACAGCCGGTCGGTGGGCCAGATCCGCAGCAGCGCCTGCAGGATCGCCGCGCCCGACATGATCAGCGCGTGGCGGTCCTTGCCGATCCGCGGATCGGCGCGGCGGCCCAGTGGACCGAGCGAGAGATAATCGCGGATCACCGCATCTATCTGATCTGACGTCATGCGCAACCCGTCGACCTTGTTGCGGTCGTAGCGTTTCAGCCCCAGATGCGAAGCCGCCACGGTGGTGACGGTGCCGCTGGTGCCGATGATCTGGAAGCCCTCGCGTGCCTGCGTGGCGTTGTAGGGGCTGAAATCGGCGAGCTTTTCCTCGAAAGAACAGCTCATCAGTGCAAAGCGCCCGGCATCGTCTTCCACGTCGTCAAACTGATCGCGCAGCGTCGCCACGCCCAGCGGGACGGAAATCCAATCCACGACCTTGGCCGCCGGGAACGGGCTTTCGGCCTGCGAAAACCCCCGGCTCAGGCGCATGATTGCCAGCGGGCGCTCTATCTTGGGCACCTTGGAGATGTCAATCCAGACAAGCTCCGTGCTGCCGCCGCCGATATCCACCACCAGAAGCTGTTCTGTCTTCTTGCTCACCAAGGGCGCGCAGGAGATCACGGCGAGCCGGGCTTCTTCTTCGGCTTCGATGATTTCCAGCGACAGCCCGGTTTCGCGCTTCACCATACGGATGAACTCGCGGCTGTTTTCTGCACGGCGGCAGGCCTCGGTGGCCACCAGCCGCATCCGCGTCACGTTGTGTTTCTGCAGTTTCTTGCGGCAGATGCGCAGCGCCTGCACCGTGCGCCACATGGAGGCACGCGAAAGCTTGCCCGAGGCTTCCAGCCCCGCGCCGAGCTGCACGGATTTCGAGAAACTGTCCACCACATGGAACTGGCTGCCCTTGGGCTGGGCAATCAGCATGCGGCAGCTGTTCGTTCCCAGATCCAACGCCGCATACAAGGCATCGGGATCCGGCTTTCCTGGCGCGGGGGGCTCAACCGCCTTCGGGAACGCGCCCGCACCTTTGGGACGCTTGGGCGCCATGATTCACGCCCTCCATTTTCGAGTTGCTCTCAGGGTAGGCGCGATGCGGAAGCGGCGCAAGGTGGCATTCCGGGCGCGCGGGCATCGCGGGCGGGAGCAAGGTCGCTTCGCGTGGCTTGGGTGTCGAAAACCGGCACAAGGCGGGCGGTTGCGGCGCGTACAAGGGGCTACGGAGTAGAGGAATCAGCAAATGCCTGACGTCACCATCGTTTACTGGCGGGACATCCCGGCGCAGGTCATCGTCGGCAAGGGCCGTCGTGGCGCCAAGGTGCAACTGCCCGAACGCTTCGAGCAGGCCATCGACCGCGCCGCCATGAAGGTTGGCGCTGACGGCACGGATGCTTACCTTGCCGAGTGGCGCAAGGCCGCGCCCTACACGGTGGAGGGCGAACCGCAGGAGGTGGCCGCCTCGGAAGCCGCGCGGCTTGAGGCCACCTATGATCAGGCCCGCATCAAGACGCTGATTGCAAACGACGGATGGGACTAAGCCCGCATTCCTTTCTGGAGGCCGCCATGGCACTGCTGAAATTCAAGAAGAAGCCAGAGTTCACCCTAGACGCCGCGCCCGTGTCGCCCACGGTCGAGGCCTTTCTGGACGGCTATTCCATCGAGGTGATGCCCCGCACCGCCGAGAAGGTGGAGGATTTCCGCAGCCTTCTGCCCGCCGGCACTCGCGTCTACATCGCCCATATCGAAGGCACGCCCATCGAGGATATGGTCGCCACCGCCAAGCGTCTGGCCCATGAAGGCTATCCGGTGATGCCGCATTTCCCGGCGCGCATCATCAAGGACGAAGCCACGCTCACCGATTGGATCGCGCGCTATCAGGGCGAAGCGGGCGTCGATCAGGCCTTGCTGCTGGCCGGTGGCGTCGCCACCCCGCACGGCAAGTTCGATTCTTCCATGCAGCTGATGGAAACCGGTCTCTTCGGCAAGGCGGGCTTCAAGCGCCTGCATGTCGCCGGCCACCCGGAAGGCAACAAGGACATCGACCCAGACGGCTCTGACAAGAACGTAATGGACGCCCTGCGCTGGAAGCAGCGTTTTGCCGAGAGCAGCGACGCGCAGATGGCGCTGGCCACGCAGTTCTGTTTCGAAGCCGCCCCGGTGATCAAATGGGCAGACCGCCTGAAAGCTGAAGGCATCGATATCCCGATCCACATCGGCGTCGCGGGCCCGGCCAAGCTGCAAACGCTGATCAAATTCGCCGTGGCCTGCGGCGTGGGCCCCTCCCTGAAAGTGCTGCAGAAGCGCGCCAAGGACGTGACCAAGCTGCTGCTGCCCTTCGAGCCCACCGAATTCATCGCCGATCTCGCCGCGCACAAGGCCGCCAACCCTGATTTCAACATCGAGCGCGTGCATTTCTTCCCGCTCGGCGGCATCAAGACGAACGCCAATTGGGCCATTGAGCACGCAGGCGCCTCGGGCGTTCCGGCGCAACCCGTCGAAATCGCCTGACGATGCCACCCCGCGCGCTCCTGTTCGATCTTGACGGCACCATGCTGCACAGCGATCCGATCCATGTGGCCGTCTTCGCCGATCTGCTGGCCCCGCGCGGGATCACCGTGGATGAGGCGTTTTACAACGCCCATATCCACGGGCGGCTGAACGCCGACATCTTTGCCGAGTTCATGCCCAAAGCTGGGGACCCGCAGGCGCTTTCGGAGGCCAAGGAAGCCGAGTTCCGCGCCCGTCTGCCCCGCCCCTACCCGGCCATGGCAGGCCTTGAGGCCTTCCTCGTGCAGGCCGAGGCGGAAGGCATCCCCTGCGCCGTCGTCACCAATGCTCCGCGTGTAAACGCTGAGGCCATGCTCGACGCCATCGGGCTGCGCCATCATGTAAAGGCACTGGTCATCGGCGAGGAATGCACCCACGGCAAGCCGCATCCGGAGCCCTACCTTAAAGGCGCGGAAACCCTTGGCGCATCCGCTGCCGATTGCCTCGCCTTTGAAGACAGCCCCTCCGGCCTGCGCGCGGCGCGTGCCGCCGGGGCCTTCGTGATCGGCATCCGCTCCACCATGGAGGACGCCGCCATGCGCGCCGCCGGGGCGCATCTGACGATCGAAGATTTCACCGATCCGGCCCTCGGGCGGATCCTGCACCGCGAAACTGGAGCCCTTGCATGACCCGCACAATCGTCGAGTCCAAAACCAAAACCGCCGTTCTTGGCTTTGATGAGCCCTTCTGCGTGATCGGCGAGCGGATCAACCCCACCGGCCGCAAGAAACTGGCCGCCGAGCTGGAAGCGGGCGATTTCTCCACCGTGGAGAAAGACGCGCTGGCGCAGGTGCTGGCCGGAGCCGATGTGCTCGATATCAACGCGGGCGTTGTCTACAACTCCAACCCCAACCCCAACGAGACCGAACCGCCGCTGATGCGCCAGATCGTGGAACTGGTGCAGGGGCTGGTGGATGTGCCGCTCTGCATCGATTCCTCCGTGCCGGGCGCGCTGGAAGCCGGGCTTGAGGCCGCGCAGGGCCGTCCGCTCTTGAACTCGGTGACGGGCGAGGAAGAGCGGCTCGAACTGGTGCTGCCGCTGGTCAAGAAATACAACGTGCCGGTGGTGGCGATCTCCAACGACGACACCGGCATCTCCGAGGATCCCGACGTGCGCTTCGCCGTCGCCAAGAAAATCGTCGAGCGCGCTGCTGATTTCGGCATCCCCGCCCATGACATCGTGGTGGATCCGCTGGTGATGCCCATCGGCGCCATGGCCACGGCAGGCAAGCAGGTGTTTACGCTGGTGCGCCGGTTGCGCGAGGAGCTGGGGGTGAACACAACCTGCGGCGCGTCCAACATCTCCTTCGGGCTGCCGAACCGCCACGGCATCAACAACGCCTTTCTGCCCATGGCCATGGGTGCCGGGATGACGAGCGCGATCATGAACCCGGTCGCCCTGCCCGTCACGCAGAAGGCGATTGCCGAGAAGAAGGAACAGGTGCTCGCCGCCGGGATCATCCTGCCCGAAGAAATCGACGACGAGACCTTCGTCACGCTCTTTGGCCTAGGCTCTACCAAGCCGCGCCCCGGCAAGGAAATGGAAGCGATCCGCGCCGCCAACCTGCTGACCGACAACGACGCTCACGGCGGGCGCTGGATTTCCTTCAACAAGGACCCCAACGCCGGAGAGCAAGGCGGCCGCGCCAACCGCCGCGCCGGGGGCCGCCGCCGCCGCAGCGCATAACGCCTGGGGCCCTGACAGACGCGCCCGCCGCCCTATGTGGTGGCGGGAAAGGATGGGCCCCATGAACGATCTCTCCCCAAGGCGCGAGGCCGCGCCGCAGGTGTCTGACAGGCTTTCGGCCGTGATCACTGCCGTGGACGCCCACTTCGGCGAAGGCTACGCGCGCGAGAACCCAGCACTTGTGGCGAGCCTCGTGCAATCGGCCAGCATAGATGCCGCCGTCGCCGCCGGGCAAAAGGCCCATGGAGAGGCCATGGGCCTTGCGCGCGAAGTGACGCGCGACGTCTGCGAAACGCTGCTCAAGCTGAAGCCGCGTTTTTTCGGGTAAGCTACATTGTCCAATTTGCAGGCCGGCACCGCCGGCCAGCCCCCGACCCTCCCCAATGGGAGGGGGCTTCACCCCCACCCAGGGTCGGGGGCTGGCCTCGGGTTGTGTGGTTGAGGTGATCTCAAAAACGAAATCAGGCGGTGCTCCCCAGCACCGCCTGACTATCGCAACGACGGACCGCGAAACCAAAAAGCCTCAAGATGCCGTCGGGGCATTTATCTCCTGCCAAAACACATGCGTAAAGAAAAATCTTTCGCTCATCTGCGCTTTCCCGTGACGGTTGTTTTTGACAGCCCCGCGCCGGAGCGCGACACTTAGCGGAGCGCGGCAAGACTTCCCGTTCCAATTCAGAGGCATAGCGCGCCAGCCCCCGCTCAAAGGATTGCTTTCCCTGCCTGAAACGCCGCCATCTCCTGACGCAACGTCACCCGAGCAGGCGACAACCGCCCTGCCCCCGCCCCCTGCCTCGCTGCGCCGGCTGGCCTTGCGTTTCCTCGCCATTCTCGCCTTTGCCGTCCTGATCCACTGGGTGATCGGCTACACGATGGAGAAGGCCAAGGCACTGGAAGGCGAAAGCGCGGATATGGTCGCCCTCGGCCTGCTGGCCCTGCTGCTTCTGGCCTACGCGCTGCTCATCGCCACGCCCTTCGTGCCCGGCATCGAAATCGGCCTCGCGCTTCTGCTGCTGCAGGGCGCCGACATCGTGCTGGCCGTCTATCTGGCCACGGTGCTTGGCCTGAGCCTTGCCTTTCTTGCTGGAAAGCTTCTCGGCGCGGACGCATTGATCACGCTCTTCGCCGATCTTCGCCTCAGGAAGGCCTGCGCCTTTCTGGAAGCCCGCAAAGACAAAAGCCCTGACGAACACCTTGCCGCCTTTACTGCACGCTTTCCCGGCCCATGGGGCGCGCGCCTTGCGGCCTCGCGCTACCTGCTGCTGGGCGCGCTTCTGAACTTGCCCGGCAACGCCATGATGGGCGGCGGTGGCGGCCTGAGCCTGCTGGCGGGGCTGTCAGGCCTGTTTCGCTGGCACTGGGTGCTGCTCACCTACCTGATCGCCGTGGCCCCGGTGCCGCTCATCGTCTGGCTCAACGGCGCGGACGGGCTAGCCCGTTAGGCCGCCGCCGCCCATGCCGCGATTGAGCGCTGGAAAGACGCCCGCGGCCTTTCCTTGTGCCTTCAAACCGCTATCCTCCGGCACAACACACTCCGCGACACAGGCGCAAGGCCCCCCATGAGCTCTGATCCCCTCGTCATCTTCACCCCCTCCGGCAAGCGCGGGCACTTCCCCGTCGGCACCCCGATCCTGACAGCCGCCCGCCAGCTGGGCGTGGATCTGGATTCGGTCTGCGGCGGGCGGGGCATCTGCTCCAAATGCCAGATCACCCCCTCCTATGGCGAATTCTCCAAACACGGCGTCACGGTGCAGGCCGATGCGCTCTCGGAGTGGAACGCGGTGGAGGAGCGCTACAAGAGCAAGCGCGGGCTGATCGACGGTCGTCGTCTGGGCTGCCAAGCACAGGTGCAGGGCGATGTGGTGATCGACGTGCCGCCGGAAAGCCAGGTCCACAAGCAGGTGGTGCGCAAACGCGCCGAGGCGCGCGACATCACGCTCAACCCGTCGGTGCATCTGCACTACGTGGAGGTGCTGGAACCCAACATGCATGACCCTTCCGGCGATCTGGAACGGCTGCGCGATGCGCTGAAAAGCCAGTGGGATCTGGAAGGCTTCGAGGTCAGCCTTTCCGTGCTCTCCCGCCTGCAGAAAGCGCTGCGCAAGGGCGAATGGAAGGTCACTTGCGTGATCCACAAGGCCCCCGGTGCTCCGATGCGGCTTCTGGACGTGCACCCCGGCCTCTACGAGGGCCCGCTTTACGGGCTGGCGGTGGATCTGGGCTCCACCACCATCGCCGCGCATCTCTGCGATCTGGCCACGGGCGAGGTCGTGGCCTCCTCCGGCGTGATGAACCCGCAGATCCGCTTCGGCGAGGATCTGATGAGCCGGGTGAGCTATTCGATGATGAACACCGGCGGCGATGCCGAGATGACGGCCGCCGTGCGTGGCGGCATGAACCAGCTGTTCGCCGACATCGCCGTGGAGGCCGGGATCAGCGAAGCCCAGATCGTGGATGCGGTCTTCGTCTGCAACCCGGTGATGCACCACCTCTTTCTGGGGATCGACCCTTACGAGCTGGGCCAAGCCCCCTTCGCGCTGGCCACGTCTGACTCCTTGCGCCTGGCTGCCTCCGATCTGGGCCTTACCCGCCTGCATCCGGAGGCCCGCGCCTACCTGCTGCCGTGCATCGCGGGCCATGTGGGCGCGGATGCCGCCGCCGTGGCGCTCTCGGAAGCGCCCGACAAATCCGCCGACCTCGTGCTGGTGGTGGACGTCGGCACCAACGCCGAAATCCTGCTCGGAAACAGCGAGAAGGTGCTCGCCTGTTCCTCCCCCACGGGGCCTGCCTTTGAGGGGGCGCAGATCTCCTCGGGCCAGCGCGCTGCGCCCGGCGCGATCGAGCGGGTGCAGATCGATCCCGTCACAAAGGAGCCGCGCTTCCGGGTGATCGGCAGCGATCTCTGGAGCGATGAAGAGGGCTTTGAAGCCGCCATCGCCACCACCGGGATCACTGGGATCTGCGGCTCCGGCATCATCGAGATGGTCGCCGAGATGCGTATGGCCGGGATCCTGGACGCGCCCGGGCTGATCGGCTCGCCCGAGCAAACCGGCACCGACCGCTGTTTCCTTGACGGGCGCACCTATTCCTATCGCGTGTGGGATGGCAGCGCCGACGGCGGCCCGGTGATCACCGTCACCAACCGCGACATCCGCGAAATCCAGATGGCCAAGGCCGCGCTCTACTCCGGCGCGCGGCTCTTGATGGACAAATTCGGCGTGGACACCGTGGACCGCATCGTGCTGGCCGGGGCATTCGGCGCGCATATCAGCCCCAAACACGCGATGGTGCTGGGCATGATCCCCGATTGCGCGCTGGAAAAGGTCACCTCCGCAGGCAACGCCGCCGGCACAGGCGCGCGGATTGCACTTCTGAACACCGAGGCCCGCAGCGAGATCGAAGCGACGGTTCGCGAGATCCACAAGATCGAAACCGCCATCGAGCCGCGCTTTCAGGAGCATTTCGTCAACGCCTCCGCCATCCCGAACGCAGTGGAGCCCTTCCCCATTCTCGGTCAGGTCGTCACCCTGCCAACGGAGACTTTCAACACAGGAGGTGGTGGCGAGGGCGAAGGCGGGCGGCGGCGGCGCAGGCGTGGGTGATTAACAGGAACGTGGCGGCCACTCAGCTTAGCGGCGCAAGGCGCGACAGCGGGATCTGGTATTCGCTTTCCAGTTCGGCAACGGATTTCGAACTGGCCATATCCAAGGTGACGGGCTCTACGTCCGTACCTTGCAGGAAGTTCCACGTCTTGAGCATGCCCTGCCTCGCCGCGTCCTTTTCCTCTTCCGTCATGTCCGATTTGCTGAGTTGCAAACCGAAGATCGCGACGAAATCTTTCCACGCAATGGCGTCGATATCGACGTTGGAGAGCACATAGGCAAATGCCGTGGTCTGTTCCATCCTGGTTTTGATGGAAGCGGCCTGCACGAAACGCCCCCACGCCATTAGATCCACGCGGTAAATCCCCCAATCCGTGGCATAAACGAAATACTCCTCGATGGTTTCAGCGCGGCCTTCTGTCGATCCGAGGAAAATTTCCAGTGTCTTGCTGATAATCTTGAATACGCCAGAGATCACATCAGTGGTGCCGCCTTCCACGAACCCACCAATGGCCTCTTCGAGAACCGCCGGAATGCTTGCGGCGTTGCTGGAGGAGTAGGCGCGCGACATCCCGCTGGATCGCAACACATTTGAGATCGGCACTGTCTTGTTCGTGCCAACACCTGCATCGAGGATCAACAAATTGATTTGCTTCGAGAAAAGCTCCTTCTTTGCGGTTGCCAGCGCCTCCAGTGCATCCAGCGCCTCGCGCTCCGCCTGTGCCAGATCGTCCGATCCATCGATGCTGTCGACAATGTTTTTGAAGATAGCCATGTGTGTTCCTCCCAAACAAACTGTGTTGAATATCAAGTTATGAATGTCGGTCGGTCATAGCATGTTTCCACCAATAGTTGCATGATTCCATTCAATCACCCCTAATGGGTGCAGCCTGAACAACATCTATTGAGCCCTGCCTCAAAGGACTTTACACGCTGCTGGTTCACGACAAGATTGTTGTGGATACCTGTTGACCACTGCCCCGTGGCCCTCTAAATCGGAACTCCGAGGCGGGTATGGTGAAAAGGTATCACACGAGCTTCCCAAGCTCTTGTTACGGGTTCGATTCCCGTTACCCGCTCCAAGCTCTCCCCCCCCAAACAGGCTTCCCATGGAACTGACATTTCTCAGCCCGCTGCCCCGTGACGTGATGGACGCCCACGGCGTGCCGCCCGGCTACACCTACGCGCTGGCCGACCGCGTGCGCTTTCAGGAGGTGGACGCGCTGCTGCACGCCAACAACGTGGCCTATGTGGCGTGGTTCGAGACCCTGCGCACGCGCTACCTGCGGGATATGGGCGTGCTGGACTGTTTTGAAAGCTTCCCCGCCTTCGTGGTCGCCGAACAGACGATCCGCTACCGCGCACCGCTCCTGCTGGATCAGGCCTATGTCGCCGCCGGGCGCACCACGCGCGTGGGGCGGTCGAGCTTTGCGCAGGACTATGTGCTGATGGCCGATGGCAAGCTCTGCGCCGAAGGCACGGCGCAGATGGTCAACGTGGATCCCGACACGGGAAAGGGCCACCCCCTGCCGGAAGCGGCCCGCCGTATTTTCATCGATCAGGACGGGGCGGAGAGCTAGTTCAGCCCGCCAACCCGCGAATGTGGTTCACGAGGCCAAGGGTGGAGCCATCCTTGCCCGCGCCATCGCTTTGGCCCGTCACCACCGGCTGAAGCGCGAGCGCCAGTTCCTTGCCCAGTTCCACGCCCCATTGGTCAAAGGAGTTGAGGCCCAAAATCACGCCTTCCACGAAAACGCGGTGCTCATAGAGCGCGATGATCTGACCGAAGATCTCGGGCGTGAGCTTGGGGTATACAAGCGTGGTCGAAGGGCGGTTGCCCGGGAAGACCCGATGCCGTGCTTGCCGCTCCAGCTCCGCCCCCTCAAGGCCCTTTTTCGCCATGATCTCCGTGGCTTCTTCAAGACTCCTTCCGCGCAGAAGTGCTTCGGATTGCGCCAGACAATTAGCCACCAAAAGCGTGTGCTGATGCGCCAGTTCCGGCTCGTGGCCTTCCGCCGCCACCATGAATTCGCAGGGGATCACCCGCGTGCCCTGGTGGATCAGCTGGTAAAACGCGTGCTGGCCGTTGGTGCCGGGCTCGCCCCAGACAACGGGGCCAGAATTGCGCTCCAGATCCTTGCCGTCCATCGAGACACGCTTGCCGTTGCTCTCCATCTCCAGTTGCTGGAGATAGGCCGGCAAGCGCAGCAGGCGCTGTTCGTAGGGCAGAACGGCGCGCGTGCCATGGCCGCAGATCTGGTTGTGCCAGATGCCCACCAGCGCCAGCAACACGGGAAGGTTCTCCGCCAGCGGCACCTCGCAGAAATGCTTGTCCATCGCGAGGCCACCGGCCAGGAAGGCGCGGAAATCGGCAGCACCAACGGCGATCATCACCGGAAGGCCGATTGGCCCCCACATGGAATAGCGCCCGCCGACCCAATCCTCGAAACCAAAAACCCGTTCCGGATCAATGCCATATGCGCCTGTCTTCTCAAGGTTCGACGACAGCGCGGCGAATTGGCTGGCCGGATCCTTCACCACTTCGCCCATCCAGGCCTTGGCGGTGTCGGCGTTCGTCATCGTCTCGATGGTGGTAAAGGTCTTGGAGGCCACCAGCACCAGCGTCGTTTCCGGATTCAGCGGCCGCAGCACATCGGCGATATGCGCGCCATCGACGTTGGAGACGTAATGCAGGCGCGGGCCGTCGTGGTAGGGCGCAAGCGCCAGCGTCGCCATGACGGGGCCCAGATCAGAGCCGCCGATGCCGATGTTCACCACATCGGTGATCGCGCCACCCTGCCCCTTGAACTGGCCTGAGCGCACGGATTCGGCGAAATGCCCCATGCGCTCCAGCGTTTCCATCACCTTCGGCATGACGTTCTCACCGTCCACGAAGATGGGGCGCTCATCGAGGTTGCGCAGCGCGGTGTGCAGCACGGCGCGGCCCTCGGTTTCGTTGATCTTCTCGCCGGTGAACATGGCAGTGCGGCGGGCTTCCACATCCGCCCCACGTGCCAGTTCCACAAGCGCGTCAAGGGCTTGCGCGTCGATGTTCGTCTTGGAGAAATCAAAGAGCATATCCCCGAACCGGGCGGAAAATGCCTCAGCGCGCTTGGGATCGTCAAACAGTGAAAGGATGCGCCGGCCTTCGGTGGCGGCGTGCAGGTCGTGCAGGGTCTTCCAGGTCATGAAATCACTCGGCCCAATGTACAGTTGCGTCAGAAAGAATTGCGTAAACAGGGGCTTGCATCGGATCCTTCAGGCGGCGCGCCTCTTCCAGAGCAGCGCGTTTCTCGGCCCCCGTGATCACGATGTGCTTGGAGAGCGCAGAGTTCAAGACCCGCGCGGAGAGCGTGATGCGCGGCTCCGGTGCCGTGGGCGCGCGCATCGGCAGCAGCGCGGGCGCTTTCGGCGAAAGCCCCTCGGCCAGCAGATCGGCCCCCGGAAACAGGCTGGCGGTGTGCATATCCGCGCCCATGCCCAGAAGCACGACAGAGAGCGGCAGGATGCTGTCCACCGTCGCCGAAAGCCCGGCGAGCTTGTCTTCGGGGCGCGGCGCATCGGCGTAGAGCGGGATCAGGCGCGCGCCGGCGGCCTTGCCGGTCAGCAGGCGTTCTTTTAGCAGCCGCGTATTGGAACGGTCGGAGCTTTCTGGCACCCAGCGCTCATCGGTGAGCAGCACGTCCACCCGGCTCCAGTCCATCTCCGCCGCGCTCAGATCGTCGAAAATCGGCCCCGGCGTGGTGCCGCCGGGCACGGCGAGGCTCACCCGATCCTGCTGACGCAGCATGGTGGCAAGCTCACTGCCGATCTGATCGGCGATCTTCATCATCATCATTTCGCGGTCGGGATAGTCTACGAAATCCATCACTTGATCTCCCGCCAGCGGCGACCGTCCCGGTGCATCAGCGCCAGCGCGCCTTCGGGGCCAGAACTGCCCGGATCGTAAGGTTCGGGCTGATCGCGGCGCTCTTCCCAGCCCTGGATGATCGGATCGGTCCAGGCCCAGGCGGCCTCCACCTCGTCGCCGCGCATGAAGAGCGTCTGGTTGCCCCGGATCACATCCATGATCAGGCGCTCGTAGGCGTCCGGCACATCGGCCTCGTCGGGGCCAAAGGCATCGGCAAAGCTCATGTCCAGTGGCACTTCCATCAGGCGCATGCCGCCCGGCCCCGGCTCCTTGATAGTGACGCGCAGGTGCATGCCCTCATCGGGCTGCAGCCGGATCACCAGCACGTTGCCGCGCCGCCCCTCCTGCACGCCGAAGATCGAATGCGGCGGATCCTTGAACACCACCGCGATCTCGGATTCCCGCGCCCGCAGGCGCTTGCCGGTGCGCAGGTAGATCGGCGTGCCGGACCAGCGCCAGTTGGCGATCTGCACGCGCATGGCGATGAAGCTTTCGGTGCGGCTCTCCGGGTTTTCGGAATCCTCGATATATGAGGGCCCATTGGCGTCGCCGCGATACTGGCCGCGCACGATATGCTTGGGAAGAACCGGATCCAACGCCCTGATAACCTTGAGCTTCTCGTCCCGCACCGCATCCGGCTCAAACTGGCTCGGCGGCTCCATGGCGATGAGGCAAAGCAGTTGCATCAGGTGGTTTTGCACCATGTCCCGCATCGCGCCGGATTTGTCGTAATAGGCGCCCCGGCCGCCAACGGCCACGGTCTCGGACACGGTGATCTGGATGTGGTCGATGTATTGCGTGTTCCAGAGCGGCTCGAACAGGATATTGCCAAAGCGCACCGCCATGAGGTTCTGGACGGTTTCCTTCCCGAGGTAATGGTCGATCCGGTAGATCTGCCCCTCGTCGAAATGCGCCGCCAGCACGGCGTTCAGCGCCTTGGCGCTGGCCAGATCGCGGCCGAAGGGTTTTTCCACCACAATGCGGGACTCCGCATTGGCGACCTCATGCTTGTGCAGCCGCTCGGCGATGTCGCCAAAGAGCGAGGGCGCCACCGAGAGGTAGAAGGCCCGCACCACGCCATCGCGCATCAGCCCGGCAAGCTCCTCCCAGCCGCCGGTGCCCTTGGCGTCGATGGCCACATACTCAAGCCGCTCGGTGAACTGTGCCACTGTCTCGGCGTCCCATTTGCCGGCGGGCAGAAACTCGGCAATCGCCTCGGCGATCTGCGCCCGGTAGGCGGCGGCATCCTGCTCGGTGCGCGCGGCCCCGATGATGCGGGAGTTTTCCGGCATCTGGCCGGCACAGAAACGATGATACAGCCCCGGCAGAATCTTGCGGCGGGCAAGATCGCCTGTGCCGCCAAAGATGACGAGATCGAACGGTTCAACTGGAATGACGCGCGAAACCATGTGGCCCCCGGTGTATTGTTAGCGCTAACGAGTGCTCTTTAGCCCGTGATTTGGCCGAAGTCTAGCATGGGGTTTGCCCATCACAACTGCGTCAGTCCTCACGGCGCAGGGTTTTCATGGGGTGTTAGGGGAATTAGCACTATGTGTCAGCCAGATACGCCACGAGATCAGCAAGAAAGCGCCGCATGAAAGATACGCTGCCGCCCGCCGCCAATGCCGGAAAATTCCTAGATCCCTACCGGACGGCCAAGGGGGAGGAACGCGCCCATGTGGCCTTGAGCGATCCGCAGACGCTCTGGTTCAACACCGGCACGCTCTGCAACATCGCCTGTGTGAATTGCTATATCGACAGCTCTCCCACCAATGATGCGCTCGTCTACCTGACGGCGGATGAGGTGAGCGGCTATCTTGATCAGCTCGAAACGCGGAACTGGGGCGTCCGCGAGATCGGTTTCACCGGAGGCGAGCCTTTCATGAACCCCGAGATGTGCGAGATGATGGCGCGGTCGCTGGCGCGGGGCTACGAGGTGCTGGTGCTGACAAACGCGATGCGCCCGATGATGCGCAAGAGCGTGCGGGCGGATCTGGCGGATCTGATCGCGCAATATGGCGATAAAATCACCTTCCGCATTTCGCTGGATCACTGGTCCGAGGCCCAGCATGACGAGATTCGCGGCAAGGGCGGCTTTGCGAAAACGCTCGAAGGCATGGGCTGGCTGCGCGATCAGGGTGCAAGGCTCGCCGTTGCCGGGCGGATGCTCTGGCAGGAAAGCGAGGCGGAAGCGCGCGAAGCTTTTGCGGAGCTGTTCAAGGCACATGGCTTTGACATCAGTGCTGCCGATCCGGGGCGCACCGTGCTTTTCCCCGAGATGGACGTGAACGTGGAAGTACCAGAGATCACAACGGCTTGCTGGGGGATCCTCAACAAGAAACCCACCGATGTGATGTGTGCCTCATCGCGCATGGTGGTGAAGCACAAGGGGGCTGTGACGCCTTCGGTGATCGCCTGCACCCTGCTGCCTTACGCGCCCGAGTTCGACATGGGCGCGACGCTGGAAGAGGCCGAAAAACCGGTACAACTGAACCACCCCCACTGCGCGAAGTTCTGCGTGCTGGGCGGGGCGAGCTGCTCGGCCTAGGCGTCCAACTCGGTATCCCAGTAGAGGAAATCCATCCAGCTTTCGTGCAGGAAGTTCGGCGGGAACTTGCGGCCCGCGTTGCGCAGCTCTTCCGCGCCGGGCTGGCGCGGCGGTTTGCGCAAGGCAAGGCCCGATTGGCGCAGCGATTTGCTGCCCTTCTTCAGGTTGCAGCGTGAACAGGCCGCCACCACGTTTTCCCAGCTTGTCACCCCGCCCGCGGCGCGTGGCACCACGTGATCGAACGTCAGATCGCCCTTGCTGCCGCAGTATTGGCAGCAGAATTCGTCCCTCAAGAAAAGATTAAAGCGCGTGAAGGCCACGCGCTTTTGAGGTTTCACAAACTCTTTCAGGACAACAACCGAAGGCACCCGGATCACCGTCGAAGGACTTCGGACGACGTGATCATATTCGGCCACGATGTCCACCCGATCCAGGAAGGCCGCTTTCACCGCCTCCTGCCAGGGCCAGAGCGACAGCGGATAATAGGAAAGCGGCCGGTAATCCGCATTCAGCACCAACGCCGGGTGCTGCTTGAGAGCGTGCGGCTCCCGCACGAACTCGGTTCTGAAATCGCCATCCATGGCCACTACGACTCCGTCCTCGCCTTGCGTTCACGATCGGCCAGCCTTTCAAAGTCGGCCGGCCCGATCCGGACCAAGGCGGGCGCAACCGCCCCGGCTCTAAGATCACTATATATGGCGTCAGCCACCTGACAAGCCCCACGATCTTCGCTAGGCTCACAAGAGCGATAGCAAGCCGGGGTGACAGTAGAATGACACCACAAAAACCCGTCAAAATCCTTGAGACCGCCCTTTACGTGGGCGATCTGGACGCCGCCGAGGCCTTTTACGCTGAAATTCTGGGCCTTGAGCGGATTCAGCGCGTGGGCAACCGCCATGTGTTCTTTCGCGTCGGTGACGGCGTGCTCCTGCTGTTCAACGCAGGCGAAACGGAAATCCCCGCCCCCGGCGCGCGGTTTCCGGTGCCGCCCCATGGCGCGCGCGGTGCGGGCCATATGTGTTTTGCGGCGGATGCGGCGGAGATTGACGCTTGGGTCGCGCAGTTCACCGCGCTTGGGATCGAGATCGAGGCCGATTTCCACTGGCCCAACGGGGCGCGCTCCATTTACATCCGCGATCCTCATGGCAATTCCATCGAATTTGCCGAACCTTTCCTCTGGGACGGGTGAAGGCGTATTTCGCGCTCAATCCCAATGGCTTGGAGGAAGTTCTTATCGTGGGAGACCACGAGAATCGCGCCCTGAAAGGCGCCGAGCGCCGCCTCCACCTCTTCCAGAACCTCCAGATCCAGATGGTTCGTCGGCTCATCAAGGATCAGTAGCTGCGGCGGCGTCGGCCCGGCGATCACAAGGCAAAGCGCCGCGCGCATCCGCTCACCGCCGCTCAGATCCTCCGCCAGCCGCGCGCCCTGTTCGGCGCGAAACCCGAAGCGCGCCAGAGCGGCGTGGCCCGCGTGATCATCCGCCGTGGGATGGAAGCGGCGAAAGGCGGAGAGCAGCGTTTCACCGGGCATGAATCCAGCCGCGTGCTGATCGAGAAAGGCAAAGGGCACAAAGACTTGCGCCACGCCCTTCAAGTGCTGCACGGCCCCGATCAGGCAATTCAGGAGCGTGGTTTTGCCAGCACCATTGGGGCCAGAAAGCGCCACGCGCTCCGGGCCGGTGATCGCAAAATCCACCGCCTGCGCTGTGCCATGGGGCAAGGCCAGCCCCTGCACCTCAAGGACGCGCCGCCCAGCCGGAACGGCTGCGGCATCCGCGTCAAACCGCAAATCCCGCGCGGGCTGAAATTGTGCCCGTGCCTCGGTGAGCTTGCCCTCCAACGCCTCCTGACGCCGCGCCATCTGCCGCGATGTGCCCTTGGCATTGGCCGAGGCCCTCTCCTTGCGCGCATCCATCAGGATCTTGGGCTGGCTGCCAGACGCCCGCTCTGCCCGCCCGGCCCGCGCCGCGCGCGCCTGCCGCGCCTGTGCGGCCACTTGCGCCTGTTTTTGCGCCGCCACGCCCGCTTCGGCCCGTTTCACTTCGGCCTGCGCGCGGGCCTCAGCGGCCTCTTGCGCGGCCCTGAAGGCAGAATAATTCCCGCCAAACACCTGCCCGCGCCCTTCGGAAAGTTCGACGATCGCGCCGGCCTGCTCCAGCAACGCCCGGTCATGGCTGGCCACCACACTGATGCCGGGAAACCCAGCCAGCATGGCAGACACAGCCGCGCGCCCGGCGATGTCCAGATTGTTGGTAGGTTCATCCAGCAGAAGAATCTCAGGATCTGAAAACAAGCAGGCCGCCAGCGCGATGCGCAGCTGCTCCCCGCCGGAAAAGCGAGCAACAGGAGTTGAAGGATCGCCCGCAAGCCCTTGTGTCTTCAAGCTTTCCGCGATCTGCTCTTCCAGATCCCATCGCACCGCACCCATGTCGTCTGGAAGGAGATCTCCCGCCAGAACACCGCGCAACACCTGCAGATCCCGCGCCACCCCGAAGGCCTGCGCGATGGTTTCACCCTCAGAAAAGCTCTGGCGCAGCACGCCGATCCGCCCCTCCCGCAGCACCACGCCCGCGCTTGGCGCATGGCGGCCCGCAAGCAGGGCAAGCAAGGTGGATTTGCCGGAGCCATTGGCCCCGACAAGCCCGGTCAGGCCGGGCGGAAATGTGTGGGTAAACTCAGCGAGGGCCGCGTTCGTCCGTCCGGACCACGACAGGCTGACGTTCCTGCATGCGAGAGGCATGTTGCACCATGTAAAGCAGAGCGGCGGAAGCGGCGGCGGCAACTGCGATGATGAACATGTCTGATCTCCTCAGGATGATGTTGTAAACCAGAGTAAAGCCCGATTTGAGGGAAGTTCAAGGGGTGGCGAGCTTTTCTTTCATGAAAGAGAGCGCCACGCCCAGCCCGTCGGGCGCGATCCCATGCGCCGTGCCTTGCATCACATGGGCATAGACCTCGAACCCGGCAGCATGCAGCGCCTGCCCGGCCTCGTTGAGCGATTGCGGCGGCACCACGTCGTCCTGATCACCGTGCAGCAGCAGTACCGGCGGCTTGCTTACCGCTTCCGTTTCAAGGCGTTCGGGCTCCAGCAGACGGCCGGAGAAGGCCACGATGCTGTTCACGGGGTCTGCCCGGCGCGGGGCCACGTGCAGGCTCATCATCGTGCCTTGCGAGAAGCCGAAAAGCACCAGCTGATCGGGCGTGATCTCCTCGGCCTGCAGCACGATGTCGATGAAAGCGTTCAGATCCTCGCTGGCACGCGCGAGCCCCTCTTTCGCAGCCTCTTCCGAAGAGCCGTCGAGCCAAGGAATCGGGAACCACTGGAAGCCAAAGGGCGCGCCAGGGATGCGCTCGGGCGCGTCGGGAGCGTAGAAGGTGGTGTTGGGCATATGCTCGGCCAGCGGTTGCGCCAGCCCCAGCAGATCCGCGCCATTCGCCCCGTAGCCGTGGATGAAGATCACCACGGATTTCGTTTCGCCGGAGGCGGCGGGCACTTTGTCGAATGTCAGTTCGCGGCTCATCGGATCCCTTCCCGTTCTTTCGCCACCCGGTAGTAGGCCCAAAGCAAGCGCGCTGCAACGCCCTGCCAGGGGGACCAATCCGAAGCCATCTCCCGCATCTGGCGTTCCGTGGGGCGGGCCTCCAGATCAAAAAGGATGCGCGCAGCCTCCTGCAGGGCCAGATCGCCGGGCGCAAAAACATCGGCGCGCCCGAGGGAGAACATGGCGTAGATCTCTGCCGTCCAGCGCCCGATGCCGGGCACCTCGATGAGCGTGGCGATCACCTCGTCATTTGGGGCCTGCCGCAGGGCGGTGTAGTTGATCCGCGCCTCGGCCAGCGCACGGGCATAGCGGATCTTCTGGCGCGACAGCCCACAGGCGCGCAGATCCTCATCGCTCGCCCACATGATCTTGCGCGGGCCTGTGAGCTTTGCGCCCCGCATCCGCCCCCAGATCGCATCCGCCGCCGCCACCGAGACCTGCTGGCTGACGATCGCGCCGAGCAAGGGCTCAAACCCGTCCTTTTTGCGGCGCAGGGGCAAGGGGCCCGTCTGGCGCAGGGCGTCGGCGAAGCGGGGATCGCTTTCGGCGAGGAACTGCGCCCCTTCCGCCACGCAGGCCGGGGTTTCAATGATGCGGCCAATGCTCATGTCATCTGCTCCTGCACCCACGTTAGGGCGTCCTCAACCGTTTCCACTTTGGCCCCATCTGGCTGCGGCGGGCGGGCCAGCATCAGCACGGGCAAGCCAAGATTGCGCGCCGCCACCAGTTTGGTTTTGCTCGCCTCACCGCCTGCATTCTTGACCGCAAGCCAGTCAATCCGAAGCTTGCGGAAGAGCGCTTCTTCATCCTCAATGGAGAACGGCGGGCGGCCGACGCGGAACTCGCCGTTGGGAAAGGGAAAAGGCGCATCCGGTGGATCAATCTGGCGGCAGATCAGGTGGCATTGGGTGAGGCTTTCAAACTCGGTGAGCGTCTGGCGGCCCACAGCCAAGAAGACCCGTGCGCCGGGCGGGATATGCGCGGGCGCGTCCTGACCGCTGGCCACTTGCACCCAAGTGTCGCCCAGTTCCGGTTGCCATGCGGGGCGCAGGAGCTGGACATAGGGGAGGCCCAGCTCGGAACAGAGCGCGGCCGTGCGGGCGCTGATGCGATGCGCGAAAGGGTGTGTTGCATCAACAACAGCCTCTATGCCGTTGCTTTGCATGTAATCTTTCTGTGCCTCCTCCCCGCCAAACCCGCCACTGCGGGTGGGCACTGGTAGCGCCATCGGTGCACGTGTGGCACCGGAGAGGGAGGCCGTCACCTCCAAGCCTGGCACTTGCGCCAGAGCTTGTGCGAGGCGGCGGGCCTCGCCTGTTCCAGCCAGCAGCAGGAGCTTCATGCGCCCGCCCGCGCGATCACGGCTCCGGCCCTGTCGATGATCACCACATCGGCGTGCACATCCGCGCCCCGTAACACGCCACGCACCGTAGCGAGCGCGCGATCCGCAACGGCATACGCCATAAGTTCTCCATGTTTTTCATAAGCCTGCAGGGCCGTGTTCATGTGCTCGATCTCTGGATCCCCCAGCCACTCCGCCAGTTGCGCGAAATCCACCTGCGAGCGGCCCGAGTGCAGATCCACCGCGCCCTGCGCCAGCTTCACCATCTTGCCGATCCCGCCGCCCACGGTGACACGCGGCACCGGGTGCGCGCGGAGGTATTTCAGCAGGCCCCCGGCGAAATCGCCCATGTCCATCATCGCGTGATCGGGCAAGCCATAGAGCGCCTGCACCACCTTCTCTGAGGTCGCCCCGGTGCAGCCCGCCACATGGGGCAGCCCTGCGGCGCGGGCCACGTCCACGCCGCGGTGAATGGAGGCGATCCACGCCGCGCAGGAGAAGGGCCGCACCACGCCGGTGGTGCCCAGAACCGAGAGCCCGCCTTCGATGCCAAGCCTCGGGTTCCATGTTTTCTGCGCAATCTCCGCACCATTCGGAATCGATACTGTGATGCGGATATCCGATGTTTTTCCGTAGGTTGCAGCGCACTCCTCCACCACTCCCACCATCAACGAACGCGGCACCGGGTTGATCGCGGGCTCGCCCACGCCGATGGGCAGACCAGCCCGCGTCACGGTGCCGACGCCCTCGCCAGCGGCGAAGCTCACACCGCCCTCGGCCGCCTCCACACGCGCGATGATCAGCGCGCCGTGGGTGACGTCCGGATCATCGCCTGCGTCCTTGATGATGCCGGCTTCCGCCCAGTCTTCGCCAGACGCCATATGCGCCAGCGTGAAATCCGGGGTTTCGCCCTTGGGCAGCGTGATCGAGACGTGATCCGGGAAGGCCCCGCCCCAAAGCCGCATCAGCGCCGCCTTGGTGGCAGCGGTGGCACAGGCGCCCGTAGTCCAGCCACGGCGCAGGGGGCGATCAGGTATGCGCGTCATCTGCCGCGACTATAGGCAGCGGAAAAAGCGCCGCCAATTCCTCTTCTTGCGTCGCGGCACGGCTTTTCGCATCCGCGCTTTGGGGGCATAAGGGGGCCATGACGGATTCTCTCTCCTTTCCCGGTGGCCACTGGCCCGAGATGCAGCCCGGCTGGGTCTGGCTGTGTGGCGCGGGCCCCGGCGATCCGGGGCTGCTGACGCTCCATGCGCTCAACGCCCTGCGGCAGGCCGATGTGATCGTCTACGATGCGCTGGTGCAGCAGGAGGTGCTGGAGTGGGCGCGGCCCGAGGCCGAAGTGATCTATGCCGGCAAGCGCGGGGGCAAGCCCTCCGCCCTGCAGCGCGATATTTCGCTGCGGCTGGTGGATCTGGCCGAGGCAGGCAAGCGTGTCCTGCGGCTGAAGGGCGGCGATCCCTTCGTCTTCGGGCGGGGCGGTGAAGAGGCGCAGACGCTGATCCAGCACGGCGTGAACGTACGCATCATTCCCGGCATTTCCGCAGGCGTCGGCGGGCTGGCCTACGCAGGCATCCCGGTAACGCATCGCGACGTGAACCAATCGGTGACCTTCGTGACGGGCCACGATCAATCCGGCAACACGCCAAGCTCGCTGAACTGGCGGGCCATCGCGGAAGGCGCGCAGGTTCTGGTGATCTACATGGGGATGAAACATGCCCCCCAGATCGCTGGGGCGCTTCTGGAGGCGGGCCGCCCGGCTGATGAGCCTGTTGCCGTGGTCAGCGAGGCCACGACGGCGCAGCAGAAGGTGCTAGAAACCACTCTGGGCCGCCTTGTGGCCGATCTTGACGCCAGCGATCTGGAGCCGCCCGCCATCATCTGCGTCGGGCGCTCGGTTTTGATGCGTCAGGTGCTGGATTGGCAGGGGCTCGCAGCAGGAAACGCCCCGCGCAACCTTGATCCGCTGGGCCGGGGGCGCCCGGCAGAGGCCTCTTGAGCACCGGCATTCTGATTGCCGCCCCGGCCTCGGGCAGCGGCAAGACGACCCTTACGCTCGGCCTCCTGCGCGCCCTGCGCAACCGGGGGATCCCTGTGCGCGGCGCGAAATCCGGCCCGGATTACATAGACCCCAAATTCCACGAAGCCGCCTGCGGCGCGCCCTGCCTGAACCTTGACGCCTGGGCGATGACGCCCGAAGTGATCCGCGCCCTAGGCGCCGGGCAAACACCGCTGATCGTGGAAGGCGCGATGGGGCTCTTTGACGGTGCCCCGCCAGAAGGCAAAGGCAGCGCCGCCGATCTGGCGCGCATCCTGCAGATCCCGGTGGTGCTGGTGGTCGATGCCGCGCGGATGAGCCAGTCCGTCGCGCCGCTGGTGGCCGGCTTTGCCCATTTCGCGGCGGATGTGCCGGTTGCGGGCGTGATCCTGAACCGTGTCGGCAGCGCGCGCCACGAAACCGCTTTGCGCCGTGCCCTCACGCCCCTTGGCCTGCCTGTGCTCGGCGCCCTGCCCCGTAGCGCGACCATCACGCGCCCCTCGCGCCACCTTGGCCTCGTGCAGGCCGGGGAGATGGCCGATCTGGATGAGTTCCTCCACGCGGCCGGCGCGCTGGTGGCGGGCCATGTGGATCTCGACGCCTTGCGCGCCCTGATGCAGCCCCTGCCCGCTGCGCCCACGGCCACGCTGCCGCCCCCGCCGGGCCAGCGCATCGCCGTGGCGCGGGATGCGGCCTTTGCTTTCAGCTACCCGCACCAGCTTCTGGGCTGGCGCGCTGCCGGGGCCGAGATTGCCTTTTTCTCCCCTCTCGCCAATGAACCCGCGCCAGAAGCCGATGTGATCTACCTGCCCGGCGGCTACCCAGAACTGCACGTTGCCCGGCTCTCGGCGGCCGATACCTTCACCGCCTCGCTGCGCGCTGCGCACGCGGCTGGCACAGTGATCTACGGCGAATGCGGCGGCTACATGGTGATGGGGGACGGGCTGATCGATGCCGATGGCACCCGCCACGAGATGCTCGGCCTCTTGCGGCTGGAAACGAGCTTCGCCGCCCGAAAACTGCATCTGGGCTACCGCGATCTGACACCGCTCGCGCGCCATCTTCCTGCACCGCTCTCCATGCCGCTGAAGGCCCATGAATTCCACTACGCCACAACCTTACGCGCCGACGGAGAAGCGCTTTTTGCCGCGCGGGATGCCGAAGGCACCGATCTGGGCGAGATCGGCCTGCGCAACGGCTCGGCCTGCGGCAGCTTCGCACATGTGATCGCGCTGGCCTGATCCGGGCTTGCAAAAGCGCAGCACCCCGTTACCAGTTGACCAATGAGTCAGATTTCCGCCGATCAATTGCCCGACGAGATGGGCCGCGCCAAGCGCAACGTGGCCGTTCTGGTGGCCGCACAGGCCATTCTGGGCGCGCAGATGCCCATGCTGTTCACCATCGCCGGGCTGGCCGGGCAATCGCTGGCCACAAACGTCTGTTTTGCCACGCTCCCCATTTCGCTGATCGTGCTCGGTTCCATGCTCACGGCGACGCCGCTGTCGTCCTTCATGCAGCGCTATGGCCGCCGGGCAGGTTTCTTTCTGGGCGCTGCCGGGGGCGCGATCGGCGCGGTGATCGGGGCCTACGGACTTTACACCCAGAGCTTCGCGCTCTTCCTGCTGGGCTCGCTTTTCACCGGTGTCTACATGTCGAGCCAGGGCTTCTTCCGCTTTGCCGCCGTCGACACCGCGCCCGAGGCTTTCCGCGCCAAGGCGATCTCCTACGTGATGGCGGGAGGGCTGCTGTCGGCCGTGATCGGCCCGCAGCTTGTGAAGGTCACCTCGCAGAGCATGGTGGTGCCCTTCCTTGGCACCTATATGGCCGTGGTGGCGATCAACGCGCTCGGCTCACTGCTGTTCCTGTTCCTCGACATCCCGGACCCGGTGAAATCCGCAGGCGCAGCCCCTTCCGGCCGCAGCCGGATGGAGCTTCTGCGCACGCCCCGCATCGCCGTGTCCATCATCTGCGCCATGGTGGCTTACGCGCTGATGAACCTCGTGATGACCTCAACCCCGCTCGCCGTTGTGGGCTGCGGCTTTGACGAGGGCAACGCGGCGGATGTGGTGACGGCCCATGTGCTGGCCATGTTCGCGCCCTCCTTCTTCACCGGCCATTTGATCGCGCGCTTCGGCGTGGAGCGGATCGTAGCACTTGGCCTCGTGATCCTTGCAGGCGCCGGTGTGGTGGCGCTCTCGGGCGTGGAGCTTGAGAACTTCTTCCTCGCGCTGATCCTACTGGGCCTTGGCTGGAACTTCGGCTTCATCGGCGCAACGACGATGCTCGCCAGTGCGCATGCACCGGAAGAGCGCGGCAAGATCCAGGGCATGAACGACATGATCGTTTTCGGCTGCGTCACGCTGGCCTCGCTGGCCTCCGGTGGGCTGATGAACTGCTCCGGCGGCTCTGCCGTGCAGGGCTGGACAGCCGTCAACATCGCCATGGCCCCCTTCCTTGCGCTCGCCGGTGGCGCGCTGATCTGGCTGGTGATGCAGCCGAAGGAAGAGGCGTAAGGGCCTGCGGCAGCCCGTGGGGGGCCGCTGCAACGATTGATCTGAGCACTTTATCTCAGACGTCCCGCAATCGCCCTGCACGGCAGGCTGCGCTCTCCAAAGCGGCCACCCGTCGGGACGGGCTGCCGCTGGCCCGGGGCGCTTGCGCGCCGCTTACCGGGCCATGCCAATACCACACACGCACGCATTGCCATACGCCCCGCAGTTGGATTGGGTTGGGCGGAGGGTCGGGGGCTGGCCGGCTTCGCCGACCAAGATAGGGCCTCTACCGCCCTCTCAGACCCATCCACAGCAAGCGCGCCGCCTGTGAGGCCTCCGAGAGCGCCAGATCGCCCTGCTCCACACGCATCGGATCGCGCTGCACCGCTTTCAGAACCGGCACCGCAAGCCATGCCCCGCGCAAGGCGGGTGCGGCCGCGCCAAAGCGGTGGCGGCGTGCCGAGGCAATCGCGGTGAGGCCAGTTTGCGCAAGCGCCTTCACCGCCTCGGGCCGCCCGTCCACCAAGGGAATGCGGCCCTGATGGCTCAGTTCCGGCACGGCGCGCAGGTAGGCGGCAAGCCCCTGCCCGAAGCCCGCCTTGGCCGCAGCCTCCGAGGCCTCACCGGAAAGCAGCCGCGCAGCTGCGCCCATCAGGGTGCCGGCGGTTTGCTCTAAATACCTCTCCTGCGCCGCTGCATCGGCGTGGGGCTCGCGGTAGATATCCCACCGCCGCGCGAGCACCAGATCATCAAGCGGCGCGCAGAGCTCAGGGGCTGCACGCAAGACCTCCGCCAGCGGCGTCGCGACCTCATGGCGGCGCACCTCGCCTCCGGATTCAATCTCCGCGAGCACATCGCGCCACCACTGCAGGCGCATCTCGGCAATCATCGCTTCCTGCGTCACCCAAGGCGCGCGGGCCACTTCCACGTTGAACGCATAGAGCGGAAACAGGATGCGCCGCGCGGGCACCGGGGCAGCCATCGCCAGCCGGAAGCGCTCGGGATCCCCCCGCTGCACAATAGCCGCGCAGGCCTCAACGCTCATCCGGCACAACCACGCAGAGCATATAGCCCGTTTCGCGCTTCACAGCCCGCCATGTGGCCGCTTCGGTGCGACCCTCCGCCAGCGCGGCTGCCAGTTCCGCATCCCCTTCAGCGGTGGGCGCAAGCGATGCGATCCGCGCTTCCATCGGGCCATAGTAGGCCTCCCATGCGGCGTCCGACACCGGGCGATGCCCCAGCACGCGAAAGCCCGCGCTGCGGATCTGGGCGTGCAGCCCGTCCCAGCCGGTGAATTCCATGCCCTCCCAGAACGCCAGCGCCGTCTGCGAGGGGCTGTCCACAAAATGACAGGGATAGCTGAAGGCAATCGCTCCGGTGGCTGACAGCGTGGGCTTCCACGCGGCAAGCCCTTCCGTCACGCCCAGAAAATAGAGCGCGCCTGCGCACCAGATCAGATCAAACGGGTCTGTAAGTGTGCTGAAATCTCCGGCCACGCCCGTGACCCGGTGATCGCTGACAAAGCGCGCGTTGAGCGCGTCGATGAAAGGCGCATGGGCATCGATTGCCACCAGCTGCCCGTCCGGAGCCGCCGCAAGCAGCGCGGCCACATCGCCGCCGGGGCCGCAGCCCGCATCGCAGATCCGGGCATTGCCCGGCGTGCGCGCGAGCCCCATGGCCCAGGCCACATCCTCAGCCGCGCCCGGCCCTTCGCGGGGCAGATCGCTGTGCAAAGTGAAAAAGGCCTCGTTCATGCAGCTCCCTCCGCCCGGCTCTAGCGCCCCTGCGCCCCGTCGCGCACGAGCTTCCAGTTGATCGCATCCAGCAGCGCCTCAAACGAGGCATCCACGATGTTGGGCGACACGCCCACGGTAGACCACCGCCGCCCCTCGCGATCCTCGCTGTCGATGATCACCCGCGTCACGGCCTCGGTGCCGCCGCCGGTGATGCGCACCTTGAAATCCACCAGCTGCAGATCGTCGATATATTGCTGATAGGGCCCCAGATCCTTGGCCAGCGCATTGGAGAGCGCGTTGACCGGGCCACGGTCATTTCCGGCCTCATCCATGGATTCCGAGACCGAAAGCATCTTGTCTTCGCCGATCTTCACCACCACCACGGCTTCGGAGAGGCTGACCATCCGGTCATACTTGTTCTTGCGCCGCTCCACGGTGACCTTGTAGCGCTTCACCTCGAAGAACTTCGGCATCTGGCCCAGCACGCGGCGGGCGACAAGCTCGAAAGAGGCCTGCGCGGTGTCGTAGGAATAGCCCTGCGCCTCGCGTGCCTTGATCTCTTCCAGAATGCGCCCCAGCGCCGGGTCGCCCTTCTCCACCGTGAGACCGGCCTCCGAGAGGCGGCGCAGCAGGTTGCTCTGCCCGGCCTGGTTGGACATCGGGATGATGCGCTCGTTGCCCACTTCCGCCGGATCTATGTGCTCGTAGGTGGTGGGATCCTTCAGGATCGCTGAAGCATGCAGCCCGGCCTTATGGGCAAAGGCGGAAGCGCCCACATAGGCCGCCTGCTTGGTGGGCACGCGGTTCAGGATGTCATCCAGCGTGCGCGAGGCGCGGGTGAGCCCTTTGAGCGCCTCGCGGCTGACACCGATCTCGAAGCGCTCCGCGTAGGCGGGCTTCAGCATCAGCGTCGGGATCAGCGTCACGAGGTTGGCGTTGCCGCAGCGCTCGCCCAGCCCGTTGAGCGTGCCTTGGATCTGTCGCGCACCCGCGTCCACGGCGGCCAGCGAATTGGCCACGGCATTGCCGGTGTCGTTGTGGGTATGGATGCCGAGGTTTTCGCCCGGAATGCCTGCCGCGATCACGGCGCGGGTGATCTCATAGACCTCGCGCGGCAACGCGCCGCCGTTGGTGTCGCACAGCACCACCCAGCGCGCGCCCGCTTGCAAAGCGGCCCGCAAGCAATCCACGGCATAGGCCGGGTTGTCCTTGTAGCCGTCGAAGAAATGCTCGGCGTCAAACAGTGCCTCGCGCCTTTTCGCCACCAGATAGGCCACCGACGCGCGGATGTTTTCTAGGTTTTCCTCCAGCGAAATGCCAAGGGCGGTGTCCACATGGAAATCATGGGTCTTGCCCACGAGGCAAACCGCAGGCGTGCCGGCATTGATCACAGCCGCCAGCACATCGTCGTTCTCCGCCGAGCGCCCGGCGCGCTTGGTCATGCCGAAAGCGGTGAAGGTCGCGCGCAGGCGCGGCGCGGTCTCGAAGAAAGCGCTGTCGGTCGGGTTCGCGCCGGGCCAGCCGCCTTCGATGTAGTCCATCCCCAGATCATCCAGCGTCCGGGCGATGATCAGCTTTTCGTTTTCAGAGAACTGGACGCCCTGCGTCTGCTGGCCATCCCGTAGGGTGGTGTCGAAGAGGTAGAGCCGCTCGCGGGTCATGGCTTGCATCCTTCAAGCAAAGGGCAGCGCCCGGCCCGTCGGGGGTGGCGAGAAGCGCCCGCGCGCCTCGTCCAGTCCTGACGCTTCCACGCCAAAAGCACGCTATCTTTTTTCACCAAATCGCTTGCGATCCGGTTCGCCCCCGACCCGCCCCCCAGGGCGGGGGCGAAATCGCCCCCACCCTCGGGTCTGGGGCGAACCTCTGTTGCGTTTACCATCACAGCCCCTCCAGCTTGGCCGCATCAAAGCCAGCCCCGGGCAGAAGCTCCACCCCCGCCTTGCTCATACGCACCTCGACACCGGCCGCGAGCAACGCGGATTTCAGGTGGTCCACCTCGCTGAAATCCTTGCTCGCCATCGCCGCCTCGCGGGCGGCGGCCAGCTTGGCTTCCAGCGCCGAAAGATCCGCCGCAGGCACAGTCGCCCAGCCACCGATTTCATCGGTCAGCAGGCCGAGCAGCCCCGCCGTGGCTTTCAGCGCGCCCGCCTCGCCAGCACCGGCCAGCCGGTGCAGCTCGGTGATCACGCCGGCGGTGTTCAGATCATCCGCCAGAGCTTCCAGCGCGGCCGGGGAGACCTCGACCGCCTCCACGCCATCAGTCATGGACCGCCATTTGCGCAGTGTCGCCTCGGCCTCGCGCGCCTTCTTCTCCGTCCAGTCCATCGGCTTGCCGTAATGGGTGGAAAGGAACACGAAGCGGATCACCTCGCCCGGCACGCCCTGATCCAGCAGATCGCGCACTGTGAAGAAATTGCCAAGGCTCTTGGACATCTTCTTGCCCTCGACCTGCAGCATCTCGTTGTGCAGCCAGAAGCGCGCGAACTTGCCCTCGGGGTGCGCGCAGCAGCTTTGCGCGATCTCGTTTTCGTGGTGCGGGAACATCAGATCGTTGCCGCCGCCGTGAATGTCGAATTCCGCGCCCAGAAGCTCGAACGACATCGCCGAGCATTCGATGTGCCAGCCCGGACGGCCCCGGCCCCAGGGGCTCTGCCAGCCCGGCACATCCGCGTTCGAGGGCTTCCACAGCACGAAATCCATCGGGTTGCGTTTGTAGGGCGCGACTTCCACGCGGGCGCCGGCGATCATGTCATCCACCGCGCGGCCCGAGAGCCGGCCATAGTCCTTGTAGCTCTCCACCGAGAACAGCACATGGCCTTCCGCCGCATAGGCATGGCCGCGGGCGATCAGATCTTCGATCATGGTGACCATCTGCGCGATATAGGCGGTGGCGCGGGGCATGTGGCTGGGCTCCAAAGCGCCCACCTCGGCCATGTCGTCCAGATACCATTGCGTGGTTTCGGCGGTAATCTCACCGATGCTGCGCCCGCTTTCGGCCGCACGTGCGTTGATCTTGTCGTCCACGTCGGTGAAGTTGCGCACATAGGTCACGTGATCGGCCCCATAGACATGGCGCAGCAAGCGGAAGAGCACGTCGAACACGATCACTGGCCGAGCGTTGCCGATATGGGCGCGGTCATAGACCGTCGGCCCGCAAACATACATTCGCACGTTCTCGGGATCGATCGGTTCAAAAACCTCCTTGCGGCGGCTCTTGGTGTTGTGAAGCTTGATTTCGACCATGGGTCATCCTTGCGCGCAGGGCTTGCGGCGGGCTTACCAAGTTCATTTCGTTAAGGAAACAGAAGAACGACCCGCCAGACGATGTCAGACGGGAATACAGCAGATAATGATGGCGACTGCGGTGTTCATGGCGATGGTTGTGCCGCAGTTTGCCCGCCGGGGCAAGATTTTATGCCTCCGGCGGGGATATTTTGCGGAACAAAGTGGCTCAGTCGTATTGCACCGCCTCGAATTCGATGCCGTCGGGGCCCTTGAAGTAGAAGCGGCGGCCCGGCTCGTAGTCGGCGTGGTTGTGCGGCGTGTAGCCTGCCGCCTTCACGCGGGCTTCGGTGGCGTCGAGATCGGCCACGATGATGCCGATGTGGTTGAGCCCGCGGTGGGAATGGTAGCTGTCTTCGGCGGCGGCCAGAGCCGTTTGCGGGGAGTAGAGCGCGAGGTAGCTTTCGCCGTCGCCGACATGGACGGAGCGGCCGCCGTAGATCGACTCCCCCTCCCAGCGGATCTGCCAGTCAAAGAGGGCGCAGAGCGTGTCGGCGGCGGCGCGGGGGTCGGATACGGTGACGTTCAGATGTTCAAGCGGCATGGGATGCTCCTGTTTTTCGCTTTTGATTTTCAACGGAAAAAAGGCTACTTCTTAAAGCGCACTTTAAGACAAGGGCTAAAAACGCATGGAAAACAGTGGCGTGCAGGCGCGCGGGCTGACGATCGGGGAAATGGCGGCGCGCACAGGCCTCGCCACGAGCGCGATCCGGCATTACGAATCGCAAGGGCTGGTGACCCCCTTTCGCAACGCGAGCGGCCAGCGGCGGTTTGCGCGGGCCGACATTCGGCGGCTGTCTTTCGTGATGATCACGCAAGGTTTGGGCTTCTCGCTGGCCGAGATCCGCGCCGCGCTGGCGACGCTGCCGCCGCATCGCGCGCCCAACAAGGCGGATTGGGCGCGGCTATCGCGCGGGTTTGCCAAGGAGCTGGATGCGCGTATCGCCCAGATGGAAGCCCTGCGCGAAAGGCTCGACGGCTGCATCGGCTGCGGCTGCCTCTCGCTCACCGATTGCGCGCTCTACAACCCGAAGGACCGCATCAAGGCCAAGGGAGCAGGGCCGCGCTACCTGATGGGCAATTCCGCGCGGGATCTGGACGGATAAGGCGGCGGCGGGCAGGATGCGGGGATGGAACGCGATTTCGCCAATCAAATCTGTGCCGCGCTTCCGGGGGCGGAGTTGTCGGACCCCTGGGGCGGCGGCCATGACGCCTGGAAGGTGGGCGGCAAGATGTTTGCCTGCATCGGGGTGGTGAACACCGGGGTGTCGGTGAAGACGCCGGACATCGAAACGGCCAGCCTGCTGATCGAGATGGGCGCGGCAGTGAAGGCGCCGTATTTCCACCGCAGCTGGGTGCATCTGCCCTGGGGCACCGCGGAAGCGGAGATGCAGCATCGGCTGGAGGCCTCCTACGGGATCGTGCGCGGCGGTTTGACGAAAAAATTTCAGGCCACGCTTGCGCCCTGGCCGGTGGAAGGCGCGCGTTGATGCAGGTCTCTGACAGGTTGCTGGGGCTGACGGGCGGCGGCTCGGACGGCTGGGGGCTCTTCATGAAGGCGCGCGCGATGGTGGCCGAGGGCATTGCGGTCACCGAGCTGACCATCGGCGAGCATGACGTGCGCACCGATCCGGCCATACTCGAGGCAATGGCGCAGGCCGCGCGGGCGGGCCACACGGGCTATGCCGCCGTGCCCGGCACGCCGGCTTTGCGCGCTGCGATTGCCGCGCGGGTTCAGGCCCGCACAGTGGTTCCGACAGGCGTGGAGAACGTGCTCGTGACCCCCGGCGGGCAGGCCGGGCTGTTTGCCGCCCATTTGGCCGCCTGCGCACCCGGAGACCCGGCGCTCTTCATCGATCCCTATTACGCAACCTACCCCGGCACCCTGCGCGCCGGGGGCGCCGTGCCGGTGGCCGTGCCTGCCCGCTCACGCGATGCTTTCCAGCCGCGCGCGGAGGCCATCGATGCGCGTGCGGAAGGCGCGAAAAGCCTGCTGATCAACACACCGAACAACCCGACAGGCGTTGTCTACACACCGCAGACGCTGGCAGGTATCGCCGAGGTCTGCCGCGCGCGCGATCTCTGGCTGATCAGCGATGAGGTCTATGACACGCAGGTCTGGGAGGGGGCGCACGTCAGCCCGCGCGCCCTGCCCGGCATGGCGGAACGCACACTGGTGGTGGGCTCGATGTCCAAGAGCCACGCGATGACGGGAAGCCGGATCGGCTGGATCATCGGCCCTGCGCAAGCCATCGCGCCGCTGGAGACGCTCGCCACCCATACGACTTACGGCGTGCCGGGCTACATTCAGGACGCCGCCCTCTTCGCGCTCTCCCAAGGCGCGGCGCTAGAAGCGCGGATCGCCGCGCCCTTCAAACGCCGCCGCGCCATCGCCATGAAGCTTCTGGCGGCGCAGGATGTGGTGCGGCTGATCCCGGCGGGCGGCGCGATGTACCTGATGCTGGATGTGCGCAGCACCGGGCTTTCGGGCAAGGCCTTCGCGGAAGCGCTGCTCGCGCGCCACCGGATCGCTGTGATGCCCGGCGAGAGCTTTGGTGCCTGCGCAGCAGGCCACCTGCGCGTGGCGATGACGGTGGAGGATGACGCCTTCGCCGCCGCGCTTCAAACTCTCATCGATTTTGCCAAGGAGTGCGCCGCATGCCCCGCCACCCAAACCGCCAGTTAGCCAGCGATTTCAAAGCCCTGCATATGCCGGGCCAGCCGTTCATCCTCGCCAACGCCTGGGACGCGGGCTCGGCCCGGATGCTGGCCGCGCTGGGAGCGAAGGCCATCGCCACCTCCTCCGCCGCCCATGCCTTCACGCTGGGGCGGCCCGATCTGGGGCAGCTTACGCGCGATGAGGCGCTCGCCCATGCGCAGGATCTGATGGCGGCGGTGGATCTGCCGGTGAGCGGCGATTTCGAGAACGGCTTCGGCGAGGCGCCCGATGTGGTGGCCGAGACGGTGCGGCTCTCGGGCGAAGTGGGCCTTGCCGGGATCTGCATCGAGGACACCGCCCTGCCCGGCACCGGCTTTTACGAGTTCGATCTGGCGGTTGAACGCATCCGCGCCGCCGCCTCTGCCGCGCGCGCGCTTTCGCAGGATTTCACGCTGGTGGCGCGGGCCGATGGGGTGATGCATGGGCAATACGATCTGACCGAGGCGATCCGGCGCATTCAGGCCTTTGACGACGCCGGGGCCGATGCGCTCTACGTGCCGGTGCCGGGCTCAGTGCAGGAACTGGCAGCGATCTGCAGGGCCACGAATAAACCTGTGAACGCACTGGCCGTGGGGCCGCTCTCGAAGCTTTCCATGCAGGATTTCGCCGCGCTGGGCGTAGCGCGCATTTCACTTGGCTCCGCCCTTGCCCGTCTGACCCACAAGGCCATTTTCGAGGCTGGCACGGCCATGTTCACAGGCGGCGATTTCACCCCGCTATCGGCGATGATGCCCGGAAGCCGGGTGGACGCATTGCTGCTGGCGGGCGCGGCAGAGAGCGGCGAAAAGCGCTGAAAACGACACGCTGACGCAAACAGGCGCGACAGGGGGGCGCAGGCCGGGGCCAACTGGCGGAATGAAACGTTGCGCCAACACCAGACCTCACGATGAAGACTGGAAGATCGCGCTGGTGGTGCGGACCATCGGGGCGGAGCGCGGGCGCGCGGCGCGGGGGCGTCCGCTTGCCGTTTAGGATGAGCTTCACCCTGAACACGCCTGTTTCAAAAGAGTTTTCCAACACATGAACACCCAGACTTCCCGCCGCTCCGGCGGACGTTCCGCCCGTCGCGCCGCGCGCGCCGCCCCCCTTGCCGACACCCTGCGCCCGGTGCGCGCAGGCCTCACCGGAGGGCGTTACAACCCGCTGTCAGACGCCGATGTCGCCCGCATCCACGCCGCCGCGCTGGACGCTCTGGAGCAGATCGGCCTTGCCGATGCGCCGCCCTCTGGCATCGAGATCATGGTGCGCGCCGGGGCGGAACTTGGCAGCGATGGCCGCCTGCACTACCCCCGCGCGCTGGTGGAGGACATGCTCGCCAAGGCGGCGCGCGGGATCACGCTGCACGGGCGCGAACCGGCCCATGATCTGAGCCTCACCGGCACCCGCGTGCACTACGGCACCGCGGGCGCAGCGGTGCATATGGTGGATGTGGCCGGGCGCAATTACCGCGAGTCCACGCTGCAGGATCTCCATGATGCGGCCCGGATCGCAGACCGGCTCGATAACCTCCATTTCCTGCAGCGCCCCATGGTGGCGCGCGACATGCCCGACAACCAGTCGCTCGATCTGAACACGCTTTATGCTTGCTGCTCGGGCACCACGAAACACGTCGGCACCAGCTTCGTGGACCCGACAACGGTGGATCAATGCATCGCCTTCCTGCATGAGGTTGCGGGTGGCGAGGACGCGTTCCGCGCGCGGCCTTTCGTGAGCAATTCCAACTGCTTCGTCGTGCCGCCGATGAAATTCGCCACCGAAAGCTGTCAGGTGATGGAAAAGGTGATCGCCGCCGGAATGCCCGTTTTGCTGCTCTCTGCCGGTCAGGCGGGGGCCACGGCCCCTGCCCCCATTGCGGGCGCGATCGTGCAGGCGGTGGCGGAGTGCCTGGCCGGGATCGTCTATGTGAACGCCATCGCGCCGGGCCATCCGGCGATCTTCGGCACATGGCCTTTCGTGTCGGACCTGCGCACGGGCGCGATGTCGGGCGGCTCCGGCGAGCAGGCGCTGCTCACGGCGGGCTGCGCCCAGATGCACCGCTTCTACGGGTTGCCCGGTGGCGCGGCGGCAGGGATTGCGGACGCGAAACTGCCCGACATGCAGGCCGGCTGGGAACAGGCGACCTCCAACGTCATGGCGGGGCTTTCGGGGCTCAACATGATCTACGAGGCCGCCGGGATGCATGCCTCGCTGCTGGGCTTCTGCCACGAAAGCCTGATCCTGGGCGACGATCTGATCGGACAAGCCCTGCGCTGCGTGCGCGGGATCGAGGTGACGGAAGAAACCTGCGGCATCGAGGTGATCCGCGCCACCTGCCTTGAGGGGCCGGGCCATTATCTTGGTTCCGCCCAGACGTTGGGGCTGATGCAGACGGAATATGTCTATCCCGCGCTGGCGGACCGCACGAGCCCGAAGGAATGGGAGGAACAGGGCAAGCCCGATCTGCTGGCCCGCGCCACCGCGCGGAAAGAGGCCATACTGGCGGAACCTTCCGCGGCGCGGTTTGAGCCTGCGCTTGATGCGCGCCTGCGGGAGCGGTTCGACATCCGCCTGCCGCGCTGAAACTGGCCGCCCGGTCCTTCTAGCCTAGGTGGTACAGGGGCAGGCATTGGCCAAGCCCCTGTTAACGCTTATTTGGTTAGGCTTTCGCCCATGCGGTTTCTGCTGGCTCTCTTCTTTGCACTCGCCTTCCCGGCTCTGGCCGAGGAAGTGGAGGTGGAGCTTGTGTTGCTAGCCGATGCCTCGGGCTCGATCTCAGAGGCCGAGATCGGCTTTCAGCGGCAGGGCTATGCCGAGGCGCTCACCGATCCGCGCGTGCTCGCCGCCATAGAGCGCACGGCCTATCAGTCCATCGCGGTGACCTACGTGGAATGGGCCGCCAACACCGCCGTGGTGGTGGATTGGGCCAAGATCGACGGCCCCGAAAGCGCGCGTGCTTTCGCCGAGGCGCTGCTCACGCCGCCCCGTCAAGCCTATGGGCGCAACGCCATTGGCGGCGCGCTGCTGGATGCCAAGCGGTTGATCGAACAGAATGAATTCAAGGGCTGGCGCAAGGTGATCGATTTCTCCGGCGACAGCCCCAACAGCTTTTCTGGCCCCCCGCTGGAGCAAGCACGGCAGGAGGTCGTGGCGGCCGGGATCACGATCAACGGGCTGCCGATCCTCTGCCGCTTCTGCGACACGCCCACGCGCTACCCGGATCTGGGGAAAGTCTATGAGGAGCGGATCATCGGCGGGCTTGGGGCCTTCGTGGTGACGGCCACGGATGAGGCCGATCTGGCCGAGGCGATCCGGCGCAAGCTGATCCTCGAAATCTCAGGCCAGATGCCTGCTTACGAGGTCGCCGAACGCTAGATCACGCAATCGTGGCCGCTTGGGGCCGGAAATTCCGCCTCGCCCCCACGGCAATGCGCGCCTGAGATGCTATTGTTACCGGAACACCCTCGGAGAGGAGATTTTCGGATGCATCGCACCCCTTTCACCCGCCGCAAGCTGCTCGCCACCACCGGCGCGGCAGTTCTCACCGCCGGCACCGGCCTCATCACTCCGGCCCGCGCCGCTGGGCTCGCCCCCACGCCCACCATGCGCGGCGGAGCCAACAACTACCGCCCCGGCGCGCCCATCGTGGAGCGGATCGGCGGCGGCGGGTTCTGGATGCGCGGCACCGTGCGGCGCGCGGGCGATGGTGCGCCCCTGCCCGGCCAGCGGATCCAGATCTGGGCCCATACCACCGAGGGCCATGAGCGCGACTGGCACAGCCACGGCGCGACGCTGACGGATGCAGACGGCGTGTTCCGGCTGGAAATGCCCCAGATCGTGCCCGCCTTCGGCCAGCCCCACGGGCATCTCGCCTATGACAGCGATGATTTCAAAACCGTCTTCCTGCGCCCGGTGATGGCCAGCGCCTCGAACAAGGAACTTGAGGCCCATTTCGTGCTGGAGCCCGCCTGATCTGATGCGCAGCGCGGCGATCTGGCTCTGGGTGGCCGCGCTGATTGTGGTGCCGGTGGCGCTATCCCTCGCAAGCCCGCTGCTGCAGTGGCGCGATCCCATCTACATCGCCGGAGGGTTTGCAGGCGTTCTCGCCATGGCGCTGATGCCCCTGCAACCGCTGCTCGCCACGCAAGCCCTGCCGGGCCTGAGCGCCTTTCAGGGCCGCAAGCTGCACCGGCTGATCGGGGCCCTGCTGGTTACAAGCGTCGGGTTCCACGTGCTGGGCCTCTGGATCACCAGCCCGCCGGACGTGGTGGACGTGCTGCTCCTGCGCTCCCCCACGCCCTTTGCGCTTTGGGGCCTGCTGGCGATGGGAGCGCTCTTCTTAAGCGCCGGGATCACCGCCCTGCGCGGGCCTTTGCGCTTACGCTGGAAACTCTGGCGCGTGGTGCATCTGTCGCTCGCCGCGCTGGTGATCACGGGCACCGTGGTGCATGCGCTGCGGATTGAGGGCACGATGGAGCCTGTTTCAAAGGCGCTACTGAGCCTCTGGCTGGTGCTGGTGTTCGCAGGCGCGCTCGCGAAGTCCACCCGGAGCCGGGCCATTGCCCGGCCCAAGCTCTAAGTAAATTCAGCCCCCGGCTTCCGCCTTCATCGCCCAGGGCCCCTCTTCCTGAGACCAGTATTTCGCCGCGCAGCCGGCATCGGTGAGCGCTTTCCACTGCACGCGCGCATGAGCGACGGCGTCCGGATCGGTGCCGTCAAAAAGGATGCAGGCGCGCTCACTGGCCTGCACTTCCTCTGCCGAAAGATCGGCCCCGTCGATGGACATCAGGCAGGTGAAGCCTTCCGCCGAAACACCCTCACCCCCCAACAGAACCGGTTGCAGTGCATCATGCGGCCCGCCAGCGAGCCCATGCGGCAGGAAGCCTTCGGGCGCGCCCTGCCAGAGCCGTTCATCCAGCCAGCGCAGGCGGTTTTCATCACGCCCGCGTATCAGGATCCGCCAGCCGGCCTGCCGGGATTTGTCCAGCAGCATCGGCAGGGTTTCCTCCACCGGGCTGCGGGTCAAATGGTAGAAGAAGGCCGCGCCCACGGGTTTAGCCGGCCTCGTAGCCGTTGCGGATCAGCCGATCGAGCGCCATCACGCCCCAGCCCGTCGCGCCCGCCGGGGCGAGCGTGGTTTCGCTCTTCACCGAGGCCGTGCCCGCGATGTCGAGGTGAATCCAGGGCGTGCCCTCCTTCACGAAGCGCTGCAGGAACTGCGCGGCCGTGATCGAGCCGCCCGCCCGCGTGCCGACGTTCTTCATGTCGGCGATGCGGCTTTTGAGCTGATCGTCATAGGCCTGCCCCATCGGCAGACGCCATGCGCCCTCGCCCTCTTGCGCGGCGGCCTTCAGGAAGGCGTTGCAGAGCGCATCGTCGTTGGAGAAGGCGCCGGTGTTCTCGTGACCCAGCCCAATGATGATCGCGCCGGTGAGCGTGGCGAGGTTGATCATGCCGGTGGGCTCGAAACGCTCCTGCGCGTACCAGAGGCAATCGGCCAGCACGAGGCGGCCTTCGGCGTCGGTGTTGATGATCTCGATCGTGTCGCCCTTCATGGATTTCACCACGTCGCCGGGGCGCGTGGCCTTGCCGTCGGGCATGTTCTCCACGAGGCCGACAATGCCCACGACATTGGCCTTGGCCTTGCGCAGCGCCAGCGTGCGCATCACGCCCGCCACGGTGCCCGCGCCGCCCATGTCCATCGTCATGTCTTCCATGCCGGCGGCGGGTTTGATCGAGATACCGCCAGTGTCAAACACCACGCCCTTGCCGACGAAGGCGAAGGGCTTCTCATCGCCGCCACCGTTCCACTGCATCACCACCACTTTGGAAGGGCTTTCGGAACCCTGCCCCACCGAAAGCAACGTGCGGAAGCCGAGCTTTTCCAGCTCGTCCTCTTCAAGGATCTCAACCTCAAGGCCAAGCTCCTGCATGGCGGCAAGGCGCGCGGCGAAATCGGTGGTGGTGAGCACGTTTGCCGGCTCGTTCACCAGATCGCGGGTGAAAAAGACGCCCTCAGCCACAGCCGCCATCGGCGCGGCCTGCGCGGCGATCTCCTCGGGCTTGGCCACCATGAAGTGCACCGCGCCGAGCGGATCGGCGGCTTTGCTTTTGTGATCGGAGAAGTCATAGGCCCGCATGGCAAGGCCGAAGGAGAGCTCCGCCGCCTGCACGAGGTTGCCTGCCAGCACCAGAAGGGCCGCCTTGCCGTGGGTCTTGCCGATGGCGGCCCCGGCCTTGCGCGCCACATCGGCTTTCGCGCGGCGGTCCAGTTTCACGACAACAAGTTTCTCGGCAGCAAGCCCTTGGGGGAAAGCCAGCACCGTGGCCTCACCCTCTTTCATCTTCTCAAAGGATTCGCTTTCGGCCATGCGGGCCAGCGCGCCCTTGGTCACGCGATTTACACGGCGGGCGCATTGATCCATCGCGCCTTCGCTGCCCAGAAACACCGCCACGCTGCCCTCATGGGCGGCAATGGCGTCGAGCTCGATTTCCTTGAATTCAATGGCGGCTGTCGGGGTCATAATCATCTCCTTTGCGCGAAGGGGTGCGCGGTCTGCCGCCATTGGTAGCCGGATCACGCGGCAGAGGCCAGATAGCAGTTTTCCCGCCCTGCCAAATCCGCTAGTTTCGCCCCAAACAAAGGCAAGGCAAGGGGCACCGCAGTGGCGAAATTCGACAGATATTTCCTGTCGCAATTGCTTGCGTTGTTCGGGTTTTTCTCCCTCATTCTCGTGCTTGTTTATTGGGTCAACCGGGCCGTTTCACTGTTTGACACGCTGATCTCCAACGGCCAGTCGGCCGTCGTCTTCCTTGAGTTCACCGCCCTCACTCTGCCCAACGTGATCCGCGTGGTGATGCCGATCGCGGCCTTCGTGGCGACGATCTACGTCACGAACCGGCTGTCGACGGAAAGCGAGCTTGTGGTGGTGCAATCCACCGGCTTCAGCCCCTACCGGCTGGCGCGGCCAGTTTTTGCCTTCGGGGTGATCGTCTTCGTGCTGATGAGCATCCTCACGCACCTGCTGGTGCCAAGCTCCAACCGACAGCTCACCCTGCGCACCGCCGAGATCGCCGAGAACGTCGCCGCCGGGCTTCTGGTGGAAGGCACTTTCATGCACCCGGCCAAGGGCATCACCTTCTACATCCGCGAGATATCGGCCTCCGGCGAGTTGCAGGACATCTTCCTCACCGACGCGCGCAATACCGAGCTGCAAACCACCTACACGGCGAAACTGGCGCTTCTGGTGCGCGAGGACACCGGGCCGAAGCTTTTGATGTTTGACGGCATGGCCCAGACTTTGAACGCCAAGGCCAACACGCTCTCCACCACGCAGTTCGAGGATTTCGTCTTTGACATCGGCGCGCTGGTGCCTTCCGGCGATCCGACCAAACGCAAGCCGCGCGAGCTGAGCACGCCCGAGCTTCTCTCGCTCGCGCCGGAACTGCTGGAGGAAACCGGGCGCAGCGCGGCGGTGTTCCTGCAGGAAGCCCATGAGCGGATCACGCAAGGGCTGGTGGCGCTGGTGGCCGTGATGACGGGCTTTGCCGCGCTTCTTGTGGGGGGCTACTCGCGCTTCGGGATCTGGAAACAGATCGTCGGCGCGGTTGTGCTGCTCGTGGTGATGGAGACGCTGGACAACGCGATGAGCGACATCGCCCAGCGGGATCCTGAGGCCTGGCCGGTGATGTATGTCGCGCCTGCGCTGGGGCTGCTGGCGACTTTCGTGCTCTTGTGGATCTCCACCAAGCCAGGGCTGTTCAAACGGCGGAGGGCGCAAGCGTGATCCTCCACCTCTATTTTGCCCGCCGCTTCCTGCGCTCCGTGCTGATCGTGGGCTTCGCCTTCACCGTGCTGATGCAGATGTTCGACATGGTGGAGCAGCTGCGCAAATTCGGCGGCGAGGAGATCCCCTTCGCCGAGATCTTCGAGCTCTCCCTTTTGAACCTGCCCGCGGGCATCTACCAGATCCTGCCGCTGATCGTGATCCTTGGCACGCTTGCCATGTACCTCGGCCTTGCGCGCTCCTCCGAACTTGTTGTCACGCGGGCGGCGGGGCGGTCGGCTGTCATGAGCCTGATCGCGCCCGTCAGTGCGGCCTTCCTGCTGGGCGTCTTTGCCGTTGCGGTGCTCAACCCGATCGTTGCGGGCACCCAGAAACGCTACGAACTGCTGGAAAACAGCTACAAAAGCGGCGAGCAAAGCGTGCTGTCAATCTCTGACGAGGGGCTCTGGCTGCGGCAGGGCAACAGCGAAGGCCAGACGGTGATCCGCGCCGCCGAAAGCAACCTCGACGGCACCTTGCTGCGCGGGGTGACCTTCATCTCTTTTGACACCGACGGCACGCCGCTGGAACGCGTGGAAGCGCAGGAGGCGGGACTTTCCGCCGGTCGCTGGGCGCTGCAGAATGCGAAGGTCTGGTCACTGGCCACCACCGACAATCCCGAGCGCGACGCGCGCAGCTATGATACGCTCGATCTCGCTTCCAACCTGACCCGCCAGCAGATCCGCGACAGTTTCGGCACCCCAAGCGCGATCCCGATCTGGGATCTGCCGCGCTTCATCACCAACCTGAAAAACGCAGGCTTTTCGCCGCGCCAACACGAAGTCTGGTTCCAGATGGAACTGGCCTCGCCGCTGTTTCTGGTGTCGATGGTGCTGATCGGCGCGGCCTTCACCATGCGCCACACGCGGTTTGGGCGCACCGGCATCATGGTTCTGGGCGCGATCCTCATGGGCTTTGGCCTCTTCTTCATCCGTAATTTCGCGCAGGTTCTGGGCGAGAGCGGGCAGATCCCCATCGGCGTGGCGGCCTGGACGCCACCGATTGCCGGTATCTGCCTCGCGCTTGGCCTGATCCTGCATCTGGAGGACGGCTGATGCGCCGCGCCCTGATCCCCCTCACCGCGCTTGCGCTCAGCTCAGTGCTTCTGGCCGCGCCGCTTCAGGCCCAGGGAACCGAACCTGCGCAGGCCGCCACGCTCATTGCCGACAGCGTCGCGCTCGATGGCAACAACGTGGTGCGCGCGCGGGGCAACGTGGAAGTCTTCTATGATGGCGCCCAACTCAAGGCGACGGCGATCACCTATGACGCCACCACAGAGCAGCTGACCATTGAGGGGCCGATCACCGTCTACTACGGCGAAAACACCACTGTGCTGGCATCGGCGGCCGAAATGGACAGCGAGCTGCGCAACGGCATCCTGCAGAGCGCGCGGCTGGTGCTGGATCAGCAGATCCAGCTTGCCGCGGCCGAGGTGCGCCGGATCGATGGCCGCTACACGCGGCTGTCCAACACCGTGGCCTCAAGCTGCAAGGTCTGCGCCAGCGATCCGGTTCCGCTCTGGCAGATCCGCGCCCGCGAGGTGATCCACGATGAGCTGGAGCGGCAGCTCTATTTCAAGGACGCGCGGCTTGAAGTGGCGGGCCTGCCGATCTTCTACCTGCCGCGCCTGCGCCTGCCCGATCCGACGCTGGAGCGTGCCAACGGCTTCCTGATCCCGACGGTGACATCGGACTCGATCGTCGGGCAAGGGATCGAACTGCCCTATTTCATTGCCATCGGCGACAGCAAGGATCTGACCATTGCACCGCTGATCACCACCAATTCGCGCACCGTGAAACTGCGCTACCGGCAGGCGCTCACCGATGGCGAAATGGAGTTCAACGGCGCGCTCACCCGCGATGACATCCGCCCCGACGAATGGCGCGGCTATCTCTTTGCCGATGGCTCCATCGGGCTGCGCGATGATTTCGTGTTGAACTTCGACATCGAGGCCACCTCCGACAAAGCCTACCTGCTGGAGTATGATTTCTCCGACACCGACCGTCTGGAAAGCTCGATCGAGCTGACCCGCACCCGCAGGGATGCCTATTTCTCCACCGATTTCACCCATTACCGCTCCCTGCGCGACAGCGAGCAGAACCCCGAGATCCCCACCGAAGTGCTGGAACTCACTTACGAGCGGCGCTTCAAACCGCAGGGCATCGGCGGCTTTGCCACCGCCACCTTCAACGGACAGGGCTTCATCCGCCAATCCGATACCGACGGCCCCACGGGGCGCGACATGGGCCGCGCCAGTATGCGGCTGGACTGGTATCGCACGTGGCAGATGCAAAACGGCATGCTGTTCAAGGCCATCGGTGCAGCCTCGGGCGATTACTACGTTGTCCGCCAAGACAGCGCCTATGAGGAAACCCAGTTCCACGTCACCCCCACGGCGGGCGTCGAGCTGCGCTGGCCCTTCCAGAAGACCGAAGCCAACGGCGTCGTGCATACGCTGGAGCCGGTGGCGCAATTCCTCTGGACGGATACCTCCATGGCCGATGTGCCCAACGAGGTCTCCACCCTGCCCGAGTTCGACGAAGGCAACCTTTTTGCGCTCTCCCGCTTTCCCGGCTTTGACCGCTACGAGCGCGGCTTCCGCGCCAACCTCGGCGCCAGCTGGACACGCTATGACCCGGACGGCTGGACGCTTGGCGTGACCATGGGCAAGATCTTCCGCGACACCGATGTGAACAGCTTTTCGACCGGCTCGGGCCTTGATGGCAATGAGTCCGACTGGCTCGCCGCCGCCACGCTCGTGCTGCCCAACAACCTGTCGCTGATCAACCGCACGCTCTTCAATAACGAGTTCGACTTCACCAAGAACGAAACCCGCGTCAGCTGGGTCAACGAAGACGTGCTGCTCTCGTCCAGCTATGTCTGGATGGTCGAGGATGCGAGCCAGTCGCGCTTCTCCGACACCTCGGAATGGACGATGGACGCCGAGTACCGCATCGCCAACAACTGGATCGGTAAAGTAGATTGGCGTTACGATTTCGTGGAAGGCTCCGCGGCCCGCGCCGGGGTGGGGCTTGAGTATGTCAACGAGTGCATCAGCGTCGATCTTTCGGTGTCGCGCCGCTTCACCTCGTCATCTAATGTGGACCCGTCGACGAATGTCGGGCTAAAAGTCACCTTGCTGGGGTTCGGCGAAAAGAACCGCCGCCAGTCCGTCCGCGAGTGCTACTAGGCGATCACAACGAATGAGCAGAGCTTTGAAACCACTTTCCCGCGCCCTTCTTCTGATCGTGCTGCCCGTGGCCGCGCTTCTTTCGGCCCTTGCGCCTGCAGCGGCGCAGAGCCCGTTCAGCCCGGTGGCCTATGTGAACGACGGCGTCGTGACCCGCTTCGAGCTGGAGCAGCGCATCCGCTTCCTTGAGGTGCTGGGCACGCCGGGCGATCTGCGCAACGAGGCGCTGGACCGGCTGATCGACGACCGCCTGCAATCGCAAGCCGCCGCGCAGTTCAACCTGACGGCCAGCGACGAGGAAATTGCGCAAGGTATCGAAGAATTCGCCAGCCGCGCGAACCTGACGGGCGAGCAGTTCCTCGTGGAAATCGCCCGCGCGGGCGTTTCGCAGCAAACGGTACGCGATTTCGTCGCTTCCGGCATCGTCTGGCGTGAGCTGATCCGGGGCCTCTTCGGCCCCCGCGCACAGGTGACGGAAGCCGAGATCGACCGCGCGCTGGCCTATTCCAGCGGCAGCGGCGGCGTGCGGGTGCTGCTGTCCGAAATCGTGCTGCCCACAGCGCCCGAGTTTCAGGAGCAGGTGGCCCAGATCCTGCCGCAGCTGCGCCAGATCCGCTCTGTGTCCGAGTTTTCCGCAGCCGCCTCGCAGTTCTCCGCCGCACCGTCGCGCGCCAATGGCGGGCGGCTGAAGTGGCGCTCGATTTCGAGCCTGCCACCGCAGATCGCGCCGCAGATCCTTGCCCTGCGCCCCGGTGAGATCACCGATCCGATCCAGGTGCCCAACGCGCTTGTTCTGTTCCAGCTGCGCGACAAGCAGGAAGTGAGCGCCACGACCTCGCAGAACTACACCGTTGAATTCGCTCAGTACTTCATCGCCGGCGGCCGCAGCGAGGAAGGCCTGCGCCAGGCCTCGCGCATCCGCAACGAAGTGGACACCTGCGATGATCTCTACGGTGTGAACAAGGGCAAAGCCGAGGACGCCCTGCGCATCGAGACCCTGCCCGAGGCGCAGCTCCCCGCCGACATCCGCCGCGAGCTTGACGATATGGATCCGGGCGAAGTCTCCACGTCGCTCACCCGCAACAACGGCCAGACGCTGGTGTTCCTGATGCTCTGCGGGCGCACGCCGGATCTGGGCGAAGAGGTGAACCGGGGCGACATCCGCCGCGAGCTGGTGAACGCACGGCTTGTCTCCTACGCGGCCAGCTACATCGCACAGCTGCGCTCTGACGCCGTGATCCGTATCCCGTGAGCCTGCCTCCCATCGCCCTGACCTGCGGCGATCCCGCAGGCATCGGCCCCGAGATCGCCGCCGCCGCCTGGGAAGCCTTGCGCGGCGATTGCCCTTTTTTTCTGATCGGCGATCCCCGGCATCTGCCTGCCGGAACGCCCGTGGAGTTGATCGACACGCCCTCGGCTGCCGCAGAGGCCAGCAATCGCGCCCTGCCCGTTCTCGCCCACCCCTTTGCCGGCGACAGCCGCCCCGGCGCGCCGGATGCGCGCGATGCGGCCAGTGTGATCACGGCCATCAAGCGCGGTGTGGAACTCTTGCAGACAGGAGAGGCCTGCGCGCTGTGCACAAACCCGATCCACAAGAAGGCGCTCAAAGATGGTGCGGGCTTCGCCTTTCCCGGCCACACAGAATTTCTGGCCCATCTGGCCGGGGTTGAGCGCGTTGTGATGATGCTCGCAAGCCCCGCGCTGCGGGTGGTGCCTGTCACGATCCATATCGCGATCGAGGAGGTGCCGCAGGCGCTCACCCCTGTGCTGCTGGAAGAGACGCTCCGCATCACCCATGCCGCCCTGAAGCGCGATTTCGGCCTGACAGCCCCGCGCCTGCGCATCGCGGGCCTGAACCCCCACGCGGGCGAAGGCGGGGCCATGGGCCGGGAAGAGATCAACGTGATCGCCCCGGTTCTGGACCGCCTGCGCCGCGAGGGCTTGGACCTGCAGGGGCCCGTTTCGGCGGATACGATGTTCCACGCCACCGCGCGCGCGGGCTATGATGCGGCGATCTGCATGTATCACGATCAGGCACTGATCCCGATCAAGACGCTGGATTTCGACAAGGGCGTGAATGTCACCCTCGGCCTGCCCTTCATCCGCACCTCGCCCGACCACGGCACCGCTTACGATATTGCGGGCATGGGCATTGCCACCCCGTCGAGCCTGATCGAGGCCCTGAAACTGGCGCAGCGCCTTGCCGTGGCGCGCGCGAACGGAGGCCCCCATGGCCCAGCTTGATGCCCTGCCCCCCTTGCGCGACGTGATTGAAACCCACGATCTGCGCGCCAAGAAATCTTTGGGCCAGAACTTCCTTCTGGATCTCAACCTCACCGCCAAGATCGCGCGGCAGGCGGGCGACATGCGCGCCTGCGACGTGCTGGAGATTGGCCCCGGCCCCGGCGGGCTGACGCGCGGCCTGCTGGCGGAAGGCGCGCGCAAGGTGCTCGCCATCGAGAAGGACAGCCGCTGCCTGCCCGCTTTGGCCGAGATCGAAGCCGCCTATCCGGGGCGGCTTGAAGTGATCAACGGCGATGCGCTGGAGGTGGACCCGCTCAGCCACCTAACCCCGCCGATCCGGGTGGCGGCGAACCTGCCTTATAACGTGGGCACCGAACTCTTGGTGCGCTGGCTGACACCGAAAGACTGGCCGCCCTTCTGGGAGAGCCTGACGCTGATGTTCCAGAAGGAAGTGGCGCAGCGCATCGTGGCGGAGCCCGGCTCCAAGGCCTACGGGCGGTTGGCGATCCTCGCGCAGTGGCGCAGCGAGGCGCGCATCGTGATGAGCCTGCCGCCGGAGGCCTTCACCCCGCCGCCCAAGATCCATTCCGCCGTGGTGCATCTCACCGCCCTGCCCGAGCCGCGCTTCCCGGCGGATGCGGCCACGCTCTCGCGCGTGGTGGCGGCGGCCTTCAACCAGCGCCGCAAGATGCTGCGCGCCTCGCTCAAGGGTGTCGCGCCGGACATCGAGGACCGCCTGCTGGCCGCCGGGCTCAAACCCACGGACCGCGCCGAGCAGATCCCGCTCGAAGGCTTCTGCGCGCTGGCCCGCGAAATCAAGGCAGGCTGACAGCACCCTGTTCCAAAACGAAAAAAGGCGGGCATGGCCCGCCTTTTGCGTTTGAGGTGGAGCGCCTTACTCGGCGGCTTCCGGTGCGTCCGGCTGAGGGGCGTCATCGCCCTTTGCGGCAGGTGCTTCGGCCGGGGCAGCGTCGCTCTTCTTCGCACGGCTGCGGGTGGAGGGCTTGCGCTTGGGCTTGGGTTTGCTTTCCGGCGTCTCCACGAGGCCCGAATCCGCTTCGTCGTTTTCCGCGACATCAAAGATGTCAGGCTGCGGCGCGCTGCCGGGATCGACCTTGTCGGATTTGCTGCGCTCGGATTGGCCCCGATCAGACTGGCTGCGGTCAGAGCCTTTGCCATCCTGCTGCTGGTCCTGACGATCCTGCCGATCCTGGCGGTCATTGTCGCGCTGCTGCTGGCGGGCGCGCTGTTCGTTTTCCTGCTGCTCGCGGCGGGCATCGGCCTCGCGCTGCGCTTCGCCCAGCATGCGCACGTAATGCTCGGCGTGCTGCTGGAAGTTCTCCGCGGCAACGCGATCGTTGCCGAGCTGCGCGTCGCGGGCGAGCTGGGTGTATTTGTCGATGATCTGCTGCGGCGTTCCGCGGACCTTGCCTTCAGGCCCGGAGCTGTCGAACACACGGTTGACGATATTGCCGACAGACCTGCTGCGGTTGGCTTTAGACCGCGAACGTGATTTCGAAGATCTCATTGTAGTATCTATTCCAGCCTTATAGTGGCGTTCGCTTTTGCCTCTTCCGCGCCTCTTGCGGGGGTTATCGTAACCGGGCAGCTAGCGATTTCTGGCGAACTTACGAGGGGGATGGGCGATGCATCCGCGTCCTTGTACCCCATGAGTAAGCACGATGGGGCGGGCAACACAAGCGCTAATCGCGAATTCCCCTGCCTTGCGCGTCAATTGAGCGCTCCGCGCCACGGTTTCAAGGCGAATGTGCGGGCAAACGCCCCAGAACGTTGCGATCCTTACCAGAAAGATCCTGCGCAATCGTTACCGCGTCAAAGCCCGCTCCGCGCATCAGTGCGGCCACGGCCGCCCCCTGCAGGTGGCCGATTTCAAAGATCACCCGCCCGCCGGGGGCAAGATAGGCTGCGGCTTGCGCGCAGATGATCCGGTAGGGCGAAAGCCCGTCCCCGCCCGGCGTGAGCGCCATATGCGGCTCATGCCCGGCCACTTCCGGCGCGAGTTCGGCCATTTCGGCCTGCGTGATGTATGGCGGGTTGGAGAGGATCAGATCGAAGCGGCCCTCAACGTGCGAAAACCAGTCCGAAAGCCTGAAGGATGCGCGATCCGTAAGCCCGAGCGCCTGCGCGTTGCCCTGCGCGACAGTGAGCGCGGCTTCCGAAGCATCCACGCCAAGCCCTGTGGCCTGCGGGCGCTCGGCCAGCACCGAAAGCAGGATGCAGCCGCTGCCCGTGCCCAGATCCAATACGCGCGTAAAAGGCTCTTGCAGCGCCAGCGCGACCAGATCCTCGGTTTCGGGGCGTGGATCGAGCACATCAGGCGTCACCCGGAAGCTGCGCCCCCAGAACTGCCGCGTGCCGGTAAGATGGGAGACGGGCCGCCGTGCAAGCCGCCCTTTGAGAAGCGCGTCATACGCCGCCACTTGCGCCTCTGTCAGAGGATCAGGCCCCAAAAGCGTGAGCCGCCCGCGCGCAACGCCCAGCACATGGGCCAGCAGCGTGCGCGCATCCGTTGCGGCGCCTGGAATGCCGGCCTCTGACAGCCGGCGCGTGGCCGCGACAAGCGCCTGGCTAACGCTGCTCACGCCTCCATCTCGGCCAGAAGGCCAGCCTGATAATCGGCGGTGAGCGCGTCGATCACCTCGTCCAGATCGCCCTGCATCACCTGATCGAGCTTGTAGAGCGTCAGGTTGATGCGGTGGTCCGTCATGCGCCCTTGCGGGAAGTTGTAGGTGCGGATGCGCTCGGAGCGGTCGCCCGAGCCGACCTGGCTCTTGCGGTTGGCGGCGCGTTCGCTGTCGATCTTCTGGCGCTCCATGTCGTAGAGCCGTGTTTTCAGCACCTGCATGGCGATCTCGCGGTTGCGGTGCTGGCTCTTCTCCGAACTCGTGACCACGATGCCGGAGGGAATATGGGTGATGCGCACGGCGGAATCGGTGGTGTTGACGTGCTGGCCGCCTGCCCCAGAGGAACGCATCGTGTCGATCCGCAGATCATTGGCGTCGATCTGGATGTCCACATCCACGGCCTCGGGCAGCACGGCCACGGTGGCAGCGGAGGTGTGGATGCGCCCGCCGCTTTCGGTGGCCGGCACGCGCTGCACCCGGTGCACGCCGCTTTCAAATTTCAGCTTCGCGAAGACGCCCTCGCCCTGCACATGGGCGACGACTTCCTTCACCCCGCCCAGCTCGGTTTCGCTGTGTTCGATGATCTCAAACCGCCAGCCCCGGCCTTCCGCGTAGCGCTGATACATGCGCAGCAGATCGCCTGCGAACAAGGCGGCTTCCTCGCCGCCGGTGCCGGGACGAATCTCGATCATCGCCGGGCGCGCGTCGGCGGCGTCCTTGGGCAGGAGCGCCAGCTGCAAGGCCTGCTCCAGCGCCGGGATCCGCGCCTTCATTAGCGGGATTTCTTCCTCCGCCAGCGCACGCATCTCGGGATCGTCGAGCATGGCCTTGGCGTCTTCGATATCTGTGAGCAATTGCCGGTAGGCGGCGATTTCCTCGACGACCGGCTTGAGCTCGGAATACTCCCGTCCGAGCGCCGCCAAATCTCCGGCGGCGGCACCTTCCGACATTTGCGCCTCAAGAAACTGAAAGCGCTGGGTAATCTGAGCGAGTTTGTCCAAGGGAACCATGCCTTGCTTTCCCTCAAATGCCCGCTTTGGTCAAGGGGCGAGCCCGTGCTATCATCAGGGCATGATGCGCTTTTTGCTCCCTCTCCTGCTGGCAGCCGCCACCCCTGCCCTCGCCGATGTCAAAGGCCCCGGCGGCAAGGTGATCGATTGCTATTGCACCGACAAAAGCGGGGCCCGCGTGGAGCTGGGCGAGATGATCTGCCTGCAGGTGGATGGGCGCATGTTCATGGCGCAGTGCCAGATGTCGCTCAACAATCCGATGTGGCGGGAAATTTCCGAGGGCTGCCTGTCCTCAAATGTCTCACCCGGCCTGCTGGACCGCCTCCAGAGCCTGCAGCCAAGCGGCAACGCGCTTGCCGTTGACGCCCAGATCTGAGCGCCCGAAGCGCAGACGGGCGAGGATCGCCAGCCGTGCGCTGCCATCGGCCTGCGGCGCAAGCTTTACCGTCGTGTAATCGGGAAATCCCCACAGAAGGCTGCGGGTTTCATAGGTGATCATGCCGTCCGCCACGCTGCCTGCAATAACGCGGGTGCGCGGTGTGGCAAGGGCGATGTTATTCAGGGCGGCGAGCAGCGTGGCGGCCTCGCCTTGCGGCGCACGCGCATCGTCTGAGCCGATGCGCACCCCGGCCACGCCCGGATCGGGCGCGGTGTCGGGATCCTGATGCCAGCTTTGCGCATCAATCGGCGCAAGTCGGACGTAGAGCATTGCCACGGCCAGAACGGCCAGCAGCAGGATCAGCGCTGTTTTCATGCGCCCTGCGCCTTCGCACGGCGGTTCCAGGCCCAGAGGCACATGATTTCCGTAGCCACATGGGCGCCCGCGATGGCGGTGGCGCCGGTGGTGTCAAACGGCGGGTTCACCTCGACCACATCGCCACCCACGAGGTTGATCCCCGCCAGATCGCGCAGAATGATGGCGGCCTGCGCGCTTGTCAGCCCGCCCCAGACCGGCGTGCCGGTGCCCGGCGCAAAGGCCGGATCGAGCGCGTCGATGTCGAAAGTCATGTAGCAGGCGCTGCTGCCGACGATTTCCTTGATCTTTTCGGCCACAGCCAGCGGGCCAGCCAGATGTACCTCGCGCGCGTCGATCGTGTGCAGGCCCATCGTGTCGGGGTTGGTGGTGCGGATGCCGATCTGCACCGAGCGCTCAGGATCGATCAGCCCGAGCTTCACTGCCTTGTAGACAAAGGTGCCGTGGTCGATGCGGTCCATGTCGTCATCGGGCCAGCTGTCGGAATGGGCGTCGAACTGCACAAGGCTGATCGGGCCATATTTGGCGGCATAGGCTTTCAGGATCGGCAGGGTGATGAAATGATCGCCGCCCAGCGTCAGGACGTTCACATCCTTGACCAGAATCCCGGCTACGTGTTTCTCCAGACGCGCCGGAAAATCAGCCACTTTGGCGTAATCGAAGGCCAGATCGCCGTAGTCGGCGATGTTGAATTCGCTCAGGGGATCCACGTCCCAGCCGAAGGGCGGATCATAGGGCTGCAGCGTGGAGGCTTCGCGCAGGGCGCGCGGACCGAAGCGCGCGCCGGGGCGATTGGTGACGGCCTGATCAAAGGGCACGCCGGTGATCGCCAGATCGACGCCGTCGAGATCCTTCGTGTAGCGCCGCCGCAGGAAGCTCGTGGCCCCGCCGAAGGTGTTTTCATAGGCAAGCCCGGTGAGCTTGCTGCGGGTCAGAGCGGTATCGACTTCGTTGACCGCATCTTCGAGGGCCATTTCTTCACGTCCTGTGTGTTGTGATCCGGCGCCACATCGCGCCGCGTGCCGTCAGGGTTTAGCGGCTTCCAGCGCCTCTGCAAGCCCTTCGGCGCGGGCGGCGATTTCGGCCATGCTTTCGATCAGCTGCGGCGGCACGACGGCCACTTCGACCGGAACCTCAACTGGCACTTCCACCTTCACCTCCACCGGCTCGCCGCCCCCTTTGCGGGCCTCAAGCTCGGCGATCTTGGCCTCCTGCGTGGCAGCCTTGCGTTCGGCTTCCTTCAGGCGTTCATCCAGCCCGGCTGTCTTGTCGGCCAGCATCAGCCCTGCCATCAGGAGCATACGCGCTTCCGGCAGTTTGCCGATCTGGCTCACCAATGTATCGGCTTCCGTCGCGAGCAAACCGGCGGCGGAACGCAGGAAATGCTCCTCGCCCTCCTGACAGGCCACCTGAAACTCACGGCCACCGATGGAAATCTTGATCTCCGGCATCACTCTGCCTCCCCGATGACGCCCTCAAGGGCAGTGAGCACCGTGTCCAGCTCGCGCTTCTCGGCGGCACGCGCGGCGCGCAGGGCTTCCAGTTCCGCCATCATCGAGCGGTTGATCAGGAAGGGCTCGCCCACGTTCTGCTCATTGGCCCCGCGCAGGGCGGCGAGGCTTTCGGTTAGCTGGCCGTTGGCGGCGCGCAGCTTCTGGCTATCCTTCTCGGCGTCCGAAAGCTGCTGCATGAGCTCATCGACCCGGCGTTTCAGCCCGGCCACATTGGCCTCCTGCTTTTCCTGAATGGCCGCCACGCGGGCTTCAAGGCTTTCGTTGGCGGCGCGCTCGGCCTCGAGGGCGGCGCGCAGCTCCTCCAGCTCTGCGCCGCTTTGCGGGCTTTCGCCCTGCTCCTGCGAAGGCGTGCTTTCGGCAGCCGCAGCAATGCGGTCGAGCGCGGCGCGGATGCGGGCTTCGATCTCGGTGATGTCGCTCATTTGGCCTGTTCCATGGGTGCCTGTTCCATGACTCTCCCCTTCTCTTTGCCGCCTGCGCGCGGTCGGCGCGCCCCGCAGACGAATCGGGTGTTCTGCATTGAATTGAGAGTTTAGCGAATGAAAAAGGGAATTGCGCCCCCCGCCATCGGCATATTGGCCCCGGATGAGCGCCCGATTGCCTCATGTTAGCGCAGAAACTTGCACTAATCAGCGACCCTGCTATCAGGGGCGCGACCAAGCGATTTCCCGAACCAGAGGATGAACCACGTGGATATCTCTGCCCTGCGCGAAAAACACCCCGAGCATTGGAAAAAGGCCGCCGCGATCCGCGTGCTGACGCTGGACGCCGTGGCTGCTGCGAATTCCGGCCACTCCGGCATGCCGATGGGCATGGCCGATGTGGCCACCGTGCTGTACGAGAACCACCTGAAGTTCGACCCGAAAAACCCGGACTGGATCGACCGCGACCGTTTCATCCTGTCGGCCGGCCATGGCTCGATGCTGCTTTATTCGCTGCTGCATCTCACCGGCTATGCCGACATGACGATCGATCAGCTGAAGAACTTCCGCCAGTGGGGCGCAAAAACCGCCGGCCACCCGGAATACGGCCACGCCAAGGGCATCGAGACGACGACCGGCCCGCTTGGGCAAGGCATCGCCAATGCCGTAGGCTTCGCCATCGCCGAGCAGATCCAGCGCGCCCGTTACGGCAAGAAGGTCATCGATCACTTCACCTATGTGATCGCGGGCGACGGCTGCCTGATGGAGGGCGTCAGCCAGGAGGCCATCGGCCTTGCCGGCAAGCATGAGCTCTCCAAGCTGATCGTGCTCTGGGACAACAACAACATCACCATCGACGGCACCGTCGACATGGCCGACAAGACCGATCAGGTGAAGCGCTTTCGCGCCTCCGGCTGGCACGTGGTGGAATGCGACGGCCATGATCCGGAAGACATCGACCGCGCCATCACCGAGGCCAAGGCCTCCCGCCGCCCCTCCATGGTGGCCTGCAAGACCCATATCGCGCTCGGCTCCTCCGCGCAGGACACCTCCAAGGGCCACGGCGCGCTGACCGATGCCAAGCTGATCGCCGACACCCGCGCCGTTTATGGCTGGGAACATGGGCCGTTCGACATTCCGGCTGATGTGAAAGCCGCCTGGGAAGCCACGGCAGAAAAAGGCGCAGCCGCCCATGCCGAATGGCAGGAGCGTTTCGCCACCCTGAGCGAAGGCCGCCAGAAAGAACTGACTCGCATCTACGCCCGCGAAGTGCCCAAGCGGCTTTCGGCCGTCGTGAAGGCGCTGAAGAAGCAGGTGTCCGAGGAGCAGCCCAAGGTTGCGACCCGGAAGGCCAGCGAAATGGCGCTGGCGGTGATCAACCCGATCATGCCCGAAACCATCGGCGGCTCGGCTGATCTCACCGGCTCCAACAACACCAAGACCGGCGATCTGGGCGTCTTCATGCCGGATAACCGCAAGGGCCGCTACATCTACTACGGCATCCGTGAGCACGGTATGGCGGCCGCGATGAACGGCATGGTTCTGCACGGCGGTGCAAGGGCTTACGGCGGCACCTTCATGTGCTTCACCGATTACGCCCGCCCCTCCATGCGGCTCGCGGCGCTGATGCAGATCCCGACGGTCTTCGTGATGACGCATGATTCCATCGGCCTTGGCGAAGACGGCCCGACCCACCAGCCGGTGGAGCATCTGGCCATCAGCCGCGCCACGCCCAACACCTGGGTGTTCCGCCCCGCCGATGCGGTCGAAACCGCCGAGGCCTGGGAGCTGGCGCTCTCGTCGCAATCCACGCCTTCGGTGCTGGCGCTGTCGCGTCAAAACCTGCCGACGGTGCGCACCGAGCACAAGAACGTCAACCTCACCGCGCGCGGCGGCTACGTGCTGTCGCAATCCGAGGGTAAGGCACAGGTCGTGCTGATGGCGACGGGCTCGGAAGTGGAAGTGGCGCTGAAGGCGCAGGCCGCTCTGCAGGCCGAGGGCATCGGCACGCGCGTGGTGTCCATGCCCTGCATGGAGCTTTTCGCCGCGCAGGACGAAGCCTACCGCCGCAAGGTTCTGGGTGCTGGCACCGTGCGCATCGCCATCGAGGCCGGTGTGCGTCAGGGCTGGGATCAGTGGCTGCTGGGCGAGCGTGGCCGCGAGGCCAAGTCGGCCTTCATCGGCATGGAAGGCTTCGGCGCTTCCGCGCCGGCGGAAGAGCTGTTCGAGAAGTTCGGCATCACCGCCGAGGCCGTTGCCGCGAAGGCGAAAGAGCTGCTGTAAGGCAGCCCTCGAATACGATTGGAAAGAGCGCCCTCGCGGCTCTCTTTTTTGTGTCCCCCTTTGCGCCCGGAGCAAGCCGGGGGCGTGTCGGCCCGTGGGCTGGCGCTTCCAGACGGTGGAGCGTGGCACTTTATCCATGCCACATCCGCGCGCCCTTAGAACGACGCCTGCACCCAGCAAAGCGCCAGCCCGCCCGGACGGGCCGGCGCGCACCCGGCGCCTTCGGCTTGTTCCGGGTGCAGCGTGCCTCGGAGCCGCAGAGTGATTCTGCACGTGCAAAGCGCCGCGTGGAAATGGTGGCGCTAACTCCGTGAAATCGTTTGCGCTAACGCCGTCCAAATTGCCTCAGTTTGCGCTAACACGTTGGAAAAATGCAGCTTTCCGGTTGGCCCCTTAACCCCTTCCCCCCTATAGAAGGCCCAAGCCCGCCATGGCCCGGCGGCTGGTTTGAAGAGTAGGAGAGCGCGACCATGACAATCACCGTTGGCATCAACGGCTTCGGCCGGATCGGCCGCTGCACGCTGGCTCATATCGCTGAAAGCGCCCGCAACGACGTTCAGGTGGTGAAGATCAACGCCACCGGCCCGATCGAAACCAACGCCCACCTGCTGCGCTATGACTCCGTGCATGGCCGCTTCCCCGGCGATGTGAAGGTCGATGGCAACACGATGGATCTGGGCCGCGGGCCGATGGAAGTCTTCTCCACCTATGACCCGACAGAGCTCGACTGGTCCGGCGTGGACGTTGTGCTGGAATGCACCGGCAAGTTCAATGATGGCCCCAAGGGCGCCGTGCACCTTGAGCAAGGCGCGAAAAAGGTGCTCTTCTCCGCCCCGGCCACCAATGTGGACCGCACCATCGTCTACGGCGTGAACCACCGCGCGCTGCAGGCCGACGACCGGCTCGTCTCCAACGGCTCCTGCACCACCAACTGCCTCGCCCCGCTCGCCAAGGTGCTCAACGACGCCATCGGCATCGAGCGCGGCATCATGACGACGATCCACAGCTACACCGGCGATCAACCCACGCTGGACCGCCGCCACAAGGATCTCTACCGCGCCCGCGCCGCCGCCATGGCGATGATCCCCACCTCCACCGGCGCGGCCAAGGCCCTGAAAGAAGTGCTGCCCGAGCTGGAAGGCCGCCTAGACGGCACCGCCCTGCGCGTGCCCACGCCCAATGTCTCGGCCGTGGATCTGACGTTTGAGGCCGGCAAGGACGTGACGGTCGAAGACGTGAACGAGATCGTGCGCGAGGCCGCCTCCGGCCACATGCGCTCGGTGCTGGCCTATGATCCCGAGCCCAAGGTCTCGATCGACTTTAACCACACCACCCATTCCTCCATCTTTGCCCCCGATCAGACGAAGGTTATCGGTGGCCGGACCGTGCGCGTTCTGGCATGGTACGACAACGAATGGGGGTTCTCCTGCCGGATGGCCGATGTGGCCGCAGCGATGGGGCGTCTCCTGCACTAACAGGGAGAACCGGGGCGCAACCGCTGCCCCGTGCCACGCATGACAAACGGACTCGCACTTGTGCTCGGCGGCCTGATCCTCGCGATCTTTGCCGCCGATTTGCTGTTCTTCCACTGGGGCATGTCCCTTTTCCTCGCCAAGAAGTTCTCCGAATTTTCGGAATTTATCGCTTTCTGGCGATAGCGACCAAATGAACGGTTGACCTTCTTTCGCAAATGAACATGTTAGCGATAACAGATTTCCGGGGGTATGGCCCGACCCCATCACTGTTGCCGATAGGAGTTTGCGCGACATGGCTGTGAAAGTAGCAATCAACGGTTTTGGACGGATCGGGCGCAATGTGCTGCGCGCGATCGAGGAAGCAGGCCGCACCGACATCGAGGTCGTGGCGATCAACGATCTGGGCCCGGTGGAAACCAACGCCCACCTGCTGCGCTATGACTCGGTGCATGGCCGCTTTCCCAAGGAAGTGAAAACCACCGAAACCACCATCGACGTGGGCCGTGGCCCGATCGAGGTCACCGCGATCCGCAACCCCACGGATCTGCCCTGGGGCGATGTGGACATCGTGCTGGAATGCACCGGCATCTTCACCGCGCGCGACAAGGCAGCGTTGCACCTCGAATACGGCGCCAAGCGCGTGCTCGTCTCCGCGCCTGCCGCTGGGGCCGACAAGACGATCGTCTACGGGGTGAACCACGACACGCTCACCGCCGATGACCTCGTGGTCTCCAACGCCTCCTGCACCACCAACTGCCTCTCGCCGGTTGCCAAGGTGCTGAACGACACCGTGGGCATCACCCGTGGCTTCATGACGACGATCCACAGCTACACGGGCGATCAGCCGACGCTGGACACGATGCACAAGGATCTCTACCGCGCCCGTGCGGCGGCGATGAACATGATCCCGACCTCCACCGGCGCGGCCAAGGCCGTGGGCCTCGTGCTGCCGGAACTGAACGGCAAGCTCGACGGCGTCGCCATCCGCGTGCCGACGCCCAACGTCTCCGTGGTGGACCTGACCTTTGAAGCCGGCCGCGACACCTCGGCCGAGGAAATCAACGCCGCGATCCACGCTGCCGCCGCCGGCCCGCTCAAAGGCATCCTTGGCGTCACCGACAGCAAGCTCGTGAGCATGGATTTCAACCACGACAGCCACTCCTCAATCTTCTCGACGGACCAGACCAAGGTGATGGACGGCAACCTCTGCCGTGTGCTCTCCTGGTATGACAACGAGTGGGGCTTCTCCTGCCGCATGGCCGACACGGCCGTTGAAATGGCGAAATACCTGTAACAGACCTTCCAACAAGTACGTTACCGGCATGACCCGCCCGCGCTTCCCCAGAGCGCGGGCGGTTTTCTTTTGCGCGGGCGCGAACCGCCGGTATGACAACCTTGCATGACAGACCTGCCGAAACAGACCTAACCGGAAGCGCTTTGGCTGCCCATCTATGGCTCAACAACAGGATCTGAACCGAAAGGAAACGAACATGAGCCTCTTTCACACCCTCTTTGACTCCGCCCGCAAACGCATCGCCTACCGCCGCACCGTGAACGCCATCCGCAACATGCCCAAAGAGATCGCTGAAGATCTGGGTGTATTCCGCGGCGACGCCACCCGGATTGCCACGAAGGCCGTCTACGGCTGACACGCCACTTCAAAAGGCTCAGGCGCGCGATGCGCACCGGATAAAATGCGAAAGCCGCCCTTTGGGCGGCTTGCTTGTTTGTAAGGGCAAGGGGGCGCTGCCCCCGCCGTGCCTGCGGCACGACTCCCCCGGGATATTTCGGCCAAGATGAAGGGAGGCCGTTTTTGCTGAGGCGGCGGGCCTCAGGCCGCTTGGGCGGCCGCCGTTTCGCGGATCCGCTGCACCATGGCGCGCAGGCCGTTGGAACGCTGCGAGGAAAGGTGCTCGTTGAGGCCGAGCCGCGCGAGTTCGCCGCCGGCGTCCACTTTCAGCACCTCGGAGACGGGGATGCCGTTGTAGAGCGCCATGAGCACCGCGATCAGCCCGCGCACGATCATTGCATCGCTGTCGCCCCGGAAGTTGAAGGTGGCGCCTCCGCCCTGCCCGTCAATCTCTGGCAGCAGCCAAACCTGGCTGGCGCAGCCGTCGACTTTCGTGGCGGGCACTTTGAAGGCCTCTTCCAGCGGGTCCATCGCCTTGCCAAGGTCGATCACATGGCGGTAGCGATCCTCCCAATCCTCAAGGAAATCGAAGGTCTCCGCGATCTCTTCAAAGGCTTCGGTGGCCATCGGCATCTGCTCCCGTTTGGTGTTGCACCCTCACCTAAGCCGCCCACGCGTGAAGGTCCAGTGTTTCGAAGCGGGTTTTCAAGTGGCGCGCTATGGGCTAACCGATTGTCAGGCAACGAGGGACCAATTGATGAAACCTGCAGGCATCACGCTACTGGCCGCCACGCTTCTGCTTTCGGCGTGCGGTAACTCCGCCTCACTGAACCCGTTCAACTGGTTTCGCAGCGGCGACAGCGAGGTTGTCACCGTGACGACAGATGACGGGGTGATCGTCATTCAGGATCCGCGTGTGCTGATTGATCAGGTCACGGCGCTTCGGGTGGATGACACGCCCGGCGGCGTGATCGTGACCGCAACTGGGGTGGCCGCGTCGCAGGGTTATTTCCGGGCCGATCTCTTTGCGCTCAATGAAGGCGAGCCGCAGAACGGCGTCCTCACCTACGAGTTCCGCGTGCTGAAACCGCTCACGCCGCAGCCTGTCTCCACGCCGCAATCGCGCGAGATTACCGCTGGCGGTTTCATTTCCGACCCGCGGCTGCGGGAAGGCATCCGCGAGATCCGGGTGAACGGCGCGCGCAATTCCCGCAGCGCCCGGCCTTAAACCTGCGAGCCTGACTGAAAACGAGAACGGGGGCCCGAGGCCCCCGCTTTGGTGTCCGGCATCCGCTCTGCCCTCACGACAGGCGGATCACTTTCACCTTCTGCCCCTTCACGCCGAGCGCCACCTTGCCCTCGCAAATGCGCAGCGCGTCTTCGCCGAAGACCTCCAGCCGCCAGCCTTTCAGCGAGGGAACATCGCGCTCCCCGGCGGCGATGGCGTCCAGTTCGGCGGCATTGGCGATCATCTTGGGCGCCACGTCGGCCTCGTCGCTCTTGGCTTTCAGCAGCACGCGCAGCAGATCGGCCAGCGCCGGGTTCACCTGCACCTTGTCGTTGCCATTGGGCACCTTCGGGTAGGTGGCCGGATCGGCTTCGAGGCCTGCTTTCACCGCCGCCAGAATGCCGTCGGCGATATCGCCCTTGCGGGCTTCGCGCAGCAGCAGCCGCGAGCGGCCAAGATCCTTGACATCCGCCGGTTTGGTGGAGGCCATTTCCAGCAGTGCATCATCCTTGAAAACACGGTTGCGCGGGATGTTCCTGGTCTGCGCGTAATCCTCGCGGAAGCGCGCCAGCTCGCGCACGATGGCGAGGAATTTGCCTGTGTTGGTGCGGGTCTTCACCCGTTTCCACGCCTCTTCCGGCACCACGGTATAGGTGTCGGGCGTTGTCAGGACCTGAATCTCCTCGGCCACCCATTTGTCGCGCCCGGTCTTGGCGAGCTTGGCGGCGAGGAATTCGTAGATGTCGCGCAGATGGGTCACATCGGCGAGCGCGTATGTCTTCTGCGCCTCGGTGAGCGGGCGGCGGGACCAGTCGGTGAAGCGCGAGGTTTTATCCAGCGACTGTTTGGCGATCTTGCGCACCAGCGTTTCATAGCCGACCTGTTCGCCGAAGCCGCAGACCATCGCGGCCACCTGCGTGTCAAACAGCGGATCCGGGATCACGCCGCCATCGACGAAGAAGATCTCCAGATCCTGCCGGGCAGCATGGAAAACCTTCACCGTGGAGGTGTCGCGGAACAGCGCGTAGAGCGGCTCGAGCGAAAGCCCCTCGACGAGCGGATCCACCAGCACGGCATCGGTTTTGCCATCGCCGCGATAGGCCAGCTGGATCAGGCAGAGCTTGGAGAAATAGGTGCGTTCGCGCAGGAACTCGGTGTCGACGGTGACGTAATCGGCTTTCGCCGCCGCCTGGCAGAAGTCAGCAAGCTCCTGCGTGGTGGTGAGTGTGATCATGGGGACCGTTGTTTCTTTGCCTTGGGTCGGCCGGATTTGATCCGTCATAGGCCGCATTGGGAGGGAAGGAAAGGCAACTAGGGCAGATGAACCGGTGTCCGGTCGCCAGCGGCGTAACGGCGCAACACTTCCGGGTAGAGCTGATGCTCCAGCGGCAGCACGCGCGCGGCGAGTGCCTCGGGAGTGTCGCCCGCAAGGATCGGCACGCGGGCCTGCCCCAGAATCGGGCCACCGTCGAGTTCGGCCGTCACCTCATGCACCGAGCAGCCCGCTTCCCCATCGCCTGCCTCAATGGCGCGGGCGTGGGTGTTGAGCCCCTTGTACTTGGGCAGCAGCGAGGGGTGGATGTTGAGCATCCGGCCGGCCCATTTCTCCACGAAGAACGGCGTCAGCACGCGCATGAAGCCGGCAAGGCAGATCATGTCGGGCTGCGCGGCGTCGAGCGCCTCCAGCAGCTTGGCCTCGAAGGCCTCGCGATCCTTGCCAAACGGCCTGTGCTCCACCACCGCCGTTGCCACACCGCGCGCTTGCGCTTTAGCCAGCCCTCCGGCGGCCGGATCATTGGCCAGCACCAGAACGGGCTTTGCAGGGTGATCGACGGCGGCCATGGAGTCCACAAGGCTCACCATGTTGGAGCCGCCGCCGGAGATCAGGATCGCGACGCGGCGTGTCACAGAAGCGCGCCCGTGTAGGACACGCCCTCGCCCTTGGTCACGGTGCCGATGCGGTAGACGGTCTCGCCTTCGGCCTGAAGCAGCGCGGTGAGCGCCTCGGCGCGGTCCGCCGAAACGGCAAGCACCATGCCGGTGCCGGCGTTGAACGTTTTCAGCAGTTCGGCTTCGGCCATGCCGGCGGTCTCGGCCAGCCAGCGGAAAACGGGCGGCAGTTCCCATGCGCCCAGATTCACGGTTGCGCCAAGCCCTTCGGGCAGCACGCGCGGCAGGTTTTCCGTCAGGCCGCCGCCGGTGATATGGGCCAGCGCGTGCACGCCCCCTGCCCGCACCGCCGCCAGCGCCTGTTTCACGTAAAGCCGCGTGGGCGCGAGCAGCGCTTCGCCCAGCGTGCCATCGGCGAAGGGGGCTTGCGCGTCCCAGCCGAGGCCCGAAAGCTCCACCACTTTGCGGACCAGAGAATAGCCGTTGGAATGCACACCGTCAGAGGCCAGCGCCAGCAGCACGTCGCCCTCACCAACGCCTGCAGGCAGGTCCGCGCCACGCTCCATTGCGCCGACAGCAAAGCCGGCCAGATCGAAATCGCCATCGTGGTACATGCCCGGCATTTCTGCCGTCTCACCGCCGATCAGCGCGCAGCCCGAGCGCGCGCAGCCTTCGGCGATGCCCTCGATGATCGCGGTGGCCTGCTCAAGCTCCAGCTTGCCGGTGGCGAAATAGTCGAGGAAGAAGAGCGGCTCCGCCCCCTGGCAGACCAGATCGTTGACGCACATGGCCACGAGATCGATCCCGATGGTGGAGACATTGCCAGTGTCGATGGCGATGCGCAGCTTGGTGCCGACACCGTCGGTGGCCGCCACGAGGATCGGATCCTCATAGCCTGCGCCTTTCAGATCGAAGAGCGCGCCGAAGCCGCCGAGGCCCGACATCACGCCGGGGCGCGCGGTGCGTTTGGCGGCGGGTTTGATCCGGTCCACCAGCGCGTTGCCGGCGTCGATGTCCACACCGGCGTCGGCGTAGGTCAGTCCGTTCTTCTTCTCGGTCATCGGGCGGGCTCCTTCGCAATGATTGGCGTGGCCTTAGCGCAAAGCCCGCGCGAAGGAAACCGGCGATTGCAAGGGCAATCGCCGGTAATTTGCCTCAGAGCGCGTATTGCCAGGGCGTGGGCTGGTAAGCGTAGCCCGCAGCCGCGCCGCGCACCTTGCCAAGGCCGGGGAAATCAAGGTGCGATCCCGTCACCAGCAGATCGTCGGCCACCGCGCGATCAAACATCGCCAGCCGCGTCTGCAGCACCTGCGCCGGGTCGGCGTCAAAGACGATGGAGACCTCGGGATGGGCGAACTGCAGCGCGGTGATATGGACGGTATCGCCCCAGAACAGCAGCTGCTCTTCGCCCGATTGCAGCAGGAAGCCCGCATGCCCCGGCGTGTGCCCCGGCAGCGGCAGGCTGCGCAGCCCCGGCAGGATCTCGGCTTCACTCTGGAAGCGGATCAGGCGATCTGCGTAGGGCGCGAGGCTGGCGCGGGCCATCTGGAAGAAGGGCCGGTTGCCCTCCGGCACCGCCGCCAGAATGGCGTCATCATGCCAGAAGCCGTATTCCACCTCGCCCACGGCCACCTCGGCATTGGGGAAGGTCGCGCTGCCATCGGCTGCCAGCAGCCCGCCCACGTGGTCGGGGTGCAAATGCGTGGCCGCGACGAGATCCACCTGTTCGGGCGTGATCCCGACAGACGCCAGCGCAGCCGGAAGCGCGCCCAGCGTGGGGCCCATAAGCCCGGCGGTGCCCGCGTCCACCAGCACGGTGCGGCCTGCCTCTTCGATGACGAAAGCGTTCACCGGGATACGCACCCCGCCGCCGTGGCGCCTCTGCTGGGCGGCGGCGAGCCCGGCGTCAAGCTGCGCGGCATCATAGGGCGCGATCATCCCCGGCTGCAGATCGACGAACCCGTCCAGAAGCGCGGTGACGCGGGCCTCGCCGACGGTGAAGCGATAGGCCCGCGTGACATCGGCTGCCGCGGCAGAAACGGCAGTCTGGCGGGCGGCTTGCGCGAAAGCCGGCAGGCCGAACCCGGCGATGGCGGGGGCGGCCAGCCCGGACAAAAGGAACCCTCGGCGATTGATTGTCATTAGGATCTCCAATACCTAATCTGGAAAGAATGGCCGCATCGGCGGCTGCCCCTCGTATTTACGCAAGGATTTCTGGAAATGATCCCCGCCCGCCCTGATAGAAGCTATAAGCAAGGCTAATACTCATGGACCGGATCAACCTGCTCGAAACCCTTGTCATCGCCGCGCATGAAGGCAGTTTCTCGGCCGCCGGGGCACGGCGGGGCATCTCGCAATCGGCCGTGAGCCAGCAGATGCGCCTGCTGGAGGAGCAGCTGGGCCAGCAGCTTCTGCATCGCGGCGGGCGCGGCGTGCAGCCCACCCGCGCAGGCGAGATGGTGCTCGCCCATGCGCAGCGCATCCTTGAAGCCCACGCGCTGATGCTGGCGGAGGTGGAATCGCTGGAACAGACCCCATCGGGCAGCCTGCGCATCAGCGTGAGCCAGTTTCTGGGCCGCCGCGTGCTGGGTCCGCTGCTGGTGGATCTGGGCCGCAGCTACCCGGAGCTTGAGATCGTGCTGCGGCTGGAGGACCGTCTCGTGGACGTGGTGCGCGAGGGCTATGATCTGGCCCTGCGCTCCGGCGAGTTGGGCCAGACGGAAGGCTACGGCCGCCGCATCGCCGCGCTTGAGACGGTGCTGATCGCCACGCCGCAATACCTGCGCGACAACGGCCAACCGGAGACGCCCGGCGATCTGTTGCACCACAAGTTCATCCAGCACCACGAAAGCCAGTTTCGCGGTGTCATGCCGCTGACACGCGGGGGCGAGATGTTCGAGGCCCCGATCCGCGTGGGCTTCACCGCCGACGATCCCGATCTGATCATGACGGCGGTGCTGAAACACGCAGGCTACAGCCGCGTCCCCCGGCTTTTCGTGGCCGAGGGGCTGGCGGATGGCACGTTCGCGCAGATCCTGCCCGGCTACCGGCCCGAGGAAAAGCGGCTCTACGCCGTCACGCCCACGCGCCAACAGCCCGGCTCGCGCGTGGATCTTGTGGTCACGGCCTTCACGCGCGAACTGGCCCGGCTGGAATCAGAGGCCCTTGCGCGCAGCCCTGCACCCGTAGCCTAGGCCGAGTCACCCTCAAGCCCGCTTGACCCTGCGCCGGGCTTTGCCTAATCACGGCGCTGGCGGGCCTGTAGCTCAATTGGTTAGAGCAGAGCGCTCATAACGCTTTGGTTGCGGGTTCAAGTCCTGCCGGGCCTACCATCCTCCGCCCCGCTAGCCCTCCTGCCCTTCCCCGGGGCCACTCTCCCCCCCGCCGTCATCCTCAAACAGAGTCGGAGAGATTGTCACAAGGGGTGAGAATCGCGGCTGGGCGGTGCCTTCCTGCCACCCTTCCAGATAACCGACCAATTCGACCTCGTCCTCTGGCAGCGCGCGGTAGACGAAACCCTCCGCCGAAATGTAGCCAGACACGCCGCCCGACAACATACGTGCGCCACCACTGATAACGGCACCCGGCAGCGACCCGACAACCTTGGCTTTCAGCGTATAAAGGGCTTTCGGCGGCTTATCGTCTTTCCAGTGCCACTGCCCGCAGTAATCCGTGCCTTTGGTCCGCGGGCGTTTGCCTGAGACATCCGGGGGCATCAGCATACACTCTGCCGCTTCGTCTGTCCGGTTGTGGCTGCGGCGATGGGGCTTCCAATGATAGCAGGTGTCACAATCCCTCTGAAAACTCATGGGGGGCTCCTATGGTGAAGTAAAAATGTCTTTGCGTTTATGGGGGAAGAGTATAGCGGCAACCGGACCTTGGGCAAAGAATTTGCCAGAGCCCCACACGACTCGGCGGAGCACTTCTGCGGTTGAACGCGCGGTGCGGCTGGCCTACCCATGTCAGCAACTGCCCCCATACCGGAGCCCCCCTGATGCCAGCCCGCACTCTCGCCCTTCTGCTTGCCCTTGCCCTTGACTGCCTTGCCGCGCCGCAAGTCGCGCTTGCCCATAGCGGCGACGGCTACGGCGGCGGGTTCGTGGCGGGCGTCACCCATCCGATTCTCGGCTGGGATCACGTGGCGGCCATGGTGGCTGTTGGCCTTTGGGGGGCCTTCCTTGGCGCGCCGGCGATCTGGATCCTGCCGGTGGTCTTTCCGCTGGTCATGGCCTTCGGCGCGGTGCTCGGCATTCTGGGCATCCCCGTGCCTGCGGTGGAGACCGGAATCGCGCTGTCGGCGGTGGTGCTGGGGCTGATGATCGTCTTCGCCGTGCGCCCGCCGCTTTGGGTGGCCGCCGTGATCGTGGGCGCTTTCGCGATCTTCCACGGCTACGCCCATGGCACCGAACTGCCCGCCACAGTGAATGCCTTTGCCTATGCGGTGGGCTTCGTGATCTCCACCGGGCTGCTGCACCTCATCGGCATCGCCTTCGGCCTGCTGGTGAAATGGCCTGCGGGCCGCCTGGCGGTGCGCGGCGCAGGGGGCGTGATTTCGCTCGCGGGCGTGGCCTTCCTGACCGGCGCGGTATGACGCCTCTTCTCAGGGTTGGCGCGGCGGCTCTGGCCGTGGCGCTTTGCGCGGGCCCTGCCATGGCCCATGCGCCGATCCCCGGCATCAAGGGCTTCTACATCGGCGCCCTGCACCCGTTCTCCACCCCGCCGCAGGCGCTGATGATGCTGGGCGCGGGGCTGCTGGTGGCGGGCCATGCGGTCTACCGGGCCAAGTTCTTCTTCGCGGGGTTCGCGCTCACCAGCCTTCTGGGGCTCTTCACCGGGCAGCCGCCCGCGTGGCTCGATACAGCGATGTATGCGGCGGCCGCGCTCGTCTGCGCCCTTGCCGCGCTACTGCCGGGGCGCGTGCTTCCCGGCGCGACCCTCCTCACCGCCCTCTGTGGCCTGCTGATCGGCATGGCCTCGGTGCCCGATCCCGGCCCGGCGCGGGACATGGCCTTCACTATGAGCGGCGCGCTCTTCGGGGCGAACCTTGGGCTGCTCTATATCTGGGGCGGCACGCTTTTTCTGAAGGAGCGCATCCCGCAGGACTGGCTTGCCATCGGCTTGCGCATTCTGGCGGCTTGGATCGGCGCGATTGCCCTGCTGATGCTGGCGCTGGCTTACGCGCCTGCGGCCTGAAGCGTGAGCTTCCTGCAAAGGAGCGCCTGCGAGTGACACCCTTCTCCGCGATCTTGGCAAAGGGCAGTCCCAGACCGCCGGGTGGGGGCAAAGCCCCCGCCCGATGGGGGCGGTCGGGGGCTGCCCGGCGATGCCGCCGGGCCAGATAGCCGAAACTACCCCCAAAAAACGAAAAACCGGGGCCGCGCGCTCAGTGCGCAGCCCCGGTTCCCCTGTTCACGTCGCGCCGGCTAGCGGGCTAGCCATCCCCCGTCGACGTTGAACACAGCCCCGTGCACGTAGCCCGAGGCCGGAGACGCAAGGAAGACAGCCATCCCCGCGATATCGGCCGGATCGCCCCAACGGCCGGCCGGGATGCGCTCAAGGATCGCCTTGTTGCGGTCGGCATCCTCGCGCAGGGCTTGGGTGTTGTTGGTGGCGATATAGCCCGGCGCAATGGCGTTGACGTTGATGCCCTTGGCCGCCCATTCATTGGCAAGGATCTTCGTCAGCCCTGCCACGCCGTGTTTGGACGCCGTGTAGGAGGGCACGCGGATACCGCCCTGAAAGCTCAGGAGCGACGCGATGTTGACGATCCGCCCGCCGCGCCCCGCAGCCAGCGCGGCCTTGGCGAAGGCCTGACAGGTGAAGAACAGCGCCTTGAGGTTCACGTCCATCACCGCGTCCCAGTCCTCTTCGGAGAACTCCACGGAATCGGCGCGGCGAATGATGCCGGCGTTGTTGACAAGGATGTCCACGCGACGCCCGGCAAACACATCCTGTGCCGCCATCGGATCGGAGAAATCCAGTGTCAGCTCTTCGGCGCTGTCGATCAGGCCTACGGTCTCGGCGCAGGAGGAGCGCCCGGCACAGATCACATGCGCGCCCGCCTGCCCCAGCGCCACGGCGATGGCCTGCCCGATGCCGGTGTTGGCACCGGTCACAAGTGCCGTCTGGCCTTCCAGCGAAAAGGAGATCATCGCAGGTTCTCCATCGGCACCATGTCCATATCGGTGAAGGCCATGTTGTCGCCCGCCATCGCCCAGCAGAACGTGTAAGAGCCCGTCCCCGCGCCAGAGTGGATCGACCACGGCGGCGATACGGCGATCTCTTCGTTGCCCATCACCATGTGGCGCGTCTCGCTCGGCTCGCCCATGAAGTGGAACACGCGCTGGCCCTCGGCCACGTCGAAATAGAGATAGGCCTCCATGCGGCGGTCGTGGATGTGGGCGGGCATCGTGTTCCAGACAGAGCCGTTGTGCAGCTGGGTGTAGCCCATAACGAGCTGGCAGCTTTTCACGCCATCGGGGTGGATGCACTGGCAGATGGAGCGGTCGTTGGAGGTTTCGGCGCTGCCGAGCTTCACCTGATTGGCGTCCTCCGGGCGGATCAGCGCGGCCGGGTATGCCGTGTGCGCGGGGGCGGAGACGATGTAGAAGCGGCCCTCGCCGGAGAAGGAGACCGCACCCGCGCCCATCGGCAGGTAGAGCATGTCGCCCTTGTTGAGCTCCCATGTCTGATCCATCGCGCCGACAATGCCGGTGCCGCCGATGTTCAGGATACCCACCTCGCGGCGGTCCAGGAAGGAGGCGGTGCCGGTTTCGGCCACGGCGTCGAGCACCAGCGTCTTGCCGGCGGGCACGGCGCCGCCGACGATCAGGCGGTCATAGTGGGTGTAGGTCAGGCGAATCTCGCCCTCGGCAAAAGCGCCCCCCACGTGGAATTTCTCGCGCAGGCCGGAGGTGTCGAGGCCTTTGGCGGTTTCGGGATCGGTGGCGTAGAGGGTTTGGACGGTCAGCACGTCTGAGGCTCCTTTAAAGAAAATCGTCGCGGCGGGGTGTGAAACAATCAACCAGCAGCCCTGCCTCGATGCAGGTGCAGCCGTGTTCGGTGTTGGAAGGGATGACAAAGCAATCGCCCGCGCTGATGCGGGTGGTCTTGCCGTCCATCGTGAAATCGAAAACGCCGCGCTCCACATAGGTGGATTGCACGTGCGGATGGCTGTGAAGCGTGCCCACACCGCCGGTCTGGAAGCGGAACTCCACCACCATCAACGCGGGATCTTCTGCGCGCACACGGCGCTCGACACCCTCGCCCGAGGGCACCCACTTGCCGATCAACTCACTGGTTTCGCTCATCTTTCCTCCTCGCGTTTTGCGCTTTCGTTCCTTTTTGCCGATTCCGGGGCTTGACCGACTCGACGTGACTGGAATAGTAATTTCCCAGCTGATACGTCAATTAGAAAAGTGGCATGGCAAAGTTGGTGAGTGACATATCCAAACAATCCGAAGCCCAGACGGCCCCGGTGAGCCAGCGTGTCTATGAGGACATCCGCGAGCGCATCATCTCGCTGGCTCTGCAGCCGGGCGCCCGCGTTTCGGAGAAAGACATCGCCGCGCAGATCGGCGTGTCCAAAACGCCAGTGCGCGAGGCCTTCATCCGCCTGTCCGACGAAGGGCTGATGGAGATTCGCCCGCAAAGCGGCAGCTACGTTTCCGAGATCACCTTTGAGAAGGTCTACGAAAGCCTGATGCTGCGCCGCGCGCTGGAGATGGCCGTGGCCGCCGAGGCCGCCAACCAGCGCAGCACGCTGGATCTGCTGAACCTGCAGGACATGATCGAGCAGCAGCAGGCCGCCGCCGACGCCGCTGATCGCGTGGCCTTCTTCGAACTCGACACCGCCTTTCACCGTGGCCTTGCCGACATCGCGAAAATGCCCTCGGCCATCCGCATGATCCGCATGGTGCGCGGCACCGTGGACCGCGTGCAGCGCCTGCGGATCTCGCGGGGCGAAAGCCGTCACGCACAGGTGATCGAGGCGCACCGCGCCATCGTCGCCGGTATCGAAGCGCGCGATCCGGAGGCCGCCTCGGCCGCCATGGATCGCCATCTGAACTGCGTGGAGCTTTTCGCGCAGATCATCCGAAGCCCGGAAGTGCGTGAGCGAGTCGCTCAGGCCGCGGGCTGATCAAGGAACGAAACCCTGGGGAGGTTATAGGGTGACCAACGTCAAACTGGAAAAAGTGGTCAAGGCCTATGGCGGCATGCAGGTTGTGCATGGCGTGGACCTTGAAGTGAACGCCGGCGAATTCGTCGTGCTGGTGGGGCCGTCGGGCTGCGGCAAATCCACGATCCTGCGCATGATCGCGGGCCTTGAGGAAATCTCGGGCGGGCGTGTCTCAATCGGGGATCGCGTGGTGAACCGGATCGCGCCCAAGGATCGCGACGTGGCCATGGTGTTCCAGAACTACGCGCTCTACCCGCATCTTTCGGTGGAACAGAACATCGCCTTCGGCCTGCGCCTGCGCGGCATGGCGAAGGACAAGCGCCATGAACTGGTGATGGATGCCGCCGGCATCCTCGGCCTGACGGATTACCTTGATCGCCGCCCGGCGGATCTCTCCGGCGGCCAGCGCCAGCGCGTTGCCATGGGCCGCGCCATCGTGCGTGATCCTTCCGTCTTCCTCTTCGATGAGCCGCTCTCCAACCTCGACGCAAAACTGCGCAACAAGATGCGCGCCGAGATCAAGCGCCTGCATTCCCGCCTCGGCACCACCTCGATCTATGTGACCCACGATCAGGTCGAAGCCATGACGCTGGCCGACCGTATCGCCATCCTGAAAGATGGCCGCGTGGAGCAGGTCGGCACGCCGCTGGAGATTTTCGGCAATCCCGCCAATGCCTTCGTGGCCGGCTTCATGGGCAGCCCGCCGATGAACCTCGTGCTCGGTACGATCTCCGGCACCGCCGCCGCGCCTGTGGTGAAACTGGCGGACGGCTCCGCCCTGCCCGTCCCGGCCATGGCGCTGGATACCTTCGAGGATGGCAGCCGCGTGCAGCTTGGCCTGCGCCCGGAAACGATCCAGCTTGCCGACCCCAACGACACCGTCGCGCCGCTGGCGCAGATCCGCGTCGATCTGGTGGAGCCGCTGGGGATGGAAAGCCTCGTGCACGCCGAGCTGGGCGACACCTCCATCGTCGTGAAGGTGCCCGGCGTGGTGCAACTGGTTCAGGGATCGCAGGTGGGCATCACCGTTGCGCCTGAGCATTGCCACCTCTTTGCCGCCAAAAGCGGCGCGCGTCTGCACACGGCGGTGGCGGCATGACCATGAGCGACAACGCCTCCCACTCGGGGCTCGCCCCGGGTGAGGACTACAGCGACTACGACCTTCCCGAACTCAGCCTCGCGGACCGCATCCGTCAGAACTTTGCCCAGAACTGGCAGGTCTACGTGATGCTGGCACCGATGGTGATCTACTTCCTCGTGTTTGCCTACAAGCCGATGCTGGGCCTCGTGATCGCCTTCAAGGATTTCTCGCTGTTCAAAGGCATCTGGGGCAGCCCCTGGGTCGGCTTTGAACACTTCGAGACCCTGTTCAACGACCCCTATTTCTGGCGCGCGGTGAAGAACACCGTGATCATCTCCGTCTTCAGCCTGATCTTCGCCTTCCCGGCCCCGATCATCCTCGCGCTGATGTTCAACGAGCTGCGCCACCAGGGCTTCAAGAAGACAGCACAAACAATCGCTTACCTGCCGCACTTCATCTCGATCGTGATCGTGGCGGGGATCGTTGTGAACTTTTTCTCGCCCTCTGGCATCGTGAACCTGCTTCTGACGAAGCTGGGCATGGATGATCCCATCTACTTCCTGACGATGCCCGAATGGTTCCGCCCGATCTTCATCGGTTCCAACATCTGGAAGGAAGCGGGTTTTGAATCGATCATCTATCTGGCTGCCATCGCCGGTGTGAGCCCCACGCTCTACGAAAGCGCGAAGGTGGACGGCGCAACGCGCTTCCAGATGATGTATCTGATCACCCTGCCCTGCATCCTGCCGACGATCCTGATCATGCTGATCATCCGTATCGGCAACCTGCTGGAGGTGAGTTTCGAATACGTGATCCTGCTGTATCAGCCGGCCACCTACGAGACCGCCGACGTGATCACCACCTGGATCTACCGTCAGGGCCTGCAGAACAACAACTACGACGTGGCCACCGCTGCCGGTGTGTTCAACGCCGTCGTTGCCTTCGCCCTCGTCATCACCGCAAACCGCCTGTCCAAGCGCGTCTCGCGCACGGGCCTCTGGTAAGGAAGGAACAGACACATGTCTTCCCCCACCGGCACCTTCGATCTGTACAGCCGCGGTGATCGCTTCTTCGGCTGGGCCGTCACCATCCTGCTCGGGCTCTTCGTGGCCTCCACGCTTTACCCTTTCATCTACGTGCTTGCCGCCTCGATCTCGTCGGGCGCAGCCGTGGCCCGGGGCGACGTGGTGTTCCTGCCGAAGGAAATCACGCTGGATGCGTTCAACTACGTGATGGCCGACAAGGCCTTCTGGATCGCCTACGGCAACACCTTCTACTACACGATCGTGGGCACGCTGACGTCGCTCGCCTTCATCATCCCCGGCGCCTATGCGCTGAGCCGTCCGAACCTGCCCTGCCGCTCCGGCTTCAACCTCTTCGTGGCCTTCACGCTGTGGTTTCATGCGGGCATGATCCCGGTGTTCCTGAACATCCGCGATCTGGGCATCCTCGACACGCGCTTTGCCATCATCATCGCCTTCGCGGTGAACGCCTTCAACGCCATCCTGATGCGCAACTTCTTCGAGAACGTGCCGCGGTCCTTCGAGGAAGCCGCCCGGATGGATGGTGCCAATGATTTCCAGATCCTGTGGCGCGTCTACGTGCCGCTCTCCAAGCCCGCCATCATCACGGTTGCGCTCTTCTGCGCCGTGGCACGCTGGAACGGCTACTTCTGGGCCATGGTCATCCTGCGCGATCAGGACAAGCTGCCGCTGCAGGTCTACCTGAAGGAAATCATCGTCGAACTGAACATGAGCGACGAATTCGCCACCGATCTTCTGTCGGCCGGCTACTCGTTCGAAACGATGATCGCCGCCATCATCGTGCTCTCGATCATCCCTGTCCTTATCGTCTACCCCTACATCCAGAAGTACTTCCAGAAGGGCGTGATGCTGGGCGGGGTAAAGGAATGATGCGGGCGCAGAAATCCGCATCGAAAACCAAACGTCATAAACCCTGGGAGGAGAACCAAATGACGCTGAAAACCCTCATGATGAGCGCCGCTGCCGCCAGCGCGCTGAGCCTGAGCGGGGCCTTTGCCCCGGCCGCGGCCGACAAGATCGTCGAAGAGCCGCTGGAGCTTGAGATCTTCATGCACTTCCGCGACAAATACGGCTGGAACGAAGAATGGCCGGTGGCGCAGAAAGTGGCCGAGAAGACCGGCATCACCCTGAAAGGCACCGCCCCGGTCGGCGCAGGCGACACGCGCGAGCTGTTCAACCTGATGATCGCCTCCGGTGACATCCCCGATCTCGTGGGCGGTGAGTTCCGCGGCGCCGGGATGAAGGAAGCCTTCGATCAATACGGCATGGAAGGCGCCTTCCTGCCGCTAAACGATCTGATCGCCGAGCACGCGCCCGAGATCCAGAAGGTGCTGGACGAAAACCCGACGATCCGCGCCGCGATCTCGGCCCCTGATGGCAACATCTACTACATCCCCTACCTGCCCGATGGCGACGTGGGCCGGGTGTGGTTCGTGCGTCAGGACTGGCTGGACAAGCTGGGCCTTGAGCAGCCCAAGTCGGTCGATGAGCTCTACGACGTACTCGTGGCCTTCCGCGATCAGGATCCGAACGGCAACGGCGTTGCTGACGAGATCCCCTATTTCAACCGCCACGCCGAAGAGGCCATCCGCCTCGTGAACCTCTGGGGCGCACGCTCCACGGGCTCCGACAGCTACCACCAGTTCTACATCGAAGAGGGCGCCGTGGTGCACCCCTACGCCCATGAGAACTTCAAGACCGGCATCATGAACGTTGCCAAGTGGTATCAGGAAGGGCTGATCGACAAGGAAATCTTCACCCGCAAATCCCGCGCGCGGGACGAGCTTCTGGGCGGCAACCTTGGCGGCGCAACCCACGACTGGATCGCCTCCACCGCCGGCTATAACGACAAGCTCGCCGCCGACATCGAAGGCTTCTCCTTCGTGCCGATCCTGCCGCCGGCGGATGTAAACGGCAACGTCTGGGAAGAGCATGGCCGGATCGCGGTGAAACCCTCGGGCTGGGCCATCGGCTACAGCAACGAGCACCCGGAAGAGACGATCAAGCTGATGAACTTCTACTTCACCGAAGAAGGACGCAACATCGCCAACTTCGGCGTGGAAGGCCTGACCTACGACATGGTCGACGGCAAGGCCGTGTTCAAGGACAGCGTGCTGAACGGCGAAGGCTCTGTCGTCTCCCAGATGTGGGAAATCGGCGCGCAGATCCCGATCGGCTTCCCGCAGGACTACGCCTATGAAGCTCAGTGGACCTCCGAGCTCGCGACGAAAGGCATCGAGATGTACACCGAGGCCGGTGTCGTTGTGGAGCAGTTCCCGGGGATCGCCATGAACGCCGAGGAAAAGGCCATCTACGACAAGCATTGGCCGAACATCCTGTCGTTCATGCAAGAAAGCTACGAGAAGTGGATCCTCGGCGCCGGCGACGTGTCGGCCGAGTGGGGCGACTATCAGGCCCAGCTCGAGCGCCTCGGCTACGCCGAAGTGGTGGCAGCCCTGACGACCGCCTACCAGCGCCAGTACGGCAGCGCCGGCAACTAAGCCGCGCTTTGCCAGCTCCCCCGGGCGGTGTCACTCCCGCTTTGCCGCCCGGGGCCCTTTCCAATACGCCAATAGTCCAGAGGCACGCATGCCGGTCGAATCCAAGAAAAACAGCCCCTCCGCACCGCACCCCGAGGCCGCCCTGCTGCAGCCCGCGGAGAACGTTCTGACCGTGCGCTACCGCCCGTCCGAGGGCGAAGCCTGTCTGGAGAACCCGCCCCGGTTCCAATGGATCCCGCCGCAGGTGGGCCGCCGCCTCTACCAGATCGAACTGCAGCCGCTCAGCGCTGATGGCAGCGCAGCGGGCAAGCCGATCCTCTATTCCGCCATTCCTTTCGCGTTCTTCACGCCAGACGCGCCGCTACCGACGGGCCAATATCGGTGGCGCTACCGCGTGGAGGGCGACGCCGCCGGTGCCTGGAGTTCCTCTCGCCGTTTCACCCTGCCTGCAAGCGCAGCCGAAGCGCCTTTCTCCCTGGATCTCAAGCGTGCCGGCGGCCCGCGCCCCCGTCTTGCCATCGCGCCCGATGGCCACACCGCCCTGCGCAGCGATCCTGCTGTCCTGCCGCAATGGGCCCCCTTCTTTGAAAAGAGCGTCACGCCCTGGATCGAGCGCGAGATCGTGCCCGAGCCCGCGCCCTACCCGAACAACACACGCACGCCCGCGCTCTGGCGTGAAAGCTATATCGCCTGTCAGGAAGCGCTCTACGCCATCCGCAACCTCTCGATCGCCGGTGTGCTGCTGGCCGATGACGCGCTGGTCGAGAAGGCCCGCGGCTGGCTGCTGGCCGTGGCGGCGTGGGATGTCGACGGGGCCACGAGCCGGTCCTATAACGATGAAGCCGCCTTCCGCGTCGCCACCGCGCTGGCCTGGGGCTACGACTGGCTGCGCACCCAGCTTTCCCCCGATGAAGCCGCGCTGGTGCGCGCTTCACTGCTGGCGCGGGGTCGCCAGGTCGCCCGGCACGCGATGGAGGCCTCCCGCATCGAGACCTTCCCCTTTGACAGCCACGCCATCCGCTCGATCTCGGCGGTGATGGTGCCGGTGGGCCTTGCGCTGGCGGGGGAAGACGAGGAAGCCACCACATGGCTGCGCTACGCGGCGGGCTATCTTGCCGGCCCCTACTCCGCCTGGGCCGATGCCGAGGGCGGCTGGGCCGAAGGCATCCACTACTGGACAACCGCCATGTGCTACGCGCTGGAAGCGGCAGCCCTCCTGCGCAATTGCACAGGCCTTGATCTGTTCCAGCGCCCCTTCTTCCGCAACACCGGCCAGTTCCCGATGTACTGCCGCCCGGCCTGGACCCATCGCGCCATCTTCGGCGATGACGCCACGCTTGGCGATCCGCCCAGCCCCAAGATCGGCCGCAACGCCGCCTTGCTGGCCGCCGCCACCGCGAACCCCGACCTCGCGGGCTACGCTGCGCAGGTGGAGCGCTTCGCCGAGAGCGACGAGATGGCGTTCTATAATTACGGCTGGTGGGATTTCCGCTTCGACGATCTGCTGCGCGCGGCCAGCTTCCCCGAGGTGCTGCCCCGCGCTAAAGGGCCCGAGCCGCAGATGAAGCTCTTCCCCGGCGTCGGCTGGGCCTCTTTCCAGACCCGGATGGACGACCCGGCCCAGCAAATCCACTGCTTGTTCAAATCCTCGCCCTACGGCTCGATCAGCCACAGCCACGGCGATCAGAACGCCTTTTGCCTCTCGGCCTTCGGGGAGGATCTGCTGATCCAGTCCGGCCATTACGTGGCCCATAACTCCACCATGCACCGGCGCTGGCGGCGGCAGACGATCTCCAAGAACGCGCTGCTGATCGACGGCAAGGGGCAATATGCCGAGGAGGACAAGTTCCTCGCCCGCAAGGCTGCCGGCCGGATCGTGCAAAGCGGCTCCGCGCCCAACCATCACTGGGCCGTGGGCGATGCAACGGCTGCCTATGCCGCCCATGTGCCGGGCCTTCTGGAGGCCCGCCGCGAGGTGCATCAGGTCTTTGGGGCGGCCTTCGTGGTGATCGATCATATCCGCTGCGAAGAGGCGGTGCCGATCACCTGGCTGGGCCACACCGAGGGCACGATCCGCACCGAGGAACTGGCCGCCACAATCGAAGGCGTGCAGGCACAGGCCGGGATCGAAATCGCCTATTCCTCGGCACCGGTGGCCGGGCTGAAGGTGGTTGAGGGCTTTGATGAGGTCCTGCCCGAGGATTACGCCGGGCTCACGCTGTCGCGCCGCCTTGAAATCCACTGCGCCCCGGCGCGCAGCCACACGCTGGCGGTGCTCATCAACCCGGTGAAGCGCGGCGAAAGCCCGGATGTGCTGGGCTTCATCGAGGATCAGGGCTTTGGCAAGACGCTCTACTGCCTGAGCCGGGATGAAACCCCGGTGCGCATCGCGCTGCCCGGCTGACTCAGCGGTGCCGCGCCTAGCGCGCGAGCACCAGATCCACCTGCAACCCGCCCAGATCGGCGCTGCGGCCCAGCCGCAGCGTGCCGCCGTGGCTGCGAGCGATGTCGAGCGCGATCGACAGGCCCAGCCCCACGCCCGTACCCTTGTTCTGGTTGCGCGCGGGCTCCAGCCGGGAGAACGGTTTGAGCGCGTTTTCCCAATCCTCCTGCGCGATACCGGGGCCGTCGTCCTCCACCCGGAACACCGCGGCGCGCTCCGTCATGGAGAGGCCCACCCGGCAATGCGTGCCATAGCGCACCGCGTTGCCCACCAGGTTTTCCAGCGCCCGCTGCACCGCCACCGGGCGAAACAGCGCCGTGCCCTCGGCCTCCACCGTCCCTAGCGAGACCTTCTGCCCGGCCCGCTGGGCATTCTCCACCACCCGTTCCACCAGCGCGCGCGGATCCGTGGCCTCGGGCTGCTCGGCCCCCTGCCCGCGCGCAAAGCTCAGGAAGGCGTCCAGCAGTTGCTCCATGTCCGCCACATCACGGTTGAGCGCGCGCACGTCCTCGCTGTCCTCCATCATCGAAAGCCCGAGCTTCAGCCGCGTGAGCGGCGTGCGCAGATCGTGGCTGACGCCTGAAAGCAGCAGCGTGCGCTGTTCGATCTGCCGCTCGATCCGGTTGCGCATGTCCAGAAACGCCTGCCCCGCCGCCCGCACCTCAAGCGCGCCGGAGGGGCGATAAGCCACCGACTGCCCCCGCCCGAAGGCCGCCGAAGCATCCGACAGCCGCTTGATCGGGCGCAGCTGGTTGCGCAAGAAAAGATAGGCGATGATCGTCATCAGCACGGCGGTGGCCACCGTCAGCACCAGCAGCTGGTGCGGGTTGGAGGCCGTCACCCGCCGCCGGGCAAAGCGCACCTCCACGGGGCCATGGCGGCTTTCGAGCGAAAGGTGCACCCATTTGTCATCGCTCTTCAGATCGATCCCCTGAACCGTGTCCAGACTGTCGTGCAGCACCAGCGTGGCTGTTTTGCCGGTGAGATCGTAGAACAGGCGGCTGTCGCCCTCGATCGCCTCGCCTGGCACCTCGACGAAATACTGCAGCGGCTCGCCAAGGCTGCGGGTGATCAGCTGTGCCGTTTCCGCATTGGGCGCGGTGTTCACGAGATCCACGATATACTGCAGCTCCACCACGACATTGCGCGTCATCTGCTCCGTCACGCCCTCGAAATGGCGCTGCAGGAAGACGATGGAAACCACCAGCTGCAGCGTCACGATCGGCAGGATCAGGATCAGGGCGGCCCTTTGATAGAGGCCTCGGGGCATATAGCGTTTCAGCCAGGCGAAATTCATGGCATCACCCTAGCGATGCGCCGAAACGGAAGGAAGCGCCATTCATGCAAGCTCCTGAAGCGATTGCCGCCTTTGACCCACGCCCCGGCGTGGCCGAAGAGATCCGCCCCGGCATCCGCCGCCTGCTCGCACCCAACCCCACGCCGATGACATTTCGCGGCACCAACACCTATCTGGTGGGCACGAGCGATCTGGCTGTGATCGATCCCGGACCGGAGGATCCCGCGCATCTTCAAGCGATCCTCGCAGCAGTAGGCGATGCCCCGATCCGCGCAATTCTCGTCACCCACAGCCACTGCGATCACAGCCCGCTGGCCCGGCCGCTTTCTGAGGCCACCGGCGCGCCGGTCATGGCCTATGGCGACAGCCGCGCGGGCCAGAGCCCCCTGATGCGGCGGCTGGCGGCGGCGGGCGGGCTGGCCGGCGGCGAAGGTGTGGACGACCTCTTCGCGCCCGACAGCTGCCTTGCCGATGGCGCTTTCGCGGAAGGCGACAGCTGGCGGCTGCAGGCGCTGCACACGCCGGGCCACATGGGCAACCACCTCTGTTTCACTGATGGCGAAGTGATCTTCTGCGGCGATCTGGTGATGGGCTGGGCCTCAAGCCTCGTCTCCCCACCCGATGGCGACCTCGCCGCCTTCCGCGCCTCCTGCACGCGGCTTCTGGCGCGCAACGAACGCTTTTACCTGCCCGCCCACGGCGCCCCCCTGCACGAGCCGCACGCGCGCCTGACATGGCTGCTCGCCCACCGCGACACACGAGAGCGCCAGATCCTCGCAGCGCTCTCAGAAGCCCCCGGCACCCCGGCGGAACTCGCCGCCCGAATCTACACCGACACGCCAGTCGCGCTCCTGCCCGCCGCCGCCCGCAACGTGCTGGCCCACCTGATCGATCTCACCGAACGCGAGCTGGTCCGCGCCGCGCCGGAGCCTGGTGAAACGGGCGTGTTTTCACTCGTGGCCAAGGCGTCCAGCCCGGGCCAACAGGGCTGACGCTGGGGGAAGAAATTTTTTGCCCGGATTTCGCATTTTTGTCGTCAAACCCTCTGGACCTCCCCGAACACCATGGGTATATCCCCCCTCATGTTCCGGCGTAGCTCAGCGGTAGAGCAGTTGACTGTTAATCAATTGGTCGTAGGTTCGATCCCTACCGCCGGAGCCAAAAATCCCAAGGATATCAGGGATATACAAGATGGGTCCCGCAAGGGGCCCTTTCTTGTTTGGACTACGGGTAACGTTTGGGGTAACACCTCCTACGTAAGACTCTTTTACGCGGTGGAGCTCGAATCCTCATGTGCGCCGCTTTACCTTCAAGAATTCATCTTCGCGGCTAACTCCGCCCTTTCAAATCCTTCCAAGGCCAACATGTGGAAATACACGGCGACACGATTGGTCGCACGGCAGGAATGTCGCTGCCATCGCATCCTTCGGGCAGACGGAGCCTGAACACATTCTGATCGAACAGAGATTGATCAAAGGGCGCAGTATCGACACCTAAGCCCCAGCCTGTTACGCGTTTACCCACGCTTGCCCGATAGTGATCAGGTTCTGAAATCCGTGACACATCCAACGGACGCCCGGCACGGGCACAGAATTCACCCCAAGTCGCTCCAACTTTCTGGTCGTTGGGTTCCACTGCGGAAGGCAATCGCAGAATGAAACCGAGCCTATACCCTATACTGCGCGGCCGCCTTATAGGTGCCAGCAAAGCGCCCAACGGCCCAGTGCCGACCTTGGTGTTCTACGCGGCGAATGGCAGTGAAGTGCCCTATCTCCCGATTTCTGCGGGTCGAATGAGCGGGTAGTTTGCCGACTTCGCTGTCATCTGATGAAAACACTCGGATGACGGCTTCGCGCCCGAAAACTGCCGTTCAGTAATTCACGGCATCCTTCAAAGTGGGCGGCAGACCTGCCGTTAGCGGCGGGTCGCACCTACGACGGTTAAGTGGGCAAAGTTGAAGTTCGCGCTCAAGTTGTCCGACGTGAGTTCAGGGTCGCAACGGGCTGTTCGCCAAAGACCTCCTTGTAGAGTTTGCTGAACCGCCCGTGATGCTCGATTCCGTACATCTGACAGACGTCTGACACTGTCGTTGGACCATTGCTGTCCAGTAGGGCGCGTCTTGCGCAATGCAGCCTTGCCTGGGAAAGCACTTGCGTGGGCGTTGCGCCGCGAACCTTGCGAAAGGCGGTTTGAAGAGTCCGTTCGGAGATACCGACGTGACGAGCGATGTCCCGAAGACTGCCGATCTCGTCGGGCCTATCGTAGATCAGTTCTTCGGCCTTTCGAACGTATTTCAGAGACAGGGCATGCACGCGGCCGGGCGGCTGACGCGAGGCAGGACCGAGGAATGCATCGAGACAGCCTTTTACCTGGTCAGTAACGACCGTCGTCCAGGCTTCTGCCAAGTGCGCTTCGATTTCTCTTTCGCCGGCAAGGGCGACCTGCGTGGCAAGGGCGAGCGTCAGGCGAGCCAGGTGTAGATCTTCGTCCTTTGACACATCGCCCCAAACCATGCCTCCCCGTGCTTCCACTCGCGAGAGACGATCACCCAGCAGTCGAGACGGCATGGACAGCACGAACGCTTCGTAATGGGCTTCCCGATCGGGTAGGACGGTCGTTTCGCGCGTCCCGCGGCCAATCAGAATCCATGGTTCGTCCTTGCGTTTAAACCGCATGTGTTCGTTTCGGCTCGACAGCGTGCCCTTTACTGGCACCAGAAGGTTGGGACGTTGGAGTTCTGACAAGACAACATCATGTCCGGTGGATTTAATATAAGCGAGGCTCATCGAGCCGACATCACTGATCGCGACGACTGCCTCACCAGCAGTAGGGTCGTGCAGATTGAGAGTGGCTTTTCCGGTGAACTGACGCCTCGAAAGCGTCGACCGTGCGTTGCTGTAGCACGAACTGAGACGAAATCCTCCGAGGCCGTTTGGAAGTCTGCCGTCGGCAGCCTTGCTCAGAACACGCGGAGCGAGCCCGGCCAATGGTCTGGAAACCTGTGCAATCAGATCGGACATTTCTTACCCGTGTTTCGGCTATCGGATAACCACTGCGCTATTTGGATAGACTTGCGCCTGAAAGGTTGCAATCCTCGTCGTTGAATCCTGGGCAGACAAATGGCGGTCCGCAGTGTTTGATCCCAGCATGCCAACACCTTTGGCGACGCTTGCCATGATAGCGTTACCGTTTCTGAAGTAAGAATGACAAACGATGCTCAAGGTTTTTGAAACAATGAATAAACCTCTTCTTTTCATAGCGATATCCGCAGTGCTCACTGTATCGCCCTTTGCTCCTGCGTCCGCAAATGTTGGCCAGGCCGCCATCGATGGCTGCATCGATCAGATACGCGCGGTCGGTGGCCCAGACGGTCAGAGCGGAACAGTATTGTCGTCAGAGTATTCTGAGGCCAACTCCCTCATCATGTTCCAAGATGCAGGAAACACTGTGTGGCGCTGCCTTGTCTCCAATGACGGCGTCGTTGCAGAACTCACCGTCGCGCAAGCGGCCGATGACGGCGGCGGCGCAATGGCCGGCTCTTCGGGTGCAGGCGCGTCAAGCACCGAGCGGGTCCAGTTCGCAAGCGGTACTTCTGGTGCGGAGCTTACCGGCTCTCTCCTGCCACAAGAGAGCCGGCGCTACATCCTTGGTGCGCGCGACGGTCAGTTCCTGTATTTCCGCCTCGCCGCGAACGGCCCCGGAATGACCTACGTGATCTATAACCCGGACGGGTCAGTCCTGCTCGATGAAATGGGAGCGGCACAAGAGTATCGCGGGCAGCTCTGGCAATCGGGAGACCACGTGATCGAGGTCTACAACACCTCCAACGGTGCGCAGTCCTACAACGTCATTTTCGGGATCGAATGACACGATCCCCGAAGAGGATCCGTATCGAATTGGAGAAACCATGAAGAAACCAATCATTTTGGTTTGTGCACTCGCGACACTCGGCGCTGTGGCCGGGTGCGTAGAGACATCAAGCTCGACCGCACCGTCAACTGGCCAGCCGTCCGTGGGAAGCTCAACCGATCTGACGGCATTTGAGGGTGCGCGTGCCGGTCAGGCCGAGATGGGCATCCAAAACCTCGGCTACGAGTTGGTCCGGACGGATGGCCTCACGGCCTACTGGTTCAACCGTGGCACGGGCGCCTGTGCTCGCATCACGACATCAGATGGTCGCTACTCCGATGTGACCATGCTCCCGGCCGAAGACTGCTGATACTCCCGCAAGTGAAAAACACGCCACAATCGAACCGAAGGGAAACCCTATGAAAAACGTCCTCGCTGTCTCTATCATCCTCGTTGTCCTGGCGGGATGTGTTGAAGAGCAGTCCTTTACGACAGAGGCCGATATCTCGGAGGCAAACCGAAACACCGAGTGTCCCGTGGATGTCTCGGAAGCTGATCGCGCCAACTACCCAGCGTGCAATTGATCCTGCTTCGCAGTCGACCAGGCACATGGTCGGAGATCACCGGGACCAAATGAGATCCAGGCGGACGATAGCCTGCCAATGGGTCGTTCGGATCGTCGGGGTATTGTACCTCTTTGCCCTGGCGTTGCTCCTGATCGGGACCTTCGGGCTATTCGGTCAGGAGCGCGACCCCTTGGCCGGAGTTTTCCTGATGCCGCTTGGTCTGCCGTGGGTTCTCTGGTTGGATGGATTTCCGGAAGCGTTGCTTCCTTGGCTGGCCGCTTTTGCGCCAGTTCTGAACCTCGCGATCCTGACATTGCTCTGTCGCTTTCTGCACGGCGGCAAAGCCCCTGAAAAGCAAATCAATGAAGGAGGGCCAGATGCATTTTGACCTCGCACATGCGCTCGTAACGGGCGTTCTGATTTTTGTCGTAATGATCGGGATGCACAAGGTGGGTCTCTATGTCCCGCACAAGGAGGGTGGCCCTCGGTGGAGTTGGCCACTGTTCTTCGGAATTGGTGCCGCTGTGTTCATCCTGAACCTGATTTGGCCCTGAAGGCTGTCGCTACTGGCGGGCGTGTCGATTGGTACGCACGTTCGAGATAGAGAACCTGCGTGCAAACCATTTCCAGGCTTTCCTACAGGTTTTTGCGACACGCTTGGAAGTCCGGACGTGGTCGGTTGGGATGGTTGCGACGGCTGAGGCGAATGTCCGGGCTTGTCGCCAGACCGGACATTGCCCACAAAGCCCCGACGTCGGTTTTGCGCAGGTAGCGATCGGTGGGAGGCACGGCCGGATAGTGTGGAGCCGCTATTCATGCTGCGTGCGGCGAAAGCCTGCAAACCGCCCTTTCTCTCGGTTGCCGCGGTAGCGAAGCGTGACACGATGCGCGCGTAGCGAACTTTGGGAGCTTTAGCTCTGCTATCGCAGTGCCAGATGTGTTGAAGTTTTTGGGAGACCGTAGTGTATCACCAGGTAGCTCGGCCCTCAGTTTAGAAACTCGCTCGCTGGGTCCGGCTCATCTTCGCGCGGAGTCGATACCTTTGACCGATCGGCAGGCGTGCCGCCCATGGAAGCAAGGCAAAGCCGCAGCTGGTTGAATGCTCCAATGGGTGCGGCGGGATCTTCTATGATTGCAGCCTGCAAGCGTGCCGCGATTGCCAGTATATGCCGGTCGGATTTTGTCAGCCACGGCAGTTCGTCAGCCAGCTCAAGCCATGCGTCCCGCTGCGCCTTTGTAAACTTTGCAGGGGGCTCGCCCAGAGGGCCAGTATCCGGCTCGTGTCGTTCACGGTAGCGCTGCGGATCTTTGAGGTCGGCACCGGTGATCTTCGCCACGGCTTTCGGTGTTCGATGGTTTGCCGTCAGGTCGTCCTGCCTCTGTTGAAGGCCGCGAATGGGCCAAATCGTCTAACTGCGGATGCGTGCAAACGGCTCCCCCCGCCGGTTCCCACGAAGAAACCCTGAGAGATTGAAGGTACCCCCCTCCTGTTGGTCCCGTAGATGGCGGGCAGGAGGGGGCTGACAGTCTTGCCGGATTGAACCCAACTCTACGCTCGGAGCAGGCATCCGGCTTCTCGCTATCGGGCTGACTGGCTCACCCGAAATTGCATCTTCGGTAATCGACGTGATCCTATCGCCCTTGATGCAGACGTTACGAACGGCGTCGAAATTGTTTTCCGGGTCCATGACCCGCCCGTTGAGCAGTGCAACATCGCAATCTGCGGCAAACGCCGGGGTTGCGAAACCTGAGAGTGCGACCAGAATGGCTATCGCGGATGTTTTCATTTCTAAGACTCCAAAAGTTGTTGGCGGACAGAGACCGATGACCCCGCCGTAATGGAGAGGTCAGTTCAGCGTATTCTTGTAGATCACGCCGTCCTTCATGATCATTCGAATGCTTGGGACATCCTGTCCGCGCGGCGGCGCATCAAACCATGTATCCACCGCGCCGATGGCCGAGATGTCTTCAAGTGGGTTCCCGTCTACGATCAGAATGTCGGCGTAGGCGCCTTCTTCGATCACACCAAGCTTGCCTTCAGGGTAAGGGTTTCCTCGTCCGGTCAGAGCCGCCAATTCGCCACCATTCGAGGTCATCATCTGCAATGCCCAGAGGTTGCCAAACTCACGCGCGACAAACGCCTTCGTAAAATCCATTGACTGGCGATAAGGGACACCCGTGAGAAGCACGTAATCGGAATCGAACACCATCTTCGGCTTGTATTTTTTCACAAGATCCATGAGCTGCTTGCTGTTTTCCCGCAACCACAGAAACTTCGCCGTCGGCGGGAAAGTCGGGTCCTGATGCATCGGGTGTTCCAGAGCTTCGGGCGCAAGCGCAGTCAGGTTGGGCGAAAAGAACGCCTCTTTTTCGACCAGCTTCTGCATCGTCGGTTCGGTAATAGTCAGGCCGTGGTCTACCACTTTGACACCAAGATCGAGAGCACGGGACAGGTCGCTGTCCATAAATACGTGCATAGCGACGTATGAGTCCATATCGCCTGCAACCTCTACTGCAGCAGAAATCTCTTCGTTTGTGAAAGCAGACTGATAGATCGGGTCCTTGATCGATGTCACGCCACCGCTGACCATGATCTTTAGATAGTTTGCCCCTAAAGCAAAATTCCTCCTCGCACCCTGAAGCACCTCGGCGGGCCCGTCCACCAATCTGGTTATCTCCAGTCGCTCAAGATTGCTCTCGTTCTTGCGCTGACCAGCGATACCCCAGTCGCCGTGTCCGCCCGTTTGGCTAAGGCATGCGCCGGAGGAATAAATTCTTGGGCCGGGAAGTGATCCTTCATCAATAACCGCTCTAAGCCCACCATGAGCGCCGCACATATCGCGAACCGTTGTAAAGCCCATCGCCAACATTTCCTGCGCGAATGCGGCAGCACGTGCGCCAATCTCTTCCCATGTGGTGTCCTGAAGCCCCGGGATAGTCCCGTTCTTGTACATGTTCACATGCACATGGCTGTCGATAAGCCCGGGCATGAGCGTACGACCGTCTCCGTCAATGACGGTCACATCCACTTCTTTGGTCTCGATGCCGCGTTCCGTTTGAACGGTGAAGGAGTAGCCGTCGATGCCGCCGACTGGATCAGGCAACCGCTTGGATCCCCCGGTGCGCACATCGACTTCCCACTTCCCGCCCTCAGGAATGTCAGCGTCAATCTTGTGAATCTTGTTGCCTACGACGAGAACGTCGACGTCCTTGAGCCCGTCACTCACTCCATCAAAAACCATCACATTCTTAAAGAGTGTAACAGGGGGGATGTCACCTGCGGCCTCCTGTGCAAAAGCCGCGCTTGTTGTGAGAGCGACTGCGCTCGCCATCATTGTAGATTTGCCGAGGTATTTCATGGGCTTCCTTTCCCTTCCGCTATCGGGGTGCGCGGGGTGCCGAGGTGAATTCACCCCGCGCGACACTCAATCGAGTGTATTCTTGTAGATCACGCCGTCTTTCATGATGATTTTCAGATTGGCGTCCGGCTCGGCCAACAGAAGGATGTCCTCCAGCGGGTTGCCATCGACGAGTAGAAGATCTGCATAGGCACCTTCCTCGACCACGCCGAGGGGGCCGTCTTGATACGGGTTGTTCAAGCCGGTCAGTTGGTTCATGCGGGCGCCGTTCGACGTAGCGATGCGCAGAATGTCATATGCGCTGAAACCCGCTTCGTGCAGATACCCGATTTCGTCGTTCATCTTCTTGTCTTGCTCAAGCGTCTGATCCCAGTTGTTCACAAGGTCTGTGCCCAGTGTGTAGAGATCGATCATGCCCGGCGTCGTCTGGATTACTTCGATCATATTGGCTGCAGCATCGCGCACGCTTTTCCATTTTACAAAGGACGCTGGCGTGTAAAAGGCTTCCGCTTGTTCGGTGGTCACCGAGTAGACCGGGGCCACCGCCGTCGCGAACATGATCTGCTTTTCGACCATAATCTCGGCAGCCTCCTTGGTCAGGAACGGGATGTGTTCAATCGTCTTGGCGCCATTGTCGATGCAGTTGCGGATCGCCTCTTCGGTGAACACATGGCAGGTGACATAGGTGCCCCATTGCGCGGCCGTCTTGACCGCCATCTGGATCTCGTCAGCCTGATACTGAAGTGAGTGCAGCGGATCGAACTCTGACGTAACCCCGCCGCTGACCATGATCTTGATCTGGGTTGCCCCGCGACGCAGGTTTTCACGCACCGCCATTCGGATTTGCTCAGGTCCGTCGGCAATAAAGCTCATGTCCGTCTCGACCCAATGCGAAGGACCCTGTCCGGAGAGTGTCGGATGCCGGTCGTTCAGTTTGCGGAAATCGGCATGACCGGATGTCTGAGTGATAAACGCTTCCGAGGAATAGATACGCGGGCCGGGAAACATTCCGGTGTCAATGATGCGGGCGATGGATTTGGCCGGACCACCAAGGTCGCGCACGGTTGTGAATCCGTTCATCAGGATGCGTTCGGACCGGATCGTGGCGACGCCGCCAAGGTGAAAGGGAGTGATGTTCTGGCGTAACCCGTCGCTGAGCGGATTGAATACCGTAAGATGCACGTGCTGGTCATGCATCCCCGGCATCAGCGTGCGCCCGCCGCCGTCGATGATCTGGGCGTTGGCGACGGCCAGAGGTTCGGTCGAGACATCGGCGATCAAGTTGTCGACCACCAGCACATTGGCATTCTCGATCCGCTCTTCGTTCACCCCGTCAAAGACATGCACATTGGTGAAGAGGATCGGAAAGCTCTCCTCTTGAGCAAATGAATATGTTGCGACCGCTGAAAGAACAGTGGCGACTATAAATCTATTGAACATTTTTGAGTTTCCTTCTTGGCAATGCACTGCTCTGCACGATTGTATCTTTGCGTGTGGCGCTCAGACTGTCATTAGCAATATGGTTGAATTGTCCAAAAAAATGCTCGAAAATGCGAATAGAAAATTAGATCGCGATAGTTCAGGTCGGCAAATGAAACTCCCAACTGTTGAATGCTCGATGGCGCAACCTTTTGTGTCCCTTGCCCTCAGCCATGGCCTTGAAGTTGAAAAATTTCTTGAGCCATCCGGCCTCTGTCTGAAGGACGTGCAGCGCGGCGAAGCGTTCATGGCAGGGCAGCATTGGTACGATCTGATCGACAATCTCGCGAAGGCATTGAGTAACCCGCATTTAGGGTTTGACGTCGGTGCTAATGCGGCTCTCAATACATTGCCCAACCTGTCGATCCTTGAAACTCAAAGCGCGACGCTCGGTGATCTTTTAATATCGCTTGTTGTGGACGTCGGCAGGATTTCGTCCATGGCGAACTACAATCTCGAGACCAACGGTCATGTCGCTAGGTTGGTTGCAAAACGCACATTCAAGCCATCTTCTCCACCTGGCCAAGTCGACGGCTATTATCTGGGATTTATGGTTCGACTAGTTCGATCCGTCTGCGATCCCGACTGGGACTCCAAGAAACTACAATTCTGGGTTTGCAAACCTGATTGTATCCCTGATTGGCAGAGAAAGGAAATTTCGGTACGCAGGACCAACCGCATGGGGGCGCACATCGAGTTTCCAGCAAACTGGTTGTTGCTTCGGTCCGGAGGTGGGCAAAGCCAGAATCTCCCGGAGAACTTCACAGGCGCCGACGACTTTCTTCAGCAAACCCGCGATTTGCTTGAACTGCATCTCGACAAGCAACCTGCCACCCTGAACTGGTTTGCAGAGTTGTATTCGCAAAGCCCCGACCGTTTGAAACGCACCTTCCGAGCCAATGGTACAAGCTTCAAAGCAGAACTGGAAAAATGTCGGGCGAAGCGAGCGAAGACTTTGCTTGTAAACAGCCAACTTTCGATAAAAGAAATTGGTGAAAGTGTTGGGCTTCTGGACCAACCCAGTTTTCACAGGAGTTTCAAGCGATGGACCGGGATGACTCCGAATGAATTCAAAAAACGCAATCAGATATGCAACTCCGACTGATCGTTAAGCTAAAGATTACCGCTCCAAGATTCAGAAGCGACGACGCAAGTCCCAACTTACTGCAGGCGTTGGCTCGCTTCGGATATCCGGCGTTTTTCCGTGGGACTTCAACGCCGCGAAAAGCGTAAAGACTAGGCCATACCGACTCAACAGGCTTCTCACGGGCGTTTCGGATATGGGCTGATAAGGCCCCCGCAGCTTTCAAACGATCCAACAAATACGCTTACCCCGCGAACGAAGCCCACTTCTGGAAAGCGGTCATTGACCAAATGGTGGCTTTGTCCCGCAAACTGTGAGTTCGCTTGCGCTGAGATTCGGCGGTCGCAGCGAATGGCAGGTTCGACGGGCCGCGCTGCAGCATCGAGATCCGACATCGAAGGTCCGGAAAGGGCCGATTGCGGTCGCAAGCCACTATGGGCGGAAAGAAGTCATTCGCTGCATATGCAAACTCCAGCACGCCAAATACCTTAAAATTTGTTCAACTCACTGACTATTGATCATTGAGCCGACAATTCGCTCCCTTGAACGGGGAAAATGAAAGTTTGACCTCAACTTGCCTTGCGACACAGGCCTTGCGGGCTGTTTCAGCCTAAAATTTGTGCGACCTCACATCTTCCTGTCCTGCCGCGTAGGTGCGGTGCGGCAACGTTCCGGCGTCCAGACGCATGGGGTTCGGCACGCTTGAAAAACCGCCGGAGGAAGATTTTGCTCCAAACCGTATGGCATCAGTTCAGTTCGGCGCATGCGCTAAAGTCGTTTCCTCAGTCACCGGTGCCCGCAACGGTAGCAGCGGGTCGGTGGGAAGGCTGATCATAGCGTTGAGGAAACTGAGGCAGCACGATTACGCGCTGCCTCGTTGGTAATGCACTAGAACTTACCCATTTCTCTAAGGATCTCGCGGTTCTTTTCGCGATGACGCCATGCTGCACCCATGCTGTTTTTAAGGTTTTCCGGCAGCATTTCCATCGGAACCACAAGGTCACCTTCAACGGGCCAATCCATCAACAGCTCCGGCTTGTAGCCTTCGGGATAATACAAATCTGGATCAAGCTCGCTTTGACGAATAAAGGGTTCCTGAATGTCTTCGCGGGCGTGTGGCGGAGCTGGAACGACCAATTGCTCATTGGTGAAATCAAACTGCGGTGCGCGCACATTTGGGAATTCAGGCAAGATGCCTTCGCGTACCCAGATCTGATCCTTAGTAACGTTGACCACAATGCCGTCAGGTGCTCCAAAGTGGAACGGACCTTTCCAGTGCTCACGGATCTCTGCCACTGACTCTTCTAGCAAGTATTTATCGTAGCTCATATGCGTGGTCATGAAGAGGCGTGGTTGAATCAAGTCAGCTATATAGCCAGCTGCGTAAGTTGGCGTGTGATGCGTGTCGATGGTATACCGTGCAAGGAAGGGGGGGACGCCCTGAACCCCGGAGTTGATCTCGACAACTTCCTGCTGTTGTTCGGTGATGTAGACATCGCATCCTTTGGCGTACTCGACATCCAGCAAGTTCGGACGGCCATCGCCAGTCCACACAAAGCATAGATCATTCCAATCAAGGCGATATGCTGAGGCACCGTCTTTGGCGTGGCTGCGTTGCCAATGTCGCACGGTGACACCGTTTTCATCATAGATAATGCCGCCGTTATCACGGAAATCAAACTCATTGACTTCGATGTCCCAGCCTACACCGGCAGGGAATACGCTGAACGCATCACGGTGCCAGGCGGTCATCATCTTCATGCCTTCGACCATGGCCGCCGTGCCGTACTCCGGTGTGCGCCCAGAGGGACCATGAATGCGCAAGGGCTCATGCCAGCCACCGCTCCATGTGCGGAACATCCACACATACGGAAGTGCACCAAAGTGATCGACATGCAAATGTGTGATGAAGATATTGGTCAGCTCGTTCAACGCGACGCGCGCAGCTTGGTAGTTGGCTACGGAGCCTTCACCGATGTCAAAGATGAAATTGTCGCCATTGCCGAGCTCGACGAACACGGACGTGTTGGCTTGACCGGGGCGGATGATCGGAGCGGTCCCCATGAAGGTGATCCGCATTTCCTCCGGTTGCACTTCTTCAGTTCCCGGGAACCAATTGGCAGCACTGGTCAACCATGGTTGAGGCGATATTCCCTCAAACATGAGCCCCTCTTTCCAACGCCCGTTTGGCACGCCCCCTGTTAGGGCATTCTGAATGTCTTCAGCGGAGGAAGGTTCACCTACTTCCGGTATCTGCTGCGCGCTCACCCAGCTTGCCAGTGAAAGTGAGGCGAGCGCCGCAACGCATATCGCTTTAAGCTTTTTCAATTTTCCCTCCTTAGGAAGTTCGTGGAAAGGCGGATCGGTTTAGTCAGAAAGATCGGTAAATCACCGATATTGCTCAATTCTTTGCGGGGTCATAACATAGGTGCTTTCGACGTTTCGCTGGCCGTCGGAGTAGGTTACTAACTCCGTCTGTCGTTCGGCCTTTAGCTCTCCCATTATCCAAACGGGGTCATACATCCCGCGTATCGGGTAGCCATCGGGGTAGTGGACGTGGATCAACTGATTTGCCGCGGGAGGCGGCGTATGCACGCAGGCTCCCACTGTGGGAACGAGTAAGAACTCGATCGCAAGCCTTCCATCCATTTCCAATGGCAAGATGTAACCGGGGACCCGGACAGGTTGCGCTAGGACTTCTGGGTTAGGGGCACTGAACCGACGTTCGTGCGCTTTCATAAGTCTTTCACGCTCCGCGAACAGCCAGTCTGGATCTAAGCCACCTGATACGAGCTTGGCTCTGATTTTAGAGGCTTGTGAGCGGGCGAAATCGTTGGCGCTCTCCGCATCCGTCACTTCAATGCGATAAAGCGTGACAAGATCGTTCTTTTGCCGGTAATCCAGATCTTCAAACGGGTTGGAACCCATTTCTACTTCCGGTACCAGATCCGCCCAACCAAGATTTCGCGGGTCGCTTGCATTGGCTTTCGTCAGGCACAATGGCGCAGAGATACTGATTGCAAGTGCAAACACAAAGAAGCTGGATACCTTAAGACGCTTCCACGTCGTCATTGTCACCTCCGCATCAAAATTTAGGAAAGACGGCTTACCCGCACCAATTCAACTAACAGCTCCCGCCTTATGCGGTTCCACTCAGCGCGTTCGGGTTCGCTGCATCGACCAGCGTTTAGTTTGCTACAAACCGCTTGGTAGTCAGCAAATGCCTCACGCAGTACCGAGTTTTCCGATAGTGACCGGCGGATTTGAGAGGCGAGATCTGGCAGATCTTCTTCAAGGGTCGGCATTGACTCTGCACCTTGGGAACATAGGGTCGAAGGCACATCTAAACTGAATGTTTCCAACCGAAACGGTAAGTGAGTTACCGTGAGGTGGGGGTGAGCCAAGCATGAGTTCTGGAAAAAAAAAGACAGCAAATCAGAGGCTTAGCTCAGAAGAGCGTGCAGCAGTTGAAGCTGAGCTTGAAAGAGTTCTACACAGTGCCCCGTTTGCAGGCTCACCACGCCTCCAAGCTTTCCTTAGCTACGTTGTGAACGAAGGTACTGAAGGCCGTGGTCGTGAGATTCGCGCTAAATCTGTGGCAGTCGATGTGTATGATCGAAAGCTTGAAGGCGAAGCTGGATTGAATCTTGTCCGGGTGGAAGCGCGCCGCCTCCGCCGACTGTTGGCCGAATACTACGAATCTGAAGGCAAGGAATCGTCTGTCAGAATCTCAATGGCGTCCGGAGGATATCGCCCTCAGTTTGACTTTCACGAGCTCCCCGAACCGATTGATGACGAGCCTATGCCAAGTGCTGAACAGGCCCGTCGTTTCATACACCCTGGTTGGATTCTGGCGGTTGTAGGCTTGTTTGCAGCTGTTGCTGTTGGTTCTTTGGTCTTATCGACTTTACGCACCGCCCCCCTTCAAGTTGTGCCGAAAGATCCGGAACGGGTCGCATTGAGAGAAAGATCTGTTCCCACATTGCAGGCCAAGAATATGGCAGACCAAGCGCGTGGGATGCTGTTCCCGGTGTTTGATAGAAAGCGCCAGGAAATAGCACTCGGAATGTTTCAGCACGCGATCGAACTGGATCCAGCTCTGCCCGATGGGCATGCAGGCTACGCTCAAACCATTGCAATTATTGGAATTTTCACGCCGGATGCCGATTTGAGAGAGGAGCGGATTTCAGCATCCCTTTCAGCAGCAGAACGGGCGCTAAATATCGCTCCAGCAGATGCTTGGGCAAATGGCGCAATGGCTTTAGCTCTTGCCTCATCCCGAGAGTATCCGTCTGCAATCAAACACGCACGTATTGCGCTAGATTTGGCCGAGGACGATGGCCATGTTTTGGATTTGGTTGGCATGACTGCAATCCTGGCAAACGAGCCAGCCTTGGCAGCCAGTGCAAGCGATCCAACACGAGAAAGACGGGGCTCCGGTAGGTTTGGCGCACGCAACATTTGGGCCGTCTCTCAGCTTATGTTGGGGAACTATGCAGAGACAGTGAAAGCTTTCGATGGCGCGGCAGCCGTAGGTGCGCCAGTAAGCCCTCCGTCACTTCTGTTTCAGGCAGTCGCTTACGAACGGATGTTACAAGCCGAAAAGGCGAATGAATTGCTTGGCGAATTGTTTGCGACCTGGCCGGATTTCCCTGCTGAATTCACTGTTGAAGCGATGTTTGCCGACGGTTCAAATGTGGAGCAGATAGTATTGAAATTTCTTGCGAAGAACGCCCCAATTCGATAGCGGCGCTGAACAGGAAGACCAGCGAACACTGATTGCAACTCAGGCTGTGTCACCAAGATATCAATGAGTAGAAAACGTTAACCTTGCGGCTTGAAAAAGTTGGCATTGGATTGGGAGATTCCGTTGATTGTTACGCGATCCCCCGGATTTAGCGATAGCAGCGAACGACCGCTTTGACGGGCCGCACCGCAGCGTAGTTAAGTCGAGTTGAAAAGCAGCTTTGGGCCGTTGTTAGCGGTGGCTCTGGTTCGATAAAAAATTCGGGTTCAGACGACGGCGGCCAATTACGGCAACTGGCGTTTTTCGAGTGTCTGTTTCCCCATCTCCTCTCACACCTTCAAAGCCGCCGCGCCAAGACCTGTCCGCTCCGAAGACGGCAAGGCGTGTTTTTGAGAACACGCAAGGAGCCAGCGGCGGTGGCTTGTTCGTGTACGCGTGACATTGGCCACTCTCCGTGGTGTTTGGGGGCGATGTTTGGCGGCGCGTTCCTTGGCTGGCTGCGCACCCGCAGCCCCGGCGTGGGCTCGGTGTCGACGCCTGCCGCCAATGCGCTCTCCGATCTTGGCCTGTCGCTCTTCATCGCCGCCGTGGCCATCGGTGCAGGCGGTTCACTGATCGCGACGCTGCAGGCCTTCGGGATCAACCTGATCCTCGCCGGAGCCTTCGTAACGACGGTCTTCACGCTCGCCTGCTTCCTGTTCGGCCATTTCGTCATGCGGCTGAACGTGGCCGAAAACGCCGGGGCCACCACGGGCGTGATGACAGGCGTGGCCATTGCCGAAGTCTGCAAGGACGCCAAAAGCTCCGCGCCCGCCGTGGCCTTCGGGCTTCCCGGTGCCGTCTCCAGCCTGACCTTCATCGTCGTCGGGCTGATCATTCTTGCGATCGTGCCCTAGGCCAATCCGGGAAAATCCGTGCGACACCCGCCCTTTTCGGGCGCTCAACGTGCTCCCACCATTTCCCGAAACTTTCCTGGGGACATCCAAGATCAGTGGCGTAAACACTGGCGGGCTAGACACGCCGAAGCCAAACCGTCCACAGGAACCTGAAAAAAGCAAATCCTGCGCCGTTCACTCGGGCGGGATCTTGTTGCTGAAAAGGCTTTTTCCCCTCACCATTGCAGATAGCTTGCAAAGCATTCCGCGTCCACCGGCCGACAAATCTTGTCCTTGCTTTCTTGGCTGAGTGCATCGGCAGTCGCGCCAGACTTGCACAGACGCGGTACTTCGGCATCAATCCCTCTGTGTTTATGGACAAAACGCGCCAAACTGTCTTTTCTTGCACCACAATTTGCTTCGGTGTGCTCAATGTCTGGCGAGAAGACCACCACAAACCACTTTCCGCGCGCAAGCCTTGGCCGCCCCTGTCACGACCGCAGGCGCGTGCTTGTCGGTGCCCTAGCTTCGGTTCTTGCGGGCTGCACAGAGCCTCGACATCTGATTGGTATTTCGACAGTTGACACCACGTCGCTCACTGGCAGCAGGAAACATACGATCGGCATCGTCACCACGCGCGCACCTTCACAGGAAACCGGAGAGCTCTTCTCCGACGGACGTGCCACGGTGCAGAGTTTTGCTTCGGTGGATGTGCACGTGCCCCCAAACCATCAAGCGGGGCGCATCGAACGGCCGCGTCAACTGCCCCCTGATCCGGCGCGTCACTTTGTAATCGATTCCCCCGAAACCTTTTCCAGGGGACCCTTCTATCAGGAGATTAACGAAAGGCTTGCCGCACTGCCCGCAAAGGACCGTCGCCTGTTGGTCTGGGTTCACGGCTACAACACGACATTGACAGATGCGGTGTTGCGACTGGCGCAATTCGTAGAAGACACGGGCTATACCGGCGTGCCGATCCTGTTTTCCTGGGCCTCAGCCGGTAAGCTCAGAAAATACGTCTACGACCTCAACAGCGCCCTGGCAGCGCGCGACGCGCTGGCCGCGCTATCCAATGACATCGCAACACTCAACACCGCAAACATCGATGTTGTTGCCCATTCGATGGGCGCGCTCCTGACCATGGAAGCCATCCTTTCCCAGAGCAACGTTGGTGTTTTCGCCAGTTCCGGGAAGATCGCCAATATCGTTCTGGCCGCCCCTGACATCGATTTTGATCTTTTCGCCACGCAGATCCGGAAAATCCCTACCAAGGATCGTGGTTTCTATGTGCTTGTGTCCGGCGATGACCGCGCGCTTTCGCTGTCTACCTTCATCGCGGGCGGCACGCGGGTCGGGCGCGCCGATACAGAGGCGCTCACGAGGCTCGGCGTGAATGCGATCGATTTGAGTCAGGTGAACGATGGCGCCAGCAATCACCATTCGAAGTTCGCGGAAGCGCCCATCGTTGTTCAGCTGCTCGGCACGCGCATGCTGGCAGGTGACACGTTCTCTGAACCTCCGCCTGACGGGCTGGGCGAAGCTCTGGTCGTGGGCGCAACTGGACTTGTGGAGGTGCTGGACTAGCGCAGGGCGGTTTTCGCTTCCATCAGCCCTTCTGCCACCGCCTCGGCCAGGATCGGCGCCATGCTGTGGGAATTGAGCCAGGCTTCGGGATCTTCGTACAGGAGCGGATCCAGCGCGGCGACGCGTTCCAAGGCTCTTCGGGCAGCCTGCGCATTGGACAGATTGTGATGCGCGATGGCCAGAAGCGCTGGCCCGAAAGACCAGCCATCCGTTGAGGCGCGCTCGGCATCCTCGACAACAGAGGTCCATTCGCCGTCTAACAGATGCGCCGCGGCGAGCAGATGGAAGTAAAACGGCGGTGGCGCGACTGAACGCTCCAGCGCCTGTTCCATGATCGGCACACCCTCATCGAAACGCCCGGCAATCCCGTACCTCAGGGCAAGATTGGCGAGAGCCGCAGGATCGTTCGGGTTTATTTCAACGGCTTTTCGCGCGTAGTCGATCGAGCGTTCGATGTCGCCTGAATACTGCTCCACATGCGAAAGCGCCTGAAGAACGTCCGTATCTTCTGGGTCAAGATTGAGCCCCCGCAGCGCCGCCGCGCGCGCCAAGGCAAACCCCTCTTCCCGCGACAGCGCGGTTTCATGGCCAAAGCGCACAGCATCGTTGCGCAGGTAGGCAAGCATGGCCCACGCCCGAACGTAGCCCGGATCTTCCCTTACAGTCGCTTCGAGGCAAGCGCGCACGGCCGGGTATTCTTCGTTGGAGTAGGTGCGCCTGTAGATCTGGGCACTGGCCACACAGGCAAAGCCCCGCAAAGAAGGATCACGCCGCGCCTTTTTCGCGCGCACATCCCGGAGCACATGCCCATGCTGTTGACCAAGGGTCGATGCGATCTCAACTGCGATATGATCCCTGATCGCCGTGATGCTCTGCCCTTCCAGCCCCTCCATGAAGCGCTCGCTCCAAAGAACCTCGAAATCATCTGCGCGAACGAGCGTGGCCTGCACGAACAGCGCCGTGTCATCGCGCCAGACTGCGCCTTCGACCCTGTAATCCGTCTTTGGCGGAACAACATGAGACGTTGCTTGAACCGGCGCGGGATCGGCGGGCACGGCATGGACCGCGAGATCCGGGAACTTGATCAAGGCGGCAGCGACATCGCTTGTCAGCCCCGAGGATACGAGCGCAACGGTGGCATCACTGCCACGCGCCTCAAACGCATCCACGAGAAGGGTCACTGTCTTTGGGTCCGTTTCGACGGCAGTTGAGGTGGCTGGTTCGCGCCCCACAAGCAGGGTCACCGCAACGCCAACGAGGGCCGCAATGGCAAAAACCGCCACCATGAGGCGTGCCCCTTTTCCCGTGCCGCTGGCATTTTCTGTTTCGGGTGGGATCTCGGGCTGTTCCGGGTCCGGTTCGCTGGGTGCTCCTTCGGAAGGTTGCGCTTCGAACTTCGGTATATAGTGGCCCTTCGGGATGCTGATCCTGACAGGATCGTCCCGGCCGGGCCCCACGTAATAAGTATCGAGATCACGGCGAAGCTTGCGCGCTTCAAGCCGCACAACAGGATCGGCTTGCTGATCAAAATCCGCGCCGCGATCAAAGACAGCCATCGCAATCGTGGTGGCTTTGAGCGTGCTTTCCCGCCCGGCCAATGTCTCGTCGACAATGAACAGAAGCATCTCGCGGCGCCGGACACTTGCCTGAAAAGCCCTGTCATTCAGGATCCGTTCAAGTTGCTTGCGGATCTCCTGATCTGTCACCGGGCGGTCTGTCGTCTCGTGTCGCTTGGGCACCTTTGGAACTCACTCTGCTGCGTCATGGACTTCGACACGCGGGAAGGGATAACACGGTAGGTCGTCTGCCAAAACTCACATCAACCGGCGTTCTCCTACGTAAACTACATGTAGGAACGTAGGTCTGCGCGCCGCCCTATGGTCTTTGAAGGCAACAAGGCGAGGCAGATGGACGGTTTCCTTCAACAACTTGCAAAGCAGCATCCGGAGCACAGCAGGGAAATACAGCGCCTCATGGGCCAGAGTGCGAGCTTTCGTGCGGTTTGCGAAGACATTGCAATCACCAACGACGCCATCCTGCGCTGGTGCGACTTCCCGGAACGCCTAAAGGAGTACGAAGACATCCGGGCAGGCCTGTTGGAGGAATTCTGGTCACACCTAAACTCGGTAAGAAATCGTTGATTAAACCTTTCTCAAAGCGTCTGCTACATCGCTCATCGGAAGGTAGTTTTGGAAGGATATTGGCAAGATGATCAAAGTGTTATGGCGGCAAGCGGCGCAAGCTCTCCGGAGAGGTGGCAGGCCTGAAAGCCCATTGCGCTCCACGGCCTGCGCCCTTTGCCTTGCACCGATTGTTGCTCTTGCGGCACCTGCCAGCGCGCAGGAAGCGACAGCGGAGATCAACAACGGCACGAACCCGACCCTGCTGACCACGCAGTTCGGCGTGCAATACCAGTTCAACCAGATCGATTCGAGCCTGAACACGGGCCTGTTCGAAGCCTTTTTCACCAAGCCCTTTGGCGAGGCCGGAACGCGTGCCCTGCGGTTCACGGTGCCGGGGTCCGACAGCCCGTTCAACTCGAACCCGGTCTATGGGGGAACGGCCCGTGACGATTTCACACTGGGCGACATCAGCATCACCTATATCGATGTGTTCTACCTGACGGAGAGAAACGGCTCCGCCTTCACCTTCGAGCTGTTTCTGGACACGGCCACAACCGATACCGCTGGCTATGGCCAGTTCGTTGGCGAAACCTCCATCTTCTACGCTTGGTTCCTGGACAACGGCGCGATCTTCGCGCCAGCCTGGGTGCAGACGTTCGGGCTGGAAGGCGGAAATGATGCTGGCCGGGACGTCAACACGACGACGATCGATTTCTACTACGTGCCCAAGCTCAAGAACCCGAAGTACTACCTGACGTTCGACCCGGCCATCATCCACGACTGGGAAACAGGCGATACCTTCGGCAGCCTGCAGGTCACCGCTGGGATGTTGACAGGCAAAGCCTTTGGCGGCGACAGTCAGGTATTCATCAAACCCGGTGTTCTGATCGGAAAGGATCGACCCGCCGAATGGTCCCTGCAGGTTGGCTACAAGGTCCTCAATTTCTAGCACAGACCTCCGGCCACCAAAGCCAGCACGACACACATAACCACTCTGTCCTTTTCAACACACGTAAGGATCCCCAATGCGTAACAAGACCTTAACCCTGCTGATGTGCACGACGATGGCAACCACTCCGGCCGTTGTCCTCGCCCATGAAGACAATCACGCCATCATCCCGGCGGGCGTTGTGGGAGAGATCGAAACCACGACCACCAAGATGAAGTTCGACAACGTGCTGTTCCGCGGCGCGCAGGTGTTCAACGGCTGTGACGACGGTTTGGTGGAAAGTGATGTGCTTGTCAGCGGACAGCTGATTTCCCGCGTTGCCCCCGGCCTTGAAGCGCCAGAGGGGGCGTTCGTGATCGAAGCCGAGGGCCGCACGCTGATGCCCGGCCTGATCGACAACCACTGGCATGGTGTTTTCGCCGAAGCAACCATTGCCCAGCTCGCCTTGACCGGCGAGGGTTACTGGAACCTGCTGGCTGCAAAAGCGTCCAACAACGCGTTGAACCGCGGGTTCACAACCCTGCGCGACGTTGCCGGTCCGATGTTCGATATCGCGCGCGCGACGAATGAAGGTTTAATCGATGGCCCACGGATCTTCCCGTCAGGTCCGGCGCTGTCCATCACCGCAGGCCACCAGGATTTCCGCATCACGCGCGATGTGCCCACCCCGCTCGGTGAATTGCACTCCTTCGAGGAGGGCAACATGTTCTACCTCGCCGACGGTATCCCCGCCGTGCTGAAACGTGTGCGCGAAAACCTGATGCAGGGCGCAACCCACATCAAACTGATGGCCGGTGGCGGCGTGACGTCCTCCTATGACCCGATCCACGTGATCCAGTTTACCGATGACGAATTCCAGGCGGCTGTGGAAGCCACCGAAGCCTGGGGCACCTACGTCACGACCCACGCGATCAACAATGAAGCCGTGCTCCATTCGATCGAAAACGGCGCTAGGGCCGTTGAACACGGCCACATGGCCACCCGCGAAACGCTGGAGTTGATGAAGGAGAAAGACGTCTGGCTCTCCATGCAACCCTTCATGGACGATGAAGACGCGCCCGCATTGAACGAGTTCCAGAAAGCAAAGTACAAATTCGTCACCGACGGGACGGACTTTGTTTACAAAACCGCCAAGGAACTCGGGCTGAAAATCGCCTTCGGAACCGACACGCTCTTCAGCGCGGATCTTGCCAAACGTCAGGGGGCCGTTCTCGCCAAGATGGAGCGGTGGTTCACCCCCTATGAAACGCTGAAAATGGCAACCTGCGACAACGCCGAACTTCTGAAAATGTCGGAGAAAGTGACACCCTACCCGCTCGGCCCGCTCGGTGTGATCGAAGAAGGTGCTTACGCCGATATCCTCCTTATCGACGGCAATCCGCTGGAGGATCTGCAACTCATTGCTGACGCAAAGGCCAACTTCGACGTGATCATGAAAGATGGTGTGATCTACAAGTACGATATGGACTAACACAACCGGAATGCCCGGGGCCATGAAAACGGCCTTTGGCCCCGGCAACACGCTCCCTTGGCCATGCTGCATGGGGAAAGCGAGCCAATTGATTAAGATCGAAAGAGACTTCGCATGTTCACCATTGGTGCCCAGCAGCACAACTCTCGCGCCTTGTTGTCCGTTTCGCGGCTCCTGCCATTCGTGGCCGCACTCGCACTGCCGTTTGAAGTTCACGCCGAAGCCGGGACCCTAACCGACTGGCAGGACTTGGCGCCAGCCGTCGAGGCGTTTGAGGATCCTTTTCTCGGCCTCACGTACAGGCAGAAGGATGATCTGCGCATCGTGCTGAAAGCCTCAGTGGAAAGCGGCGATGCGGATCAGGCGCAATCTGCATCAGAAGCGAGGGCCCGGCTGCAATCCGTGGGTCTGGACGCCGATACCCTGCTTCAGCAACGGCTCGTTGTCATGGAAAAGCGGCGCGCGCGGGATACGGGCGTTACCGAGGAATTCCTTGGTCAGGATGTCGTGGTTGATGGCTATGTCCTGCCGCTTGCCTCACGAGATGGGCGCGTCACCAGCTTTCTGCTCGTTCCCTGGGTCGGGGCCTGCATCCACACGCCCGCCCCGCCCCCGAACCAGATGATCCGAGTTGACGTGGCCGAGGGGATCAAGGCCTCCGAAACGTTCCACGCGATCCGGCTTCAGGGCGTACTGCAGCACAAACCCTCCGTCAGCAATCTGTTTTTGGTGGACGGCCAGAGCCTCGTGGAAGCCTCCTACGCACTTGAATCTGCCGAGGTCTGGACGGAAACGAACTAGCCGCCTCCCAGGAAGACAGCGCGCGGATGCAAGCACCGCCTGCCCCGTTTCAACCGCTTGACACACCAAGGCGGGTTCCGTGAGCATAAGCAGGACTGGCCGAGCGGAAGGCCTTGGTGAGCCGGGACGAAAGCATGAAACCATCCACCGTTGTTGCCCCGGACTGGTTCAAGATCATTGTCGGGTTTCCCTTCGTCGTCGCGATGCTTTGGTTCGGGCAGGATTTGCTCAAGCTGCTTGCGATTGCCTTCCTGATCTTCGTCTTGGCCACGGCCTTCACCGATCGACTTGCCAAACTCACGATTGCCGGCCGTCAAATTCCAGATTGGGGCGCGCATGGCGTTGCCTTGCTGATCATCGTTTCGGCTTTGTGGCTCTTCGCTGTCATCTCCTCGGCTGCGGCAGAGGAGATCATCGAGGCCTTTCCCAAGTACCAGGCCCGCCTCGGCGATCTTTTGCTTCAATTGGAAGGCCTGCTCGGGGAACAGGCTGTCGAGGCGATCCAGAATGCCGCCTCGGGCCTGCAGATCGGCTCTTTATTGGCATTTCTGGCCGGTGGCCTCGTCGGAAGCCTCGCGCAGGTCTCACTCCTCACGCTTTACATTCTATTTCTGCTTGTTGAACGCTCGGATTGGCAGAAGAAGATCAGCCTGCTTTCCTCTGCCGATCCGCACTCCCCGGACATCGCCGTCATCGTCCGCCGCGCAGCCGCCGGTGTGAAGGATTACATGTGGGTCAATGCTGTCACCAGCGCGATGAGCGGAACCGTGGCCTACGTCGTATTCCGGGCGATCGGGCTCGATTTCGCCGCCTTCCTTGCCATCATGATCTTCCTTGTCGGCTTCATCCCCAACATCGGAGCCTTCATCGGCATCGTGCTGCCCTCCCTCGTGGCCCTCGCCCAGTTTGAAAGCCTCTGGCCGTTTCTGGCCGTGATCTTCATATACGGCGGCTCCGACCAGTTGATCAGCCAAGTCGTCACCCCGACGATGCAGGGCAAATCCCTGAACATGAGTATTTTCATGATCACCGTGTCGCTCGTGTTCTGGTCCCTGCTCTGGGGCGGCCTCGGCGCGTTTCTGGCTGTCCCGCTGACCGTGATTGTGCTTGTCATCGCCTCCGAGGTGCCAAGTCTGCGCTGGCTGGCCGTGCTGCTTTCGAGGGACGGAGATATATCGAACGCACACTAGTCGTTTTCTTTGCCGCTCGAGGCTACGCGTTTCCCATCGGCTTGGAACCGACGACGTCCCTCTGTGCGCAACGCCTTGAAACAAATGCGCCGACCGGTTGCGGGCCACCGGGCATTTTCACCCGTGCCCTGCATGTGCCCTCAATCCCAAAGCGCAGAGGCCGTCATCGTGCCTTTGGCGTTGGCGAGGTGGGTCTGAAAGGCGGCTTCGGCGGCGGCGGTGTCGCCGGCTTCCAGGGCGCGGATGATGGCGAGGTGCTCGATCAGGGCGGCGCGGTTGCGCTCCTTTTCGTTGCCGCGATTCCAGCGGTAGTGGTAGTGAAACACCATCGCCACGATCTCGTAGAAATCCGACATGAAGCGGTTGTTGTAATACTCGATCAGCGTGCGGTGGAAGCGTTCATCCAGCCGTGGGAAGGCGAGGTAATCCGCGTCAATCCGCGCGAGGATCTCTTCGTGGGCCGGGGCCAGCGCGATCAGCTGCTGCCAGGCGGGCGCACCGCTGCCGCCTTCCAGCAGGCGGCGGAAGGCGCGGCGCTCGAACATCTCGCGCACCTCGAACAGCTCCTCGGCGAAATCGCGGGTGAAGCCGCGCAGCATCCACGAGCGGTTGCGCTCCTTGGTGATTAGCCCGAAGCGGGAAAACTTGATCAGAAACTCGCGGATCACGGTGGAGCTGACGTCAAAACGCTTTTTCAACTCGCTCTCATGCAGCGCCGTGCCGGGGGCGAGATCGCTGTTGAGCACATACTCCATGAACTGGGAGGACACCCGATCCGTCGCGGAAGCGGTTTCGGATTTGCCGAAGTAATCGGCCTTTACCGGCGCGCGCAGCACCTCCTTGCGCCGCCCTTCCCAGGTGATGATCCCGGCCTCGTCCAGCCCGGTGAGGATCGCGCGCACGGTGGTGCGGCTGACGTCCAGCTCCGCGGCCAGCGCGCTTTCGGTGGGAAGCGTGCCGTTCACACCGAGCCCGGCCACCAGCCGCAGGGCCTGATTGTAGCTCTCCTTGAAGGTGCTGCTATCCCGCGACATGCCTGAAAACCCTATACCTTGGCGCGCAACCTATCGCCTTGCCTCAAGAAAAGTCCAGACCGCGCGGCTACATGACGCCGAAGGTGGCGAAGGCCTCCTGGCTGCTCATCCCGGCGCGAATGGCCGTGGCCACGCGGTTTTCCGTGGCCGCTTTCTCAAAAGCCGCTGCGATGGCCTCCGCTTCTACGTCGCGGGGCACGATCAGCACGCCCTCATCATCGGCCACGATCAGATCGCCGTTTTGCACCTGCACCGCGCCGATCTGGATCGGGGTGCGGAAATCCAGCACCTTGCCGCGCACGCCCTGATCCTGCGCGTAAGCCCCGCGCGAAAACACCGGAAAGCCGAGGCTGCGGATCTCACTGGTATCGCGCACGTAGCCGTCCAGAATGGCCCCTGCCGCACCCAGCACCTGCGCCCGGGTGGACATCAGACCGCCCCAGAGCGCGAAGTCCAGCGAGGCCCCGGAGGCGATGTAGATCTCGCCCGGTTTCAGATCGTCCAGCGCCTGAAACATCACACCGAAGGGCTGATCGGCCAGCGGGCCAGCGCCAGCGCCTTCCGGATAGGCGGCCTCCAGCACGGGCATGGCGCGGCCCACCAGCCGCTGGCCCGGCTGTAGCGGCGCGAGGCCGGGGGGCAGGAACTGGTGACGGTGGCCCATGACGTCCAGCACGTCGCCGATAACGGCGGTGAACAGCTCGTTGCGGATGCGGGGGAAAAGTGCTGCGTCTTCCATGGTGTCAGAACCCCGTTGCCCCGCCGCCGTCCACCAGCAGCACCTGACCGTTGATGTATTTCGCGGCGGGCGAGGAGAGGAAGGCGCAGGCCCAGCCGATGTCTTCGGGCTGCCCCAGCGCCTGCATCGGGATGCGGCCAAGGATCTTCTGCTGGCGGGGCAGATCGCCCTGCGTGGCCTTGCGGTAAAGCTCAGTGTCGATCCAGCCCGGCGCGACGCCATTGACACGGATCCCCCGCGCGGCGAACTCCGCCGAAAGCCCGCGCACCACGCCGTTGATCGCGGTTTTGGCAATCGTGTAGCCATGCACCATTGGCTGGCCGATATAGGCCGTCATCGATGAGATAAAGCAGATCGAACCGGGGCGCGCCGCCGCCAGATTGCGGCGGATCACGTAGCGGCTGAGCTCCAGCGCCCCGCGCACGTGGACATCGAACACCGCGTCGAAATCGGCGATACTGCTTTCCTCGAAAGGCTTTTTCAGCGTGTTGCCAGCGTTGTTGATCAGAATGTCGATGGGGCCATGGGCCTCGGTGAGCGCGGCCTCGAACGCGGCGATGGCGCCGATGTCGGTGATGTCCAGCAGCGCCGTGGCACAGACCGGGCCGATCTCGGCGGCGGTAGCCTCCAGCACATCGGCGCGCCGTCCGGCGATGATCACCTTTGCACCGCTGGCGGCAAGGCACTGCGCGATGGCCTTGCCAATGCCGGAGCCGCCGCCCGTCACGAGGGCTGTTTTGCCCGAAAGGCCGTAGATCTGGTCAAGCGGTTGCGGGGCCATCGGAGCCTCCTTTGCCAAAGTCGATGAGAATCTTGAAGGTTTCGTCCCGCTGGGCGAGCCAGTAATCGAAGGCCTCAAGGGCCTGCACGAAGGGGAAGACCTTGGAAATCAGCAGATCGGCCACTTGGGGCTGCTTCGTCAGGACGGCGATCACGGCGTCGAAATCCGCAGGCAGCGCGTTGCGCGAGCCGCGAATGTCGAGCTCTTTCAGGTTGAAGAACTTCGTGTCATAGGCCACCTCACCACGCGTGTAGCCGATATAAACAATGCGCCCGGTGAAAGGGGCCAGGTCGACGGCAAGGCGGAAGGTCTGGGCGACACCCGCGGCCTCGATCACCACATCGGCCCCCTGCCCTTCGGTCAGATCCAGCACTTCCTGCGCCAGATCCACCTCAAGAGGGTTCAGCACCGCCTGCGCGCCCAGTTTGCGCAGGGTTTCGGATTTGGCGGCGGAAATCTCGCTGACGATGACCTTGGCCCCGCGCGCCTGCGCGCCAAGGATCGCGCCCACGCCGATCATGCCGCCGCCCAGAACAAGCACGGTATCACCAGCGGAAACCTGACCGCGCGCCACGGCGTGGAAACCCACTGAAAGCGGCTCCACCAGCGGCAGAAGGCGATCGGGCAGCGCCTCGGTGAGGATCAGACGGCTTTGCGGCACGGTGATGCGATCACAGAGCCCGCCATCACGCTGCACGCCGAGGGTCTGGTTGAACTGGCAAGCATTGGGGCGATCCCGCTTGCAGGCCGGGCATTGGCCACAGGCCGTATAGGGGTTGATCACGACGCGCGCGCCGGGGCGAAATTCCGGCGCAACGCCTGCGCCGACGGAAAGGATGCGCCCGCCGATCTCGTGGCCGGGCACGCGGGGCAGATCCACCAACGGGTTCGCGCCGGTAAAGGTGCTCAGATCGCTGCCGCAGAGCCCCACGTGGCAGACATCCACCAAGACCTCGCCTTCGCCGGGCTCCGGGCTGGGGCTGTCGCGGAAGGCGGTGTGGCCGATCCTGTCGATGACCAGCGCTTTCATTCCTGTGGATGTCTTTGCGGGGGCGTTCATTCCGGGCCTTTCCGGGCGTCGTCAAGGTGGGGAGAAAGGCGGGGGGCGGTCAGGCCGCCCGCGCCGGTGTTTAAAGGCCCAGATGGGCCGAGAGGGTTATTGGAACTCCGCCACGTTGTCGGCGGTGATCAGGATGCCGTCGATCGGCACCACGGCCGGGACGGCCTCGCCCTTGATCACGGCAAGCAGGTTGCGCACCGATTCCGCGCCCATGCGGGTGTTGTCCTGCTTGATCGTGGCCGTTTGTTCGCCTTCACCGATGGCCACGAGGTTGGCCGGGTTGCCGTCGAAACCGACGATCACCAGCTTGTCGAGCTTGCCAAGCGCCTTGGCCGCAGAGACAGCCGCCAGTGCGCCCGGATCCCAGGCCGAGAAGATCGCGGTGATCTCGGGATCGGACTGAAGGAAGTTCGTGGTGGTCTCAAAGGCGCAGGCGTCCTGCCAGTCGCAGATGTGGAAAATCACTTCATGGCCAGCGGCTTCTGCGGCGTTCTTCACGCCGTCGCGGCGGGCATTGCCTGTCTGGTGGCCAGCGGAACCGCCGAGGATCAGCACCTTGCCGCCCTCGATCTGGGAGACAATGAAATCGCCTGCGATGCCGGCTGCGGCGAGGTTGTCGGTCTGCACGAGGCTCGAAATGTGGGAGTGATCAATGCCCGTATCCACGGCGACAACCGGGATGCCCTTGGCGGCGGCTGCATCGAGTGAGGCGTCAAAGGCGCGGTTGTCCACGGAGCCGATGATGATGCCATCCACGCCCATGTCGATGGCGCGGTCCACAGCGTCTTTCTGGGCGGCAGAATCGGGCGAAGAGGCCGTCATATCGATGAACTCGACACCCATCGCCTTGGCTTCCTCGGCGGCGGCATTGGCGACGCCGATCCAGAAGGTGTTGTCGGTGGAATAGCCGGTGTAGGCGACGCGCAGATCGGCGGCGAAGGTGGCCGTTGTAGCCATCAGCGAGAGCGCCGTGGCCGCGGCGGCGGCCTTCAGTTTGGTCAGTGTCATTTTGGTCTCCTCCAAGGTGGTGATAGGCCCCCTTTTGCCGGGGGTATTCTCCTGCGCGGTGGGATTACCGCGTGGATCTGCGCCAGACGTCCCAGTAGACGGCGGCGATGATGATGAGCCCGATGGCGATGCGCTGATAGGAGGTGCCGACACCGAGGTAAGAGAGCCCCACGGTGATCGTCTGCATGATGAGCATGCCGATCAGCGTCTTGCCGACGCCCCCGCGCCCGCCAAAGAGGCTGGTGCCCCCGATGACAACAGCGGCGATGGCGAAAAGCTCGTAGCTCTGGCCGCGAGCGGGCATGGCGAAGTTCAGCTTGGCGACCTCCATGATCGCCGCCAGCGCTGCCAGCGCCCCGCCCAGCATGTAGTAGTAGACGCGGCTTTTCTTCACCGGCACGCCCGCCAGCCGGGCGACTTCGGCATTGCCCCCGATGGCGAAAGCGCGCAGGCCGAGGCGGGTTTTGGTGAGGAAGAGCCCTGTCAGGATCGCGGCGGCAAACATGATCGCCATGGGCACCATGTAGCCTGCACCGATGCTCTGGAAGGCCTCGGGAAAGCGCGAAAGATCGCGCCCGCTTGCAAGGATTTCCGCGAGCCCCTTGTAGGCGGTCAGCCCGCCCAGCGTAACGATGAAGGCCGGCACGCCGGTGGCCACCTGAATGAGGCCGTTCAGTGCCCCAAGCCCGGCCCCGATGCCAAGCCCGGCAACCACGGCCAGCGCGACGGGAAGCTCCATTTCGGCCAGGAAAATCCCCACCGAAACGCCGACCACGGCAAAGATCGAGCCGACGGACAGATCGAGCCCGCCCGAGATCAGCACCACCGTGGTGCCGCAGGCCAGCACCGCGAGGATGGAGGCCTGCCCGAAGATCGAGAGAAGCGTGTCAAAGCTGCGAAACGGCGGCGAGAGCACGAAGAATACCAGATAGATCAGCGCCAGCGCGGCGATCACCTGCCAGACCTGCATGACCTCATGGCGCAGCCGCTCCAGCCAGCGCGAGGTGGCGCCGGGGTTGGATACGGCGGTGGAACTGTTTTGCGCCTCAGCCATGGTTGGCACCTCCGGTCTTGTCGCCGGCAATGGTGCCGGTGATCAGCCCCACCAGCGTGTCGCCATCCACCTCGCTCACCTTGCGCACGGCGCTCAGGCGACCAAGGCGCAGCACCATCACGCGGTCGCAGTAGTTGAGCACATGCTGCATGTTGTGGGTGATCATGATCACCGAAAGCCCGTGATCCTTGAGCGAGCGCACCAGATCCATTGCCATCTGGCTTTCGCGCACGCCAAGCGCCGCCGTCGGCTCATCGAGGATCGCCACGCGTTTGCCGAACATCACGGTTTTCGAGAGCGCCACAGCCTGCCGCTGACCACCGGAAAAGGCCTGCGCGTCACGGTAGATGTCCGCGATGCGGATATCGAGCTTGCCGAAGAGCGCGCGGATCTCGGCGTCCATCTTGCGGAAGTCCACCACGCCGAACAGGCGGCCCAGCCAATCGTCGCGCAGGATCTCGCGGCCCAGAAACACGTTCTGGGTGATCGAGATTTCATTCACCAGCGCCAGATCCTGATAGACGGTTTCGATGCCGGCGGCCTTCGCATCGGTGGGGCTGTCGATCTGGGCTTCGTGGCCATCAAACAGGATGGTGCCGCCGGAGCGCGGGATCGCGCCGGTCAGCGCTTTGATCAGCGTGGATTTCCCGGCGCCATTGTCACCAACAACCGCCAGAACCTCGCCTTCATAGAGCGTGAGATCCACATCATCGAGCGCCTTGATGCCCCCGTAATGCTTGGAAATCCCCCGCGCCTCCAATACCGGCTGCGCTGCCATATGGTGCCTCCCCCCTGCACCGAACACCCCTTTTGCGAGGGTCGGTGGCCTTCCTGTCTTTGGTCGTTTTCTGTTTTAAATGCGTAGTAAACATTTTAACGTCTTGTCAAAAGTTTTTTTTGCATTTAGCACCAATTGCAGGCAGGCTTACCCGGTAAGCTGCGGAAAACGCGGGGAGAAACCATGCTGACAGAGGCCCATCGCCTATCGTTCGGAACCAGCGCCCTGGGCGGCCTCTATCGCCCGATCGCACCTGAGGCGGTGGAGTCGGTGCTGGAGGCGGCCTGGGCGGGCGGCATCCGCTATTTCGACACCGCGCCCCATTACGGCAATGGCGCGGCGGAGCATCATCTGGGCCGATTCCTGCGGGGGCGCGAGGGTTGGGTGATCTCCACCAAAGTGGGCCGGATCCTGACGCCCGAGGCAAATCCGCCCGCCGTGGTGAACGGGTTTCACAGCGCCCTGCCCTTCCGCCAGCATTTCGATTTCACCTACGACGGCATCATGCGCTCGGTGGAAGACAGCTACCAGCGGCTGGGGCTTAACCGGATCGACATCCTTTTCGTGCACGACATCGGCGATCCCGGCGCCGGGACGGACACGAAAGAGCACCGCGCGCAGCTGCTGAGCAGCGGCGCGCGGGTGCTTGAGGCGCTCAAAAGCTCCGGCGCGATCGGGGCCGTGGGGCTGGGCGTCAATACCGTGGAGATCTGCGAAGAGCTGATCGGCCAGATGCCCATCGATTTGATCCTGCTCGCTGGTCGCTACACGCTGCTGGATCGCTCCGCCGAAGCCCGGCTGTTTCCGCTCGCCGAGCGTCATGGCATCCGCTTCATGATGGGCGGCGTTTTCAACTCCGGCATCCTCGCCACCGGCCCCATCCCCGGCGCGCATTACGATTACGCCCCGGCGAGCGAGGCGATCCTGGCCCGCGCCCGCACATTGGAGGCCGTCTGCGCCCGCCATAACACCCCACTCGCCGCCGCCGCGCTGCAGTTTCCCGGCCGCCACCCGCTGGTCGCCTCAACGCTGATCGGCACCGGCAAGGCAAGCTCGCTCTCCCGCAACCTCACGCAGGCGGCAGCGCCCCTGCCCGATGCGCTCTGGGCCGCGTTGGACGCGGCTGCCCTCTCAGAAAAGGAGGCCTGACATGGCTCAACGCATGGGGTTCGTGATCGGCCTCAATCCCGCCGACATCGCCCGCTACAAGGAAGTGCACGCCGCCGTCTGGCCCGGTGTTCTGGAGCGGATCAAGGCGTCAAACGTCTCGAATTACTCGATTTTCCTGCGCGAGCCGGAGAATGTGATGTTTGGCTATTGGGAATACACGGGCAGCGATTTCGACGCCGACATGGCCGCCATCGCAGCGGACCCGCTCACGCAGGAATGGTGGGCGCTCTGCGGGCCGATGCAGCGCCCGCTGGAGAGCCGCTCTGAGGGCGAATGGTGGGCGGGGATGGAAGAGGTCTTCCACCTCGACTGATCCTTCGACTGGCCCCCTACCAGTTCGCCACGCCCCCGTCCGGCCGCCGCAGGCGCGGCGCGCCGACACTCTCGATGGGCGCGGGCGGCAAGAGTTTGCTTTCATCCACCTCCACCCCCAGCCCCGGGCCTTGCGGCACAGGATAGGCCGCGCCTTCGAGGCGGCATTGCTCCACGAAAACCTCCGGCACATCGAAGCCGCAGGCCTCCACCGGGGTGTCGCGGCATTCAAGATAGGCGAAATTGGCAATCGCCGCGCCGAAATGCACCGAGGCCGCGGTGCAGATCGGCCCCAGCGGGTTGTGGGGCATGATGTCCACGTAATGGGCCTCGCACCAGCCGGCGATCTTCATCGCCTCGGTAAAGCCGCCAACAAGGCAAAGATCGATGCGGATGAACTGCGCCAGATCCTGCTCCACGTAGGGCAGCGCCTGCCATTTGGAGGTGAACTCCTCGCCGATGGCGAAATTCACCGCCGTCTGGGCGCGCAAGGCCGCATAGGCGGCGGGGGTTTCGTTGCGGATCGGCTCCTCAAGGAAATCCAGCGTGCCCGGCGGCATCATCTGGCAGAACATCGCGGCCTCAGCCACCGAAAGCCGGTGGTGGTAATCGAGCCCGATCATCGGTTCTGGCCCCAGTTCCTCGCGCGCGCGGACCATCCATTTGGCGGTTTCCGCGATAGAGGCGCGGGCGTCGAACACATCCTTGGTGTAGTGCTGTGCGGGCGAGAGCCGGAAGCATTGCCAGCCTTCCGCCACGAGGCGCTTGGCCTCCTCGATCATCACCGCATCGGGCTCGCGGGCGGTGGAGGCAAAGCCCGGCACTGAATGGCGTTGCGCCCCGCCCAGAAGCTCGTGTACCGGCACGCCGAGGCATTTGCCCTTGATGTCATGCAGGGCGATGTCGATGGCTGATAGAGCGGAAGCAATCACCGAGCCGCCCTCGTTGTACTGGCTGCGGTAGAGCTCCTGCCAGATACGGGCGATGCGGAAGGGATCCTGCCCCAGAAGGATCGGGGTGAGATGTTTGATCATGCCGTCCACGGCCAGCTCGCGCCCCGTCAGCCCGCTTTCCCCCCAGCCGTAGGTGCCATCCTCCAGTGTGATCTTCAGCAGAAGCTGGTTGCGCTTGCCCACGCGGGCGTGGATCGGGCGCACCTCGGCGATGGCGCGGCTCATGCGGCGGCCTTCACCTGAAAGCGCCCGCGCAGCCGGTTGCCTGCGGCGTCAAAGGCCAGCAGATGTTCGGGTGCGGCGCAGAGCATCAGGGCGGAGCCCGGTTTCGGCGGGCGCGGATCGCGGGTTTCGGCGATGATGTTGAGCCCGGTTTCAAGGCTTCCGTAGATGTAGCGCGTGCCGCCAAGGTTCTCGATCACGTCCACATGGGCGGGCAGTTGCAGCAGGCCCGCGCTGCCGGGGCCGAAATGCTCGGGCCGCACGCCGATCTTCACCGCTGCGCCTTCCGCCAGCGCGCCCCCCTCGGGCGCAAAGGCAACGCATGGCCCGGCCTCAAGCGCGATCACGCCGGCGGTGTAGTGGCCGGGCAGGAAATTCATCCGGGGGCTGCCGATGAACCCGGCGACGAATTCATTGGCCGGATCCTCGTAAAGCTCCATCGGGCTGCCCTGCTGCTCGATCCGCCCATCCCGCAGCACCACGATCTTGTCGGCCAGCGTGAGCGCTTCGGTCTGATCGTGGGTGACATAGATCATCGTCGCGCCGATCTCCTGATGGAGCTTGGCCAGTTCCACCCGCATCGCCACGCGCAGTTCGGCATCGAGGTTGGAGAGCGGCTCGTCAAAGAGAAAAAGGCGCGGCTCGCGCACGATGGCGCGACCAATGGCGACGCGCTGGCGCTGACCACCCGAAAGCTGCGCCGGTTTGCGATCGAGCAAAGGCTCGATCTGCAGCGAGCGCGCCGCGTGCAGCACGCGCTCCTCGATCTGATCGCGCGGTACGCCCAGCATCTTCAGGCCAAAGCCGATGTTTTTGCGCACAGACATATGCGGATAGAGCGCGTAGTTCTGAAACACCATCGTCACGCCGCGCTCCACCGGGTTGGCCTCGTTCATGCGCGCGCCTTCGATGCGAAGCTCGCCGCCGGTTATCTTTTCCAGCCCCGCGATCATGCGCAGCAGCGTGGATTTCCCGCAGCCCGAGGGGCCAACGAAAACGGTGAACGAGCCCTCTTCGATGTCGAGGTCGATCCCGTGGATCACTTCGAGCGTGCCGTAGCTTTTGGTGAAGCTTGCGAGTTCAAGTGCCGGCATCGGGGCTGGCTCCTTTCTTCCGGGAATTGGGCGGCGCGACGGAGCCGCGCGTAATCAGATTGACGGGCAGCACGATCCGGCCCTGCCCTTTCGGGTCCGCCGGGCGCAGCCCGCAGTTCTCGGCCACGCGCGCGGCGAGCCGTTCGGCGATCAGGTCCACCGGCTGGGCCACGGCGGTGATCGGTGGGACAGAGAGGCGGAAGAGTTCGGAATCGTCGAAACTGACGAGCGAGATCTCTTCGGGAATGCGCAGGCCCTTCTGGCGCAAATGGGTGAGCGCGCCTGTGGCGGTGCGGAAGTTCGCGCCAAACACCGCGGTGGGCGGATCTTCCATGGCCAGAAAATGCGCCATGCCTTCTGCGCCGCCGGCCCGCGTCCAGTTGCTTTCGTGGATCAGATCGTCGGCCGCCTCCAGCCCGGCGGCCTCCAGCGCCATGCGCCAGCCCGCCAGCCGGTCAAGGCTGGTGCGCGCAGTGAGCGTGCCGGTGAGGATGCCGATGCGCCGGTGGCCTGCCTTGATCAGGTGTTCGGTGGCCGCACGCGCGCCGCCGATGTTATCGACCTCAACCCCGTTCAGGCTCAGATCGGCCTGCGGGTTGTCGTAGGTGACAACCGGTGTGCCCGTCTCGATCAGCTCGCGGATCGCCGCCGCATGAGCCTCGGAGCCGCCCATCACCAGCGTATCGACACGGTAATTGCGGAAAAAATCCAGCGCCGTGGCGACGGTGGCATGGGCGTTGTCGTGGCAGTGGCTCACGCTCATCATCCCCATTCGCCGCAAAGCGATGGTGAGCTGGGTGACGAGCGCGCTGTGGAACTCGTCCAGATTTGGCACCAACACGCCAATCAGCCCGGTGCGCGTGGCCTTCATCGCGCTCGCCAGCGCGTTGCGGCGATAGCCGAGCCGCTCGATGGCCTCGGCCACGGAGGTATGGTTGGCGGGCTTCACCGGCAGCCCGTTCAGGAAGCGCGAGACCGTGCCGATGGAGACACCGGCCGCATCGGCGACTTCGACAATCGTGACAGGGCGTTGGCGGGTCTGGGTCATGGGGCCTCGAATGCAATCGCGCGGTGGATATGCAGCCCGTCGAGCCGCACATGGGCCCGGCCATCCTGCCAGTCCCAGGCCAGTTCTGCACCCTCCGGCACGCTGACAACACGCGCAGGCTTTTCTTCCAGCGCAACGGAAGCCGTGAGCGGACCAAGGCGCGGGATGTCCTCGATCACCTCGATGTGGCGCAACCCGTGCTGCAGATCGTCCACCGCGACGCCGCGCACCTGCGGGCCGCCATAAAGCAGGTGCAGGATGGTGCGCCCCTCTTGCCGCGTGACGCTGGCGCGCCCGCCGGAAGGCAGATCGGTGATCAGCCGACGCTCGGGCAGCAGCCGGTCGATCAGCGAGGCAACCATATGTTTGTAGATCGGCTGACCGATGCGCTTGTAGGCGTCAAAGATCGGCCAGGCGATGTAGCCCGTCCGCGCCGTGGCCACGATCCCCGGCCCCAGCGGCGCGGCGGCGGGGTCTTCGGGAAAGTGCTGGTGCGAGCAGAAAGCGCGCCAGCTGCGGTTGGCATAGGGCGCGATCACCTGCCCCAGCAAAGTGCCGCCCGACAGCGCCACCCCCCGCGCGGGCGCATAGACGACAACGGCGCTTTCAGGGATGCGCGGATCAAGCCCCGGCGCTTGCAGGTAGCTGGGATCGAAAGGCACGTCTTCGCCCAGATCCTCCACCCCCAGCGGCAGCGCAAAGCCGCCTTCAGGGGCAAGCCCGGCGTGGCCCGAGGCAAGGATACGCCCCCCGTGCGCGAGGTAGGCGTCCAGCTTGGCCTGCAGCGCGGGAGTGACGGGAATGTCGTCGGGCAGGATCAGCAGCGGATAGGCTGCGAAATCAGCGGCGCTGTCCAGTATGTCAAACGGCAGGTGCAGCTCCAGCATCATCTGCACCGCGCCCTCATCAGAGCGGCTGCCCTTGCGGCCATCGGGCGTGCCGAAATGCTCGACAGACAGGATGCCCACATCCGAAAGCTGGCGCGCGCCCTTAAGCCATGGCTCCAGCGCTTTGATGCGGGCATAGGCCGGGGTGAGGCTGGCGTAGGTGTCGGCGTTGACCGCGCCGCTGGGGTGCAGCTGATCCCCGATCAGGCATTTGGTGCCGAGCGCGGCCATTTGGGCGCATTCGTAATCCAGCGACTCAGGCGATTTGAAGCCGCCGAACTCCCCCCAAAGCGTGTGGAACTTGCCCGTCTGCCCCAGCGTATCAAAGCCCTTGGGCACGGCGTAGCGGGCGTTGGCCGGGAAGTGGTTCCAGCCCCAACCGCCGGTGGGCAGGCTTTCGATCTCCAGATGCGAATAGCTCGTGTAGCGCTCGGGATCGCGTTTGTGGATATGCCCGGCGTTGTAGAAAATACGCATGTCCGGGAACTCGGCCCAGAGCACATCGGAGAGATGCGCGCGGAAGGCATCGAGCGTGCGCTTGTCGTTCTCGGCGCGGTCCTCGGGCTTTTCCGCATCGAGCCCGGCGGCCTGCATGTTCGCAAGGCAGGTGGGGCAAACGCAATCAAACGTGTTGACGATGTCGAAGAACAGCCCCGGCGGCCCATAGTGCCGCGCCACCTCCTGCCCTGTGGCCAGCACGTAATCGCGAAAGCCCCCATGGGCGAGGCAAAGCGTGTGCCACGTGGGGGTGAGCTGGCGCGAGGCCGAGGCATCCGCGCTGGGGTGCTGGGAGGCATTCGTCGCGCTCATCACCCGCCATTCGGGATGCGCGCGCGCAAGGCGTTCGTCCCATTGCACGGTGATATAGACGGGCGTTTCAATATCCCGCGCGCGGCAGGCGGAGATCATCTCGCCCAACAGATCCTTGCGCGCAAGGCCGGGGTGCGCCGGGCCAACGTCGGAAGGGTAGTAGCTCCAACCATGATGGCAGCGCGCAAAGAGCGTGACGCTGTCCACATGGGCGGCTGCCAGCCTGTCGGCGAAGGCCTCAGCATCGAAATCCGCGCCGACGCCGGGGATGGCTTCGGAGGTGTGGAAATCCAGATGGATCTGGCGATAGCGCAAGGGGGGAAAGGCGCGGCTCATTCCTTGCTCCCCGTCTTGGTCTGCGCCCCGGCGGTGAAATAGCGCTGGAAGATCACGAAGATCGCCAGCGGCACAATCGTGGTGATGATCGCGGCCACGGCCACCTGGTCGAAGTTGTTGTCGTAGACCCCCTGCACACGGGCCAGCAGCGCTGGCAAGGGAAGCTCTTCCCGCAGGAAGACAACCGGCAGCAACAGGCCGTTCCATGTCCACATGAACTGCAGGATGGCGACGGCGGCGATGGGGGTGAGCATGTTGGGCAGCACGATGTAGAAGAACCGCGCGATGGGGCCGCAGGCGTCGATCTGGGCGGCTTCGATCAGATCGGTGGGGAAATCCTCAAGGTAGTTTTTCACAAGGAAGACAGACCACGCGAAGCTGAGGCCCGCGAAGGGGATGATCACCGACCAGATGTTGTCGATCATGCCCAGATCGCGCCAGAGCAGGAAGAGCGGGATCACCACCACCTGATTGGGCAGCACGAAGGCGTTGACGATGATCAGAAGCAGCACCCGGCGCATCGGGAAGCTGAGGAAATGGAAGGCATAGGCCGCCGCCGGGGCCATGATCATCGGGATCAGCGTGGAGATCACGGCAATCTTGGTGGAGACCCACGTGGCATAGGCGAGCGGGAATTTGTCCCACACGGTGCGCCAGGCTTCCAGCGTGAAGGAGACCTCGGAGAGGTTCCACCAGCCCAGCGTCGTTTCGGCGAGCGGGCGGATCGAGATCATCACCAGCCCGATCAGCGGCACGATCCAGATCAGCGCCACCAGCGCCACCACGGGCAGCACCCAGACGGGAGTTTTTCCGATCATTTCACCGCCCTCGTGCGTTGGGCGATCAGCGGCGTGGAGACGATCAGCACCGCCACCAGCAGCACCACCGTGCTGGCCGCGCCATAGCCCAGTTTGAAGTTCAGCATGGATTCGCGGAACATGAAGAAGCCCACGGTTTCGGTGGTGCGTACAGGCCCGCCGCCGGTGAGCATGTAGATCAGATCGAACGCCTTCAGGCTTTGCAGCAGGTTGATGAAGATCGCCACGCGCACACCGGGCAGCGAGAGCGGCATCACGATATGGCGCATCATCGATATCGGTTTCGCGCCATCGATATAGGCGGCCTCGAAATAGCTGCGCGGGATCGACTGGATCGAGGCGAAACACGTCATCAAGGGAAGGCCCACCTGCGTCCAGACATAGGCGACGATCACGGCAGTGAGCGCGGTTGCCGGGTTGCCGAGCCAGGCCTGCTGCAGATGCTCAAGGCCAAGCCCGCCGAGGATGCCGTTCAGAAGGCCGTAATCAGGGCGGTAGATGCCAAGCCAGATGAAGCCCACCACCGCTTCGCTCACGCCATAGGCGGCGAAGATCAGCACCCGGAAGATCATCGTCTCCTTCGGCTTCAGCGCGCAGGCCATGGCCAGCGCCCAGCCGATGGCGACGGAAAAGAAGGTGGCCGAGAAGGACCAGTAGAAGGTCACGCGCAGGGCGCGCAGGAAGTTTTCGTCGTTCCAGAGCTTCACGTAATTGCCAAGGCCAACGGGCTTGGGCGGGGCCAGCCCCTTGATCTCGAAGAAGCTCAGCCGGATCGTTTCGAACACGGGGTAAAGCACGGACACCCCGAAGAAAATCAGCAAGGGCGCGAGCAGGATATAGGCCGCGCGCCGCTGGCTCAGCTGGCGCGCCGCGACCCGTGCGCCAAGGGACGGGCCGTGGGGCCCGTCCAGCGTGGATGTGGTTGCCTCGACCATCTCAGTAGGAGGTATTGGCGACGTCTTCGATCTTCTGCACCGCCGCCGCGATCGTCTCGGCGGAGGGATCCTGAAGGAACTTCTGGATCTGGATCCGGTACTCATGCACCAGATCGCCCGGCAGCAGATCGCCCAGCACGAACTGGACCTTCTCGGCCTTTGCCACTTCGTTCACCGCCTGCTGGATGACCGGATCATAGATCGCCGGATCCACCGCGCTCGACGGCGAGGCCAGCCCGTACTCGGCCATGATCCCGGCCGCATCGGCGGTGAGCATGTAGCCCATGAAGGCGTTGGCGGCATCGATGTTCTTCACCGTGGAGAGCACGTTGAACTCTTTGGCGTCCACCATCGACTGGTTGTCAAACCCCATGCCAAGGGCCGGGAACTGCACGATGTTGAAATCCGTGCCCGGCGTGAGCTTGTATTCCTGCTTGGCGCGGGTGTTGAGCCACATGCCGATCAGCATGTAGCCGGTATCGCCCGTCAGCAGCGTGGTGTCGGCGGAATCCGTCCAGACAGACGCCAGCATGGTGTTGGGATCAAGGCAGCAGCCCGCGTTCAGCATCTCGCCGAGCAGTTCGAAGGTTTTCACAACCTCGGGGCTTGTCCACGGCACTTCGTGGCGGGCGAGCTTGGCCATGAAATCGGCCCCCGCGACGCGCAGCAGCGTGGATTCGAACCATTCGCCATGGGCCCAGATCTTGGCCGGGATCGACACCGGCGTCACCCCAGCGGCATTGAGCTTCTCGAAGCCGGCAAGGAATTCCTCCCAAGTGCCCGGCGCCGTCAACCCTGCCTTTTCAATCGTGTCGGTGCGATACCAGAGCGCCGAGCGATCACCGAAGGTATAGGTCACGCCGTAGTTGACGCCGTCGATGCTCGAAAGATCCTTCCAGCCGTCCGACAGCAGCTCGGACCAGTTGTTGGCCTCCCAGGCCTCATCCACGGGCAGGATCATGCCTGCGTCCAGCAGCTCCTGCCGAAAGGCGGGCCAGGTGTTGATCAGCAGATCCGCCTGCTCGCCGCCCAGCAGCACCGTGCGGATGCCGCCGCGGGTGTCGCCCGACGAGGTGGGCACGATGTTGCGGAAAGTGACGTCGGGGTTTTTCGTCACGAAATCGGCCTGCAGGGCGGCCATCATGTCGGCCTGCGCACCGGCCAGCCAGTTGAGCATCACAAGCTCGCCGGACACCTCCGCCTGTGCCGCATGAAAGCCCAGCGGGCTCAGGATCGTGCCTGCCACCAGCGCGCCAAGCATCGTGCGCCGGGAGGCGCTGAAAGTCGTCTTCAGGGTCATGGTCTCTCCTCCGTTGGGGCGACGTCCAGCGCGCCTTTTCCTGTTCGGGAACGCTGGCCTCCACATCGCGACATAACGTTATGACTGATGCCGAAATGCGTAAAGTGTTTTTTTTGTTTTTAAAACACTGTACCGAACAAAGAAGGGTAAACCAAACAATTCCAGTGCCTTGCAGATGAAAGCTCAGTGCTGTGGAATATCGCCGATCGCCAGCATCCGCGCATTGAGCGCCTCCAGCATCTGCGCCTGAACGGCGGCATATTCCGGCACGCACCAGAGGTTGACCAGCTCGCATGGGTCCGATTCGAGATCGAAGAGCTCCCACTCCGGCGGATCAGTTTGCGCGCCGGTTCCGGCATGGCCGAGCCCGTCGTTGTACCAATGGATGATCTTGTGGCGTGCGCTGCGCAGCCCGTAGTGGGCGAAGGCCTGATGGCTGTTGTCGCGGTGCATCCAGTAGCGGTGATAGACCTCCTGCGGCCAGTCGGCGGGGCGCGCGCCTTCTATGCAGGGCCGGAAGCTGCGCCCCTGCATGTAGCTGGGCACCGGTGCACCGGCGAAATCCAGCAGCGTGGGGGCGAAATCCACGTTGCAGATCATGCTGTCGCTTACGCCCTTGGCCAGCCCCTCCGGGTAGCGGATCAGGAAGGGCATGCGCAGGGACTCTTCATACATGAAGCGCTTGTCGAACCAGCCATGTTCGCCGAGGAAAAATCCCTGATCAGAGGTGTAGATCACGATGGTGTTCTCCGCCTGCCCGCTGTCCTCCAGAAAATCCAGCAGCCGCCCGACGCCCTCATCCACCGAGGCGACGCATTGCAGGTAGCGCTGGAGGTAGCGGCGGTATTTGAAGCGGGCCAGCTCGTCCTGCGTCTCGAAGGTGAAGACCTCGCCGGTGTTCACATCCACCAGCCGCAGTCCGCGCGGATCTTCCGGGTGCGGCACCTTGCGGCCCGGCTTGCCTTCGAAATGGATCGCGCCCACCTCGGCCCCGCCTTCTGGCTGGGCGAGCCCAAGATCCTCGTACTCGAAATCCTCCCGCACCCGCATCCGCGCCTCATGGGCGGCGCGGGAGCGGGTGGCGTAATCATCGTCGAACGTATCCGGCACCGGCAGCTCCACATCCGTGTAAAGATCGCGGTATTTCGGATGCGGCGCGAAATTGCGGTGCGGGGCCTTGTGGTGGCACATGAGGAAGAAGGGGCGGTCGTCGGGCTGTTTGAGCCAGTTCACCGATTTCTCGGTGATCAGATCGGTCACATAGCCCGGCTCCCGCGCGCAGCCCTCAGGGCCGATGAACTCCGGATCAAAGTAATCCCCCTGCCCCGGCAGCACTGACCAGTGATCAAACCCGGTTGGCTCATGGTCCGGCCCCTCGCCCAGATGCCACTTGCCGATCATCGCCGTGCGATAGCCCGCCTGCTGCAGGTGCTTGGCCAGATGCGGGCGGCGGCTGTCGAAAGGGGTGTTGAGCGTGGTGACGCCGTTCACGTGGTTGTACTGGCCCGTCAGGATCGCGGCCCGGCTGGGGGTGCAGATCGAGTTGGTGACGAAGCAATTGTCCAGCCGCACACCGCCTGCAGCGATCCTGTCGATGTTGGGCGTCTGGTTCAGGCGCGAGCCGTAACAGCCGATCGCCTGCGCGGCGTGATCGTCGCACATGATGAACAGGATGTTGGGGCGGCGGGGCTGTGTTTGGGGCATGGCGAATCCTTAAAGGCGTTGCAACTCAGCGCCTGATCCGCGCCTGCGGCCAGCTTAGATTTTTCTGCATTAAAATCAAATATGTGATGAGAGCGGCCAAGCAGTGTTCGGCAAGCCTCTAAAATCACTGTGAAAAAACACGCTCCGCCGCCGCCCGGATCGCCACTTTCAGGGCCGCCGCACTATGCCTGTCCTGCTGACCGACGCGCGTGAGCAGGCCCACCGGGCGGCGGATCTCGGGCTGGGTGACGGGGCGATACAGCACCCTGCCCCCGGCACTCTGCGCCGCCGAAAGCGGCAGCAGCGCCACGCCGGTGCCCGCCGCCACCAGATCGAGCGCCGTGGAGGAGCGCCGCACCTCGCAGGACCAGCGCAGCGGCAGGCGCGCGCGGGCCATGGCCTCATCGATCAGCAGACGGTTGCCGGTGCCGCGCGCGGGCAGGATCAGCGCCTCGCCCTGCACATCCGCCCATGTCAGCGCCTCTTGCGCCTCTAACGCGTGGCCGGGCGGCAGAACGAGCACGATCTGATCGTCAAACAGCGGCTCAAACAGCGTGTTGGGCTCCAGCGAGGGGATCGAGCAGAGGCCGAAATCGGCCTCCCCCTTGCCCACGGCCTCGGCCACCGCATTGGCGCTGTGGTCGAGCAGCCGCAGCCGAGCCGCGTTGCCTTGTTCCCGGAAGAGTGCCAACGCAGCCGGCAGCAGAACGCTTACCACCGTGGGGATCACCGCTACCGTCACCACCGCGTTGCGCTGGTGTTCAAAGGCGACGCTCTCATCGCGCATCGCCAGCGCCGTTTCGCGCGCATCCGCAAGGATCGCCTCGGCGCGCACCTGCAGCCGCTTGGCGGCGAGCGTGGGCCGCACCTCCCGCGTGCTGCGCTCAAACAGCACCGAATCCAGCGCCGCCTCCAGCTTCTGCACCCGCCGCGTGACCGCCGATTGCGAGAGGTTCAACCGCTCCGCCGCAAGGTGAAACGAGCCCGTCTCCTTCACCGCGAGAAAGGCTTCCAGATCGCTGAAATCGTAATTGATGCGCATGGCGCAATAATCACGCCAAACCCGGCATTGGTCAAATAAAAACCCCGCGGCTATCCCGTGCCCACAGCAAGGATGACAGCCATGAGCACACCCCACGACATCGCCATCATCGGCGGCGGCAATGCCGCTCTCTGCGCCGCGATCACCGCCGCCGAAGCCGGCGCGCGGGTGCTGATCCTCGAGACAGCGCCCAAGGCCTATCGCGGCGGCAACTCCCGCCACACCCGCAACTTCCGCTGCATGCATTCAGGCCCCCTTGGCCCGCTTGTGGAAAGCTACAGCGAGGAGGAATATTTCGCCGACCTGATGAAGGTCACTGCTGGCAAGACGGATGAAGCCCTCGCCCGGCTGGCAATCCGCTCCTCGGAGGAGTGCCTTCCGTGGATGGAGGCCCATGGCGTGCGTTTTCAGCCCTCGCTGTCGGGCACGCTGTCGCTGGCGCGCACCAACGCCTTCTTCATGGGCGGCGGCAAATCGCTGGTGAACGCCTATTTCCGCACCGCGCAGGCGCTGGGGGTGGAGGTGCTCTATGAGGCTGCCGTCACCCATCTGGAGCTTGCAGACGATCAGATCGCATGGGTCGATTACACCCATGAGGGCGAAAGCCACCGGATCACGCCCAAGGCGGTGATCGTGGCCTCGGGCGGCTTTCAGGCCGACACCGAATGGCTCACCCGCGCCTGGGGGGAACCTGCGAAGAACTTCCTGATCCGTGGCACGCCTTACAATCGCGGCGTTGTGCTGGCGGATCTTCTGGACCAAGGCGCGCTTTCGGTGGGCGATCCCACCCAGTGCCACGCCGTGGCCATCGACGGGCGCGCACCGAAGTTTGATGGCGGCATCGTCACGCGGCTGGATTGCGTACCCTTCTCTATCGTCGTGAACAAAAACGCCGAGCGCTTCTATGACGAGGGCGAGGACGTCTGGCCCAAGCGCTACGCGATCTGGGGGCGGCTCGTGGCCGCGCAGCCCGATCAGGTGGGCTATGTGATCATCGACAGCCGGTCGCTGAACCTCTTCATGCCGTCTGTCTTCCCACCCCTAAAGGCCGACACGCTGGAGGATCTCGCCACCCAGATGGGCCTGCCGCCCGCGAAACTGCGCGAAACGGTGGAGGGCTTCAACGCCGCCTGCGGCGATACCTCGGGCTTCCATCCGACGGAGCTTGACGGCGTCGCCACCCAAGGCCTCACCCCGCCCAAGACCAACTGGGCCCGGCCAATCACCACCCCGCCCTTCTACGGCTACTCGCTGCGCACCGGCGTGACCTTCACCTACCTCGGCCTGAAGGTCGACGAGACCGCCCAATGCGCCACCGAGAATGGACCAATCCGCAACCTCTGGGCGGCGGGCGAAACCATGGCCGGCTCGATCCTCGGGCAGGGCTATCTGGCCGGATACGGCATGACCATCGGAACCGTCTTCGGACGTATCGCGGGCCGGGAGGCCGCCGCCTATGCAAACTGACCTGATCACCGAGCTGCGCCGCCAATCCGAGATCTGCAACGCCTGCCGCTACTGCGAAGGCTATTGCTCCGTCTTTCCCGCCCTGCACCGCGAACGCGCCTTCGCCGAAGGAGATCTGACCCAGCTCGCCAACCTCTGCCACAACTGCCGGGGCTGCTATTACGCCTGCCAGTACACGGCCCCCCATGAGTTCGATCTGAACCTGCCGAAAGCCTTGGCAGAGGTACGGCGCGACAGCTGGGAGAGCTTCGCGTGGCCCGCCCCGGCGGCGCGTGCGTTTCAATCCCACGGGCTCGCCATCGCGGCGGCCACTGTGCTTGGCTTCGCCCTGCTTTTTGCGGCAATCAAGGCGCTCGGCAACGCCGGGGGCGAGGGTTTCTACGCCGCGCTTTCGCACAATGCCATGGTGGCGATCTTCGCCCCGGCCTTCCTGTTTCCGCTGGCAAGCATTGCCTTCAGCCTGCGCGCCTATTGGCGCCATGTGGGCGGCAAGCGCCTGCGCCTGTCGCATGTCACCGCCGCCTTCGGCTCCGTCGCAAGGATGCGCGATCTGGCGGCTGGCCATGGCGAGGGCTGCAATTTCGAGGAGGAAGACAGGTTCTCCCACGCGCGCCGCTACGCGCATCAGGCGGTGATGTATGGCTTCCTGCTGTGCTTTGCCTCCACCGCCTCCGGCACCGTGCTGCACTACGGCTTTGGCCTGCACGCGCCCTACCCGTTCTTCTCCCTGCCCAAGCTTCTGGGCGTGCCCGGTGGCCTGATGCTGACCTTCGGCACCATCGCCATGGCCTGGCTCAAGCTGAAGGCCGACAAAAACCTCGCCGATGCCAAGGCCTTCGGCGGCGAGATGGGCTTCATCGCGCTGCTGGGCTTCGTGGCCGCCAGCGGGCTTGCGCTCTACTGGCTGGGAGGCACGGCGGCCATGGCGACGGTGCTTGCCCTGCACCTTGGCGCGGTGCTGGCTTTCTTCCTGCTCACGCCTTTCAGCAAGATGGCCCATGGCTTTTACCGACTGGCCGCGCTGATCCGCGAGGAGCAGAACAAGCAGGCCTGAGGGCTTCGAAAAGGCACAAAAGAACCGGGCCGCCCTGCGAAAGGCGGCCCGGTTTGCGTTTGCATGGGTGGCGCTGGCCTCAGCCGCGCAGAACCTCGGGGTTGATCACATGGATCGGCGCGCCCTCGGCAAAGGCGTTCACCTGCTCGAAAATATCGGCGAACTGCAGATCGAACTCGTCTTCCGTCACGAAACCAATATGCGGCGTGGCGATCAGGTTCGGGTGCGACAGCAGCGGATCAGAAGCATCAAGCAGCGGCTCGGTGTCAAACACATCCACCGCCGCCCAGCCCGGCCGCCCGGCATTGAGCGCCGCGAGCAAAGCGCCCGGCGCAACAAGCCCGGCGCGGGAGGTGTTCACGAAAACAGCGCCCGGCTGCATCAATGCCAGATCCGCGCCGGCGATCAGGCCCCGGCTCTCAGCCGTCAGCCGCACGTGGAGCGAGACGACATCGCTGGTGGCAAAGAAAGCCTCCCGGCTTGTCGCCACGCGCAATCCATCCGATGCCGCCCGCGCGCGCCCGGCCTCGCTGCCCCAGATCTGCACCTCCATCCCGAAGGCCTGCGCATAGCCCGCCACCAGCTTCGCAATGCGCCCATAGCCGTAGAGGCCAAGCGTGCGCCCGTGCAGGCTCTTGCCCACGCCGATCTGCCACTTGCCAGCCTTGACCGCCGCCATCTGCTGCGGGATCTGGCGCATGGCGGAGAGGATCAGGCCGAAAGTCAGCTCGGCAGCGGCATAATTAGGCGCGCCTGCGGCCTGTTTGGAGGCAAAGGCGATGCCATGCGCCGAACAGGCGGCCACATCCACATGGGGATAGGCCCCGCGCTGGCTGATCAGCCGCAGGCTCGGCAGGCGCTCCAGCAGATCGCGGGTGACGCTCGTGCGCTCGCGAAACAGCACCAGCGCCTCGGCCTCCTGCAGCCGCGCGGCGAGCTTTGCCGGCTCAGCCACGTGATCGGTCCAGACGGTGACGTCATGGCCCGCAAGCATCTGATAACACGGCAGGCTGCGCAGCGTGTTGAACCAATCGTCCAGAATGTGAACCTTCAAAGCGGCCTCCCTTTGGCGCGAAATCTAGCGGCCCGCGAGATCGGCGAAGGCCTTGCTGACCTTGCGGTGCAGATCTTCAACGTTGCGCCGTTCGCGGCCTTCGGCCTCCTCGATCCGGCCCGCAAGCCTGGCGCGCAGATCGGCGAGTTGGTCGGTGATGCGGCGGAATTGATCGTATTCGGGCATGATGCGCCTCTTCAATGGGAAAGCAGTACGGGAATGCGGATGTCGCGCAGGACCTTGGCGGTATCGCCGCCCAAAAAATCCTCACGGAACTTGGAGTGCTCATAGGCCCCCATCACCAGCAGCGAGGGGTCGTGGCGGTCGCAATAGGCCAGAAGCGTCTCGGCCACGGCGTGGCTTTCGGGGAAATCCTCATGCACCGGGCTGACCCCATGCAGCCGCAGGTGCTGCAGCAGATCCGCGATGCCTCCGACCGGCGTACCAAAGCTGATCACGCTTACCTTCCCTTCCGCCTCCAGCAGGCGCAGGCTATCGGAGAGCGCCCGCGCGGCGGAGCGGCTGCCGTCCCAGGCCAGCGCGGCGTGGCTGTGGTCTGCGTCAGCCCGGTAGCCTTCGGGCACCACGATCACCGGCCGCCCGGAGAGCAGCGCGATCCGGTCCGGGTGCAGCGCCACATGGGCGTCGTCTGCGTCCATGTGGCGGCCCACGATGATCATATCGTAGCAGCGCGCGGCTTCGGCGAGGGTCACATCCACGCGGCCCGCCTGTTCGCGAAAGCGCAGCGCGTCGCCAAGCGCCAGTTCCTGCGCCAGCGCCTCGAACTGCGCCGCGATCCCGGCCACGATATCGGCATTGGCCTGCGTCAGCAGCGCACGCGCCTGCGCCGGGATCCAGCGCGAGGAGCTGTCGATCACCTCATGGGTGGAATGGGCCAGAAGCGCCGTCACCTGCGCGCCGCGCCCCTTGGCCAGCTCGGCCGCGTAGCGCAGGGCGGCGTCGGAGGCCGGGGAGCCGTTGTAGGACACCAGTAGATTCATGATCGCCATGTCAGTGGCCTTTCCAGACAGAGGCAGGCACGTAGACGCGCCCGTCCGCAAGCTTGCGCGCGGTGCGCAGCAGGCCGGCGGAGTTCAGCGAGAAGGAGTTGTTCAGGTCGAAATCCACCAGCACCTCGATGGTGCCCGTGGCATGTTCCAGCACCACCTGCGCCGGGCTTTCCGCCGGGCGTGCGAGCAGCCCGTCGGCCACGGTGCCCGGCGTGAGCGCGCAGGAGGCAAGACATTGCGCGCCGGTGACCGCCATCGAGGGGTGCGTGTTCCACGGCATGAAATACCGCGTGGCGATGGTGCCGCCGTCGCGCGCCGGGGCCAACAGGCCAAACTTCGGCGTCACGGATTTGGACACATCGCCCATCCCCATCTTTTCCCCTGCCTGCAGACGGATCGCTTCCATCCGGGCGAAGAACGCCTTGTTGGCGTCGAGCTCGGCCACGCTTTCATAGCCCGTGAGGCCGAAATCGCTGGCCCGCGCGATGGCCATGGGCATGGCCACATCCATGCAGGTGACTTCAATGCCGTCAAAGACATCCCGCAGGTTGCCGGTGGGCAGGAAGGCCCCGGTGGAAGAGCCTACGACGCCCATGAAGTTCAGCGCCACCGGCGCGGCGGTGCCGGGCACGCCGGCAATCGCCGCCTCGCCCTCGTAAGCCAGCCGTCCGCCGGGGGTTTGCACCTGTGCCAGCACCTGCGCGCCGGTGTTCACCGCGCGGATCTTCACCGGCGTGATGCCGTCCGCCGCCGCCACCAGCCCCATCTCGATCGCCGCCGGGCCGACGCCCGACAAGATATTGCCGCAGGTGGGTTTGAAATCGACAAGCCCGTCCTCCACCGAGACCTGGGCGAAGAAATAGTCGATGTCGGCCCAGTCATCACTGCTGCGCGAGAGCATGGCGACCTTGGTGGTCACGGCGGCCCCGCCGCCGATCCCGTCGATGTTGAGCGCATGGCCCGAGCCAAGCGCGGCCACCAGCACGCGGCCAAGCGTGTCGAGATCCTCAGGCAGATCGGCGCGGTTGAAGTAAGGCCCGCGCGAGGTGCCGCCGCGCATGAAGACGAAAGGGATACCGGTTTGGGTCATTTGAGCGGCCACGGCAGAGACACCGCCTCCTGCAGAAGCCCCGGCGGGAAATCGCGGTTGAGCGAACCGGCCATGAGGCAGATGAAAAGGATCCCGCAGGTGGTCAGCAAAAGCGTCTTGCCCCAGCCCGCCCCGGCGCGCACCCGCAGGAATGCGACGAGGAAAGCCACCAGCGCGAGGATGAAGCCCACGAAGAAGGTGCCCGCGATCAGCGCGGCGAACCACGCCAGCGTCGACCACAGCCCGTAGGGCGCATCGGCGTCCTCCCCGGCGACTTCCTTGTCGGCGAAGATCGGGTCCGTCTCGGGCCGCAGCATCATCTGCACGAGCAGAATGAGGCAGCACAGCAGCGAGACGCCGCCGATGAAGAGCGGTACGATCTTGTCGGTCAGGTTGAAATCCGGGATTTGGTTGGCGTTGATCACCGCGATCATCAGGTAGCCCGCGATTACCAGCAGGAACACCACCGGCGCGCGTTTGGAGCCGGAGGCCACATCGCCCTCGGCCATGATCGATTTCGCCTGCCGCAGGCCCAGCACCACCGACACCACGGTGACGATGATCAGCAGGATCACGATTGGGCTGAAGATGTAATCCATGCCCTCCTCGAAGCTCTTGCGGAAGCGGAAGGAGGCGATCTGGAACGCCTGGTTGGAGAATTTCTCCACCGGTTCCGACAGCACGAAGCCGATCAGGAAGGCCGGGCGCGACCAGTCAAAGCGGCGCAGGAAGATGCCGATCAGCCCGATCACGAAGAGCGCCAGAAGATCCTCGAAGTTCTGCCCGGACTGGAACGCCGCGAAGGCGATCAGCATGAACAGGAACGGCGCGAGATAGGTGAAACGGATCGTCGTCAGCTTGGCGATGCCACCGGAGGCCGCGATGCAGAGCACCGTGCCCACGACGTTGGCCAGCGCCAGCAGCCAGACGATGGAATAGGTGATGTTGAGGTTGTCGCGCAGCATCGCCGGGCCGACTTCGATGTCGCCGGAGCCCAGCAGCGCGATGGCGCCGATGAAGATCGCCATGGAGCCCGAGCCGGGAATCCCGAACAGCAGCGTCGGCACCAGCCCGCCGCCCTCCTTGGCGTTGTTGGAGCTTTCCGGCCCAATCACGCCGCGGATCTCGCCCTTGCCGAAGTTGGATTTGTCCTTCGTGGTCTGCACCGCGTGGCCATAGGCGATCCAGTCCACCACCGAACCGCCCAGGCCCGGAATGATGCCGACCATCACGCCGATCAGCGAACAGCGGATCGAGAGCCACTTGTTGGCCGCCCAGTCGCGTACACCGTCCATCCAGCCTGCGCCCAGCTTGGCCTCGCCGGCGATGGCACGGTCCTGCCGCAGCAGTGAGACGATCTCGGGCACGGCGAAGATGCCAAGGCCCACGATCACCAGCGCAAGGCCGTCAGTGAGATAGGGAATGTCGTAGGTGGCCATGCGCAGGCTGCCGCCTGCGTCGGCCTCGCCGATGGTGCCGATCATCATGCCAAGGCCCGCAGCGGCCAGCCCTTTCAGCGCCACGCGCCCGGCCAGCACTGCCACCATGGACAGGCCCAGCACCGTGATCATCAGCATTTCCGGCAGGCCGAAGGCCAGCACGATGGGGCGTGCGATCAGGATGAAGAGCGTCAGGAAGAGCGCGCCCACGAGCCCGCCGAAGAGCGAGGAGGTGAAAGCGGCGGAAAGCGCGCGGGCCGCCTGCCCTTTCTTGGCCAGCGGAAAGCCGTCAAGCACCGTGGCCTGGCTGGCGGAGGATCCGGGGATCCCCATCAGCACCGAGGCGAAGGTGTCGGAGGTGGGCACCACCGCCACCATGCCGATCATCAGCGCAAGGCCAAGGATCGGATCCATGCCGAACATGAACGGCAGAAGAAGCGAAAGCCCGGCGATGCCGCCTAGGCCGGGGAACACGCCAACGGCGAGCCCCATCACCACGCCCAGGACAAGATATCCAAGGACGATCGGTTGCAGAATCAGGCCCCATGCCTCGCCAAGCGCAGGCAGGGCGGTCGCGAACATGTCCATCGCACCGGCTTTCCGAAAAAGGGAATTTGGGAAGGCAGCGGGCCGCCTGCCTTATGGCGCGGCCCGCTGCTTGAGAGCTTACTTAAGGGACACGCCGTAGGCGTCCATCAGCCAGGTCTGGACGAAGGTCTTGGCCTCATCCGACACCGTGGTGCCCGCCACAGTGGCACGGGCCGCACCCTCGCCCACAAAGACAGGGTATTTGCCCACTTCATTGGCCGCGCGCTCGGCAAAGCCATCCGCCTTGCGCACCTCATCAAAGGCCTTGGTGTAGGCTTCAACCACGTCATCGGGCGTGCCTGCGGGCAGGAAGGCGATCTTCTGCACCGGGAAACCGGCCACAAAGAAGGCTTTCCAAGCGTCCCATGTCTCGCCGGAGGTTTCACAGCCTTCGGTGGCTTCGCAGACTTCCTTGAAGCTCGGGATCTCGGGGAAGGTCGGATCGCGGACGATGTTGCCGTCCTCATCCAGCGCGCCCCATGTCATCATCGGCACGGCGGTGCCGGCTTTCACCAGCGGGGCGGAGCCGCCCAGGTAGCCCGAGGAGGTCTGGTAGTCGATGTTGGCTTCGCCGCGCTCAAACATCAGGCGGCCATCGCCCCGGCCCTTGATGCCGAACACCGGCTCCACGTTCATCCCCAGCATTTCCCAGGCCAGCAGCGGCACGAGGTCAAGACGGGTTGCACCTTGGGAGCCGTAGATGAAATCTGTGTCTTTCAGCATGTTGGCAGAGCCATCGAACTTCGCGCCATCCTCGGCGTTCAGATAGGCTACGCCGCCGGTGCCCGACGCCATGACGGGGATCCAGTCGTTATACTCGTAGCGCACGCGCGGATCGCCCAGCAGATAGGGGAACTGGGTGGAGCCGGAGGTGCCGAACAGCAGCGTGCCGTCTTCGTGCTTTTGCTCCTGGAACCAGTTGGCCCCTTTGGTGGAGCCAGCGCCGGGCATGAATTTCACCACGACGGTGGGGTTGCCGGGCAGTTGCTCCGACAGCAGCGGGGCAAAGAAGTTGGCCCATTTGGCCGAGCCACCGGTTTCGGAGAAGGGGATCACCCATTCGATGGTCTTGCCGGAAAAATCGACATCGGCCTGCGCCGAGGTCGCGAAGCCGGCCACGGCAAGCGCGGCAGCGGCGGCGGTGGATGCGAGGGTGCGTTTGATCATTGGTGTCCTCCCTGGACCAAGTTTCAGCGCCGGGCTCCTCTGCCCGACGCGGCGCGAAAGATCGCCGGAAGGGAATCATCCCCTCCTTTCGACGCATCCACCTTCACGTTCCAACCTTGCGCGAAACTTGCGCATCGTGACAAATGCTTGCTCATGAGAATTGCCGTCATCGAAGACAATGTCGAACTCGCCGGGGCCATCGCCTTCCGGCTGCGGGACCGTGGCCACGCGGTGGATGTGCTGCACGACGGGGCCGAGGCCGATCTCTTCCTGAAGCAGGAAGGGGCCGACATCATCGTGCTCGACATCAACCTGCCCGGGATGGACGGGCTGAGCCTGCTGCGCGGCCTGCGCCAGCGCGGGGCCAACACGCCCGTGATCCTGCTCACCGCCCGCAGCCAGACCGAAGAGCGCGTGGCGGGGCTGGATGCGGGGGCGGATGATTACCTACCCAAGCCCTTCGAGATGGACGAACTGGAGGCCCGCCTGCGCGCGCTCTCCCGGCGGCGGGATCTGGAATACACGGCGCGCGAAAGCCTTGGCGCTCTGATTTACGATCGCGCCGGCCGCCAGCTTCTGGCCGAGGGCGTGCCGCTGGACGTGCCGCGCCGTGAAATCGCCACGCTGGAATGCCTGATCGAACGGCGGGGGCGGCTTGTGTCCAAGGCGCAGCTCGCCAGCCATGTCTATGGCACCGGGGCCGATGTGGACGACACCGCCATCGAACCCCATGTCTCCCGCCTGCGCCGCCGCCTTGCGCCCTATGGCGTGCAGATCAAGACGGCCCGCGGCCTTGGCTACATGCTGGACGTCGCACCATGAGCCGCCCGGCTGCCCGTCCGGCGGTCTATTCGCTGCGGCTGCGGCTGTTCCTCGTCATCCTCACGCCGCTGCTGCTGCTGTCGGTGATCCTCGGCATCTGGCGCACCACCGCCGCCGAGGCCATCGCGGAAGAGACCTTCGACCGGGGCCTTCTGGCCGCCGCGCTCGCCATCTCCCGCGATGTGGCCCATTCTGAAGGCGATGCGCTCTCGCCCCGCACCCGCGCGCTGATTTCCGATGCCGGCGGCGGGGAGGTCTTCTACCATGTCACCGGCCCCGGCGGCATCTATGTGACGGGCTACGCCTACCCGCCCAACGCCGAAAGCACGCGTGATCCGGCGGCGATCCACTACAGCTTCGCCCAATACCGCGACGAGCCGGTGCGGGTGCTGCGCATGGTGGAGCCCACGGTGATCGGCAATCTGACAGGTGACACCATCGTCACCGTCTGGCAGCGCGTGAGCGACCGCGCCGCCTTCGCCAATGCGCTTGCGCTGCGCGCCGCCGGGATCATCGGACTTTTGCTGCTGGCGCTGGCGCTCGTCGTCTGGTTCGGGGTCAAGCTGGGCCTGCGCCCGCTCAACGATCTGCAGGCCGCCATTGCCCTGCGCTCCCCCAACGAATTGGGCGACATCCAGCGCGCTGTGCCCGAGGAGGTCGCCGGGATCGTGGCCACGCTCAACCGCCTGCTCGGGCAGGTGCGCGACAATATCGCTACCCATCAGGCCTTCATCTCCGACGCCGCCCACCAGCTGCGCAACCCGGCCGCCGCGATCCTGTCGCAGGCCGAAACACTGCCCGGCGTGCAGGACGCCGCAGCCCGCCGCCAGCGCGAAGAGGCGTTGATCAAGGCCGCCCGCAAATCGGCGCGGCTGACCGAGCAGATGCTCTCGCTCGAACGGCTGCGCTATAAGCAGGAGGATCTCCCGGCCACCGCTTTCGATCTGAACACCGCCGTGCGCACCGCCTGCGAAGACATCGGCCCCCTCGCCCTGAGCCAGGGGCTTGATTTCGCGCTGGCCGCCTTCCCCGAGCCGCTCCCCGTGGAGGGCGATGCCGTACTCATCGGCGAGGCCGTGGGCAACCTGATCCACAACGCGATGGAACACGGCGGGCCTGCGCTGTCCGCGATCACCGTGCGCACGCTGCGCAAGGGGCGGCGGGCGGAGGTTTCCGTGGCCGATGACGGCGCGGGGCTCACCCCGGAACAGGCCGAACTGGCCTTCCGCCGCTTCGGTCAGATCGCGTCCAGCAGCGGCAGCGGGCTTGGGCTCTCGATCGTGGAGCAGATTGCCCAACGCCACGGCGGCAGCATCCGCATCGACGCCGTCCCCAAAGGCGCGCGCCTCACCCTCTCGCTGCCCCTGCGCAGCTGACTTTACCCCAAGACAGGATCAATAGATGCCCGCCAGAACCCTCGCCCCCGGCCAACGCTGCGAGATCCGCGTCTTTGACGTGGTCAGCGGCACCGACACCTGCGTCTACACAACGCGCGAGCGCCTGCTCGAAGCCCCGAACTGGACGCTCGCAGGCGATGCGCTGATCCTGAACGGCGACGATCTGCTCTGGCGGTTCGATCTGGCGCAGGGCCGCCTTACCCAGATCGCCTACGAGGGCCTGCCGCCGATCAACAACGATCACGTGCTGGATCCAGACGGCGTGCACATCTTCCTCTCGGCCAACGGCGACGGCCAGATCTACCGCGCACCGCTCGCCGGTGGGCAGGCGACCTGCGTCACGGGCGCAAGCAGCCCGGCGGGCATGGTCCACTTCCTGCACGGCGTCTCCCCCGATGGGCGCGAACTGGCTTTCGTGGGCGTGATCGTGGATGAAAACGATCCGAACCGTCGCTTCCTGTCGGCCGAGATCTGCACCGTCGCTTCCGATGGCAACGGCTTTCGCCAACTCACCACCTCGGGTCATCCGGCAGACGGGCCGGAGTACAGCCCGAATGGCGCTTGGCTCTATTTCAACACCGAGGCCTTTTCGGGTCACGCCCAGATCGCCCGGATGCGCCCCGATGGCAGCGGGGCCGAGAGGCTGACCCACAGCGACACGGTGGACTGGTTCCCCCATCTCGCGCCAGACGGGAACAGGGCCGTCTACCTCGCCTACCCGCCCGGCACCAAAGGCCACCCCGCCGACAAGCCCGTGGCGCTGCACCTCGTGGAAGGCGGACGCTGGGAGGCGGCAAAACCCGTTGCCCGGTTCACCGGCGGGCAGGGCACGATCAACGTCAATTCATGGGGCCCCGACAGCACCCGCTTTGCCTACGTCGCTTACCCCTCTAGCTAAATCCATGACCTGACAAGGCTTTCTCTGCTAGGGTCGGCGAAACACAGCGCGAAACAGCGCTGCGAAAACGACAAAATGGGAGGAAACCGCATGGTTCTCGTGCTGGGCGCTTACTTCGGCATCATCTGGCTGATCTTCTTCAAGTTCCGGCTGCTGCCGTGGAACCTATTTACCAAGGGGCTCTCTGTCTTTGGTGGGTTGCTCATTGCCCTGGTCGTGATCGGCGCGCTCAACCACACCGCACCCAGCGGCCCTGTTTCGGTGCAGGGCACAGCGATCAACATCGCCCCCAATGTCGCCGGGCCGGTGACGGAGGTGGCCGTCAAACCCAACCAGAGCGTGGCCGAGGGCGATGTGCTTTTTCGCATCGACGACACAACGCAGGCCGCAGAAGTCGCGCGGCTCGAAGCCTCGCTAGCCTCCGCGCAGGCCGCTGCCGAGCGCCTGCTCACCGATCTTGCGGCGGCGCAGGCCGAGATTGCCGCGCTTGAGGCCCAGCTCGACTTTGGCCGCGCCCGCCGCGACGACATCATCGAGTTGGCCGACCGCGGTGCCTCCACCGAGTTTCAGCTGCAGGAGGCTGTATCCTCCATCGCGCAGCTGGAGGCTGGCCTTCGCGCCGCCGAGGCCCGCAAGGCAGGGCTTGAGCGGCGCATCGCGGCGCAGGTCGAAGGCGTGGACGTCGGCGTAGTGGAAGTGGAGAAAGCGCTGGTGCAGGCCCGCTGGGCGCTGGAGCAAACCGTGGTGCGTGCCCCTGAAGACGGGATCGTCACCGGCGTCTCCCTGCGCCCGGGCAACCGGGTCTCGCCGTTTCAGGGCGCGATCAACTTCGTGATCCCGGCGGACCGGTCGCTGGTGGCAAGCTTTCCGCAAAGCAGCTTCCGAAACATCGCCGTGGGCGACACCGTGCTCGTGGCGCTCAGCAGCCTGCCCGGCCAGCAGTTCGAGGCCGTGATCGCTGCCATTCCGCCCGGCACGTCCGAAGGCACGGTAGATGCCCGCGCGGGCCTGCCCTCTTTGCGCGAACTGGCCGGCACCTCGCGCTTTGTCGTGGTGATGGACATCCCCGAAGGCCTGCCCGACAACGCCGCTGGCCTCGGGGCCTCCGGCAAGGCGCTGGTGATCACCGATCAGGCCGGCGGCATTGCCGCGCTGGCCAAGGTCTTGTTCTGGGTCACCAAGATGATGAACTACATCTAGAGGCAGAAACCGCCAAACAGGAGCCCCCGCGCCCGATGCCATCCCCCACCGGCCTCACCCAATTCGCCAGCTGGCTGCGCCGCACAAGCCGCATCCTCTGGGTGCGCGTCGCGCTGATGAGCGCGCTGGCGGTGGTGGCCGCGCTCTCGGCGCTGCTGCTGGATCCGCTGATCCCGCCCATGACGCAGCAGCGCTTCTCGGCGCAGAGCATCCTGCCGGTGCTGACGATCCTTGCCAATGGCATGCTCGCCGTGGCCACTTTCTCGCTCGGGGTCATGGTCAGCTCGCACCGCACGCTGGCCCAGCAGGCCACCCCGCGCATTCATCGCCTGCTACTGGAGGACACCTCCACCCAGACGATGCTGGCCACCTTCATCGGCGCTTTCGTCTATGCGCTCGTCGCCATCATCCTGTTCAACATCGGTGCCTACAGCTCCGGTGCTTCCGTCGTTGTTTTCATTGCCACGCTTGGCGTTGTGCTGGCCATTGTCGTCTCGCTGGTGCGCTGGATCGCGCGGCTCACCCGGCTTGGCAGCCTCGATTACGCGCTGGATCAGGCCGAGGCGGCGGCGGCCGAGGCGCTGGCCTATGCCCATGCCATGCCCCGGCTCGGCGCGCGCCCGCCCGAGGCGGCAGCCGGCGCGGAGCGCTTTGGCGAAACCTTCGGTGCCGCGTCGTCAGGCTATGTTCAGCGCATCGACATGGACGGCCTGCAGGAGCAGGCTGATAGCCACGGGCAAGAATTCCTGCTGCTGGCCCGCCCGGGCGATCTGGTCCTTGCCGGGCAGCCCCTGCTGAAGGCCACAGCCCTTCTGCCCGGCTGCACGCCCGAGGCCTGTTTCGAGATCGCGTCGAGCCGCTCGCACGATCAGGATCCGCGCTACGGGGTGCAGGCCCTTGGCGAAACCGCCTCGCGCGCGCTCTCGCCGGGGATCAACGATCCGGGAACAGCGCTCGAAGTGATCGCACGGCTGGAGCGTCTGTGCTGGGATTATGCCCGGCTGGAACCGGTGGAAGATCCCCCGAAATACGGCCGGCTCTACCTGCACGAGCTGAACAGCGGGCTCTTGCTCCGCGCGGGCTTTGAAGCCATCGCGCGCGATGGGGCCGGGTTTGTGGAGGTGCAATGCGCCCTCGTCGAGGCGCTCGCGACGCTTCATGGCCGGCTGCCGCCCGACGCGGACGACACGATCACCCAGCTGCTGGAGGACATCCGGGAAAGGACGGCCCGTGCGCTGAGCACGGGCCATGAGAAAACGCGCATCGAGGCTGCGCTAGCCAAGGCGACACTGGCCGCCGGCTGACTGCCTCAGACGCAGGCTGCCATCAGGCGATAGACAACCTGCGCGGCCGTGAAATCCCACGCCGCGTTGCCATCGGGCGCAAGCTCTACCACGTCAAGCCCGACGCAGCGCCGCCCTTTGAGCGCGTGTTCCACCAGACGCAGCGCCTGATAGTAGCCAAGGCCGCCGGGCACCGGCGTGCCGGTGGCGGGCATGATGGAAGGGTCGAGCCCGTCCACATCAAAGCTGACGTAAACGTCCTGCGGGAAATCCTCGGGCAGGTCGACGGCCATCAGGCCGCCCACCACCAGTTCTTCCGCGTCCACGTGGAAGACATTACGCGCGGCACGCAGGTCTTCTTCCTGCTGACACAACGCGCGGATGCCGAATTGCGCCAGCCGCGTGCCTTCCTCGGTGAGCAGGTTCATGACGGAAGCGTGGGAGTGTTTCTCGCCCTGATAGGCCACGCGCAGATCGGCGTGGGCGTCGATCTGCAGGATGCCCACCTTGCGGCCCAATGCGCGCTGCACCCCGTCCACCGCGCCATAGGTGAGCGAATGCTCACCGCCGAGTGTGACGGGGATCGCGCCCGCTTCCACCGCCGCCATGGTGCGCGCGGCGAGGCGCTCCATGATCACCGGCAGGCTGCCGGAAACATCCACCGGCGCTTCGGTGAAGACGCCGAATTTGCAGGGCTCCTTGCCCACGGTGATGCGCTCAAGCTCGTTGGAGGCCTCGATGATCGCCGCAGGTCCACCCGCCGTGCCCGCGCCATAGGAAACCGTGCGCTCCAGCGGCATCGGGATGATGCGGAATTTCGCGGCCTCCGTGCGCTCGGCTTCCGTTAGCTCGCTATCGAGAAACACGCTCATGAGAGACGCTCCTTGAAGTCTTCGTAGCCGAAGGTTTTGACGATTTTCAGCGCGTCGGTGTCGGAGTTCCACAGCGCGATGGTGGGCAGCGGCACGCCGTTAAAAGTATTGGTTTTCACCATCGAATAATGCGCCTGATCGAGGAAGGCGAAGCGCTGGCCGATGGCGAGCGGCGCGGCCCATGTGTAATCTCCGATCACGTCCCCTGCGAGGCAGGACGGCCCGCCGAGGCGGTAGGTCTGGCCCTCTTCCGCCTCCCCCAGCAAAGCGGGGCGATAGGGCGCTTCGATCACATCGGGCATGTGGCAGGTGGCGGAGATATCGGTGATGGCGAGCGGCATCAAATTTACCGGCAGATCAAGTATCTCGCCAACAAGAATACCCGCATCCAGTGCCACGGCCTCGCCCGGTTCAAGGTAGAGCTCGAGGCCGGTTTCCGCCCTGATATCTTTCAAGAAAGCGATGAGCGCCTCGCGGTCGTAATCGGCGCGCGTGATGTGGTGGCCGCCGCCAAAGTTGAGCCATTTCAGCTGTCCGAGATAGGGCGCGATCTTGGGTTTCACCGCCTCCCACGTGCGTTTCAGCGGCTCGAACCCCTGTTCGCAGAGCGTGTGCATATGCAGCCCGTCCACGCCGTCCAGCACCTCAGGCGTAAGTTGCGACACCGGCGTGCCAAGGCGCGAACACGGGGCACAGGGGTCATATTTCGGGATCTCGCCTTCGGAATGCTCGGGGTTGATCCGCAGGCCCACGCACACGCCCGCAGCGCGGCACTGATCGGCAAAGCGCGCCTTCTGGGCGGGGCTGTTGAAGATCACATGATCCGACAGCGCGATGATCTCGGCCATGTCCTCGGCCTTGTAGCCCGCGCAGAAGGTGGCGACCTCGCCGCCGTATTCCTCGCGCCCCAGCCTGGCTTCGTGGATGCCCGAGGCACAGGTGCCGCCCAGATACTGGCGCACAAGCGGGGCCAGTTCGTACATGGAGAAGGCCTTGAGCGCCGAAAGCACATGGGCGCCGGAGCGTGTGGAGACATCGGCGAGGATCTGAAGGTTGCGCTCCACGGCGGCGCGATCCACCACGAAACAGGGCGAGGGCACGCGAGACAGATCGAAGCCCGCGAAAGCCCCGGCATCGCCGGCCTGTGTTGTCATCATCTCGGCCATGAAAGGCTCCTGTCAGAAGAAATGTTCCGCCCGGCCGCAAGGCCGGGCCGCGCCGACCCGCCCCCATGGGGCGGCGCGATTGCGCCACCCCGCGGGTCTTTGCGGCCCTTCGTTCTTAGAACGAAACCGGCCCGTCCAGCTCGTGCACCTGCCATGGCAGGCCTTGGGTGTTGAGCATGTCCATGAAGTCATCCGGATCGAGCTGCTCCATGTTCCAGACACCCGGCGCGACCCAATTGCCCTTCAGCACCTGCGCCGCGCCGATCATCGCCGGCACTCCCGTGGTGTAGGACACGGCCTGACTGCCGACTTCCCGGTAGCATTCCTCGTGGTCGCAGATGTTGTAGATGTAATAGGTCTTCTCGCCCGAGCCATCCTTGGCCTGCCCCGTGGCGATGTCGCCGATGCAGGCCTTGCCCTTGGTTTCGGCGCCCAGATCGCCGGGATCGGGCAGCAGGGTTTTCAGGAACTGGATCGGGATGATCTCCTTGCCGTCATGCATCACCGGATCGATCCGCGTCATGCCGACGTTCTGCAGCACCTTGGCGTGCATGATGTAGGCGTCGCCGAAGGTCATCCAGAAGCGCGCGCGCTCGATCTCGGGAAAGTGGGTGGAGAGGCTCTCCAGTTCCTCGTGATACATCAGGTACATGTTCTTGGGCCCGATGCCGGGGAAATCGAACTCCACCTTATGGGTCATCGCCGGGGTGCCGATCCATGCCCCGTTCTCCCAATGCCGCGCCTCAGAAAGAACTTCGCGCAGGTTGATCTCGGGGTTGAAGTTGGTGGCGAACTCCTGATCGTTGCTGCCGCCATTGGCGTCCAGCACGTCGATCTGGCGGATGGTGGCGAGCTTGTGCTTCTTGAGCCATGTCGCGAACACGCTCGTCACGCCCGGATCAAAGCCCGAGCCGAGGATCGCGGTGAGCCCGGCTTCCTTGAAGCGGTCCTGATAGGCCCATTGCCAGTGGTATTCGAACTTGGCCTCATCCTCGGGCTCGTAGTTGGCCGTATCAAGGTAGTTGCAGCCCGCCTCAAGGCAGGCATCCATCAGCACCAGATCCTGATAGGGCAGCGCGAGGTTCACCAAAAGCTCCGCCCCGGTTTCCTTGATCAGGGCCACGGTGGCGGCCACGTCATAGGCATCCAGCGCCGCTGTCGCGATCTCCACGCCGGTGCGCTCCTTCACCGATTTGGCAATCGCGTCGCATTTGCTCTTGGTGCGGCTGGCCAGCGTGATCTCGGTAAAGATATCGCTGTTCATCGCCATCTTGTGCACGGCAGCATGGGAGACGCCCCCTGCCCCAACGACCAATGTCTTGCCCATGGTATACCCTCCTTGAGGCTGGTTCATTCGTAGTAGGTGTAGCCTTCGATGCTCTCACGGTAGGCTGCCATCAGCGCCTTGCGTTCGCTGGCATCGAGCTTCTTGGCCGAGGTCGCGCCATCCACCATCTTGCGGAAGGCGGCGATGCAATCCTTCGGGTCGTATTCCACGTAAGACATCACCTCGGCGATGGTGTCGCCCTCCTGCTCGTGCAGCAGATCAAACCCGCCGTCTTCGCGCAGCTCGATGGTGGCCACGTTGGTGTCGCCAAAGAGGTTGTGCAGATCGCCCAGCGTTTCCTGATAGGCGCCCACGAAGAAAACGCCGAGGTAATAGGGGCGATCCTCCGGCAGGCTGTGGACAGGGAGCGAGGGCGAAATGCCGTCGGCGAGGATGAAGCGATCAATCTTGCCGTCGGAATCGCAGGTGATGTCCGACAGCACCACGCGGCGGTCCGGCTCCATGTTCAGATCCTGCAGCGGGATGATCGGGTGCAGCTGGTCGATCGCCCAGACATCGGGCAGCGACTGGAACAGCGAGAAGTTGCAGTGGTAGATGTCGGCGAGCTTTTCCAGCTGCGCCTCGATCTCGTGGGTCGTTTCGATCTTGGGCGCGAGCACCTTGATGCGGGCCATCAGTTCCAGATAGATCCGCTCCGCCCGCGCCATCTGGCGCAGGGTAATATAGCCGCGCCGGAACATGGCGCGCAGCTCGTCGCGGTAGAAGGTGCTGTCGTTCAGGCACTCCTGCAAGCGCTCCGGCGTGAGATAGGTTTTCACGGCGGCCAGATCGACGATCAGGTGGTGATCGTCGGGCTGCGGCTCCTCTGCCGAAGGCGCATCGTAATGGGTGGCCTCCAGCACGTTGAAGATCAGCATCGAGGAAGTGGCAACCACTGCGCGGCCGCTTTCGGTCACCAGCGTCGGGTGCTCCACCCCGGCCTCATCCAGCGCATAGGCAACGGTTTCCACTACGTTGGTGCAGTATTCCTCCACCGAGTAGTTCACGCTGTTTTCGCTGGCGATCTTCTCGCCGGTGTAATCCACGCCAAGGCCGCCACCGAGATCCAGATGGGTCAGCTCCGCGCCCTCGCCCGTCAGCTCGGTGAAATAGCGGCAGGCCTCGTTCACGGCGCGGCGGACGTCGTTCACATCCGGCACCTGCGAGCCGAGGTGGCTGTGCTGAAGCTTGAGGCAATGCAGAAGGCCTTCGTCCTTCAGCTTGTCCACAACCTGCATCAGCTGATCGGTGTTCATGCCGAAGCTCGAACGATCGCCCGAGCTTTCCGCCCAGTTGCCGCCGATCCGGTGGGTGAGCTTCACGCGCACGCCCAGCAGAGGCTCCTCGCCCAGCTCGCGCACCACATCGATCACGGTATCGAGCTCCTTCGCGCTCTCCAGCACGATCACCGTGTTGAACCCCAGCTTGCGCGACAGGATCGCCAGCCGGATGAACTCCGCATCCTTCACGCCGTTGCAGACGATCAGCGCATCCTCGGCCAGCTGATGGGCCAGCGCGATCACCAGCTCTGGCTTGGAGCCCGCCTCAAGCCCGTAGGCATAGGGGCGGCCAAATTCGACGATCCGGTCCACCACCTGCGCCTGCTGGTTCACCTTGATCGGAAAGACACCCCGGTAGCTGCCGCGATAGCCAGACCGCGCGATAGAGTTGCGAAACCCCTCGTTGATGCGCTTGATCTCGGCTTCCAGAAAGGCCGTCACCCGCAGCACCAGCGGCGCCTGAATGCCGCGCGCCTCAAGATCGTGAACGATCCCCGGCAGGCTGATCTGCGGCGCGTTCTCCTGCAGCGGGTTGGTGAGCGCGATTTCGCCCTCTGCTGTCACGCTGATCAGCCCATGGCCCCAACGATCAAGCCCGTAGATCTCGCTGGCGAAATCGGTCTTTTTACCCAAGTCAAACCCTCCGGCAGCACAGGAAACAGGGCCGCGTTCATACAATGGATTCACACGCTTGCAAGGGTTTTTCACACCCGGCGAGCTTCCAGCATACCCCCTGCGCGGCTTGACGCAACCGCTGCCGAATGATAGTGAAACATGAGTCACCATTCATGTTGGTGAAAGGCATCCCAAGCGCAAGGCACAGCCGCCATATGACCGAGATCCAGCTCCCCAAAACCAAGCGCGGACGGGCGCGGCGCGAACAGATCCTGCGGGCTGCCGAAAAGGTCTTTGGCCGCCTCGGCTTCACCGATGCCTCGATCTCCGACATCACCACCGAGGCGCAGACGGCGCAGGGCACACTCTACATCTACTTCTCCGGCAAGGAAGAGATCTTTTCCCAGCTCGTGGCCGAGATGGGCGATCTGACCCGCGAACGCATCGCGCAGGCGGTGGCCGGCAGCCCCTCCCGGCTTGAGGCCGAAAAACGCGGGCTTGAGGCCTTCCTGCAGTTCGTCGCCGAGCGGCCCGAGTTGTACCGTGTGGTGGAGGAAGCCCGTTTTGTCGATCCGCAGGCCTATCACGATTACTTCTCCCGCTTCGCGCAGGCCTATCAGGATCAGCTTGAAGCCGCCGAGGCCGATGGCGAGATCCGCGCAGGCAATGCCGAGGTCCGGGCCTGGGCGCTGATGGGCATGGCCAAGACATTGGGAGAGCGCTACGTGCTCTGGGATCCCAAGGCCGATGTGCGCGCCGTGGTGGAAGATGCGTTCGACCTGATCGAAAACGGGCTGCGCAAATGAGCTGCAGCGCGCCCCTTGTGACTTTTGAGCTTCTAAAGCAGGAAGGTGGCGCGCCCTTTGGCGTGGTCAGCCTGAACGCACCCGCAAGCCACAACCGGCTCACGCCCGCCCTTCTGGCGGATTTCAACGCCGCGCTTGATAGGGCCGAAACCGCAGGCGCAGCGGTGCTCTTGATCCGCGCGGAAGGGGCGCAATTCTGCACCGGCGGCGATGTCTCCCTGTTTCTCGCCGCCGCGCGGGAAAACCGCGCCGAGACCTTTGCCGACACGCTTGTGGGCGCGCTGCACGCCCTGCTGCTGCGCCTCATCGCCTTCCCCGGCCCCGTGATCACCTGCGCTCAAGGCGCGATCACCGGCGGCGGCGCAGGGCTGCTCTTTGCCGCCGACGTGACCCTGCTCTCCGAGGACGCCTTCCTGCAGCCCTACTACGGCACGGTCGGCTTCGCGCCCGACGGGGGCTGGACGGCCCTGCTGCCCGGCCGCATCGGCGCGCAGGCTGCGGGCCAATGGCTGCTGCAGGACAGGCGCGTCACCGCCCATGAGGCCGCGCAGCTTGGCCTCAGCAGCGCGCCCTGTGCCGCCGAAACCCTTTCTAATGCCGGGTACGCCCTGGCGCGGAGCCTCAGCCAGCCAGCCCGCCTGCACACGGCCCGTGCCACCAAAGCCCTACTCTGGACAGAAGCCGCGCAAGCCGCCGCGAAGGCCGGCCTCGCCGCTGAGCAGGCCGCCTTCCGCGAAGCCATCGCCCGCCCGCACACCCGCGCCGCGATGGAGGCCTTCTGCAGCCAGAGGCAGACCGCCGATGTTTGACACCATCCCCGACATGGCCGCCAAACGCGCCGAGCTTAGCCCAGAGGCAACCGCGTTTATCGACATGGGCACCGGCAGGCAGTGGAGTTTCGCGCAGATCGAGGCCGAAGTGGGCCGGATCGCCGCCGGGCTCGTGACAGAGCTTGGCCTTGCCCCCGGAGATCGCCTTGGCGTGCTCTGCCACAACCGAGCCGAGTTTTTCATCCTGCTGATGGCCTGCCAGCGCGCGGGCGTGATCCTTGCGCCGCTGAACTGGCGTCAGCCCCCGGCAGAGCTCGCGCCCGTGGCACAGCAGATCGGCCTGCGCCACCTGCTGCATGATGCCCCCTGCGCCGCCACCGCCGAAAGCCTCGCCGCCACGCTTGGCTTGCAAACCGTCGCTTTCGACGGCCCCGCCTATGCCGCCCTTCGCAGCCATCCGCCCCTGCCGCCGCGCATGGTGGACGCCACCAAGCCCTGGTATCTGCTTTTCACCTCCGGCACCACCGGCACGCCCAAAGCCGTGATCCAGACGGCGCGGATGTGCTGGGCCAATACAGTCAACATCGGGCAGGCCATCGGGCTGACAGGCGCGGACACTTCGGTGAATTTCCTGCCGCTCTTTCACACCGCCGGGATCAACCTCTACACGATGCCCCTGTTCCTGTCGGGCGGGCGCAGCCACATCTTCCCCAAGTTCGAACCGGCCGACCTGCTGGCGCTGCTGGCCCAAGGCGAGATCACCCAGTTCTTCGGCGTGCCCGCGATCTTTCAGGCCTTCTCGCTCTCGGCGGATATGGCGCAGGTGGATTGGTCCGCCCTGCGCATGGGCTGCGGCGGCGCCCCCCTGCCCGAGCCGCTGATCCAGGTCTTCGCCGAGCGCGGCTGCCTGATCTGCAACGGCTTCGGCATGACGGAAACCGGCCCCACCGCCTTCCTGATGGACGCCGCCAGCGCTGCGCGCAAGATCGGCTCCGTCGGCAAGGCGCAGATGCTCACCGAGGTGCGGCTTGATGGCGTCGCCCAAGGCGAAACAGGCGCGGGCGAAGTGCAGATGCGCGGCCCAGCGATCACGCCCGGCTATTTTGAGAACGCTGAAGCCACGCAAGCCGCTTTCACCCCAGATGGCTGGCTCAAATCCGGCGACATCGCGCAGCGAGATCGTGAGGGCTATTACGCCATCGTGGACCGCATCAAGGACATGTTCATCTCCGGCGGCGAGAACGTCTACCCGGCAGAAGTGGAGCGCGTGCTGAACCACCACCCCGACGTGCTGGAGGCCGCCGTGATCGGCGTGCCGGATGCACAGTGGGGCGAGGTTGGCGCAGCGTACCTGATCCCGCGCGCAGGCCGCACACCGGATCTGGCCGCCCTGCCCGGCTGGTGCCGCGAACGGCTCGCCGCCTACAAGATCCCGAAAAGCTTCACCCTTGTCGAAGATCTCCCCCGCACCGCCGCCGGCAAGGTCCGCAAACCCGATCTGAAGGATCTGCACAAATGCCCGAACCCCTGACCCTGCGCTGGGTGCCCAGCCAGGCCGATTTCGACGCCTTCGCCCGCATTTCCGGCGATGATAACCCGATCCACATGGACCCGGGTTTCTCCGCCCGGACCCGCTTCGGGCGCACCGTTTCTCACGGGATGCTGATCTACAGCAAGTTCTGGGGCCTGCTGCGCAACGCCCATCCGCAGGCGCGGCAGTTCTCCCAAAGCATGATGTTTCCCAACCCTTCCTTCACCGAAGAGCCGCTCGTGCTGGACATCACCTTTCCCGCCGCCACCTCCGCCCGCTTCCGCGCCACGCGGGAAGCCACGGGCGAAGAGGTCTTCCTTGGCGAAGCGGAGGTCGCGCTGTGAAAACTGGAGATATCGCCGAACAAAGCCGCCGCTTCACCGCGCAGGACATGGTAGATTTCGCCACGCTTGCAGGTTTGAACACGGCCCCGGATCACGTGCCCGAACCGCTGATCGCAGCGCTGTTTTCCCACCTGCTGGGAGTCGAACTTCCCGGCCCCGGCACGAACTACCTGAAGCAGGACATCCGCTACCTTTCAGCGGCCCCACTTGAGTCCACCGTCACCGCACGGGTGGAAATCACCCGCCTGCGCCCGGAAAAACACCTCGTTGATCTTTGGGCCACGGCCCGTAGCGAAGATGGCACCCTCATTGCCGAAGGCCGCGCCCTCGTGCTCGCAAAAGACACCGGAAGACTTTAGAGCGGGGCTCCGCCCCGCACCCCGGGATATTTTCCGTCAGAAGATGGGGCCCCCTTCCTCTCGCACCAAATACCTCGGGGGGAGTCCTGAAAGGACGGGGGGCAGCGCCCCCCCTACCCGATCCGGGCCAGGAAGGCCGCCACGGATTGCGCAAAAGCCTCAGGCTCTTCCAGAAGGGGCGAATGACCAGAGGCTTCGAAGACCTCCGGCGTGGCTTGCGGGGCTTGGGACTTGAGCCAATCGGCAACAGCCAGCGGGTAGACGCGGCTGCGCACCCCGGCAAAAAGGCTCCAGGGCAAGGTGAGGCTGGGGATGAGCGGGCGCGCGTCCATTTCGATGAGCGAGCGCCACATCTGCACCATTTTTTGCGGGTCCTGCGCACGGATCTTGGCGATCAGTTCGGAGGCACAAGGCACGTCGCGCAGGTTGCGCCCCTCTGCGAACATGCCCTTGGCCAGCACCGGGGCGCTGGCGTGCCAATCCGCCGCGAAGCGGGCTGTGGCGGCTGCGATGCGCGCCTCAGACTGGCCTTTGAGGCCCAGCGGCCAGTCCGGCGTGCAGGTGATGCGCGGGCTCATGTCCACCGTGATCAGCCCGGCCACGCGGGCCTGACCATGATCCTGCAGGTAACGCCACGTCGCCGCCGCGCCCATGGACCAGCCGAGCAGGACGACCGGCCCCTGGATCTCTTCCAGCTGCGCCTTGATGAATGCACTGCAGCCTTCGAGCGTGGCAGCGTATTGCGGATCACACCCCCCGTGCCCCGGCAGATCCGGCGCCAGCACCTGCGCGCGCCCTTCAAGGCGGCGCGCGAGATCGGCGAAGAGGCTGCCGTCCATCGTCCAGCCGTGCAGGCAGAGGAGCGTGGGCAGGCTCACCGGGTGCGCCCTTCGCGCAGGCGGCCGACGATTCCGGAGGGGAAGAAATAGACGCTGAGCACGAAGAGGATGCCGAGCCAGAGCAGCCAGCGGTCCGGGTTGAGCAGCACGGGCAGCAGCGGCACCCCGGCGAGCGCCTCGGAGGCCGCGCCCATCAGCGACTGCAGGTAGCTTTGTGCCAGCACGAAAAGCGTCGCGCCGACCACCGCGCCATACATCGTGCCCATGCCCCCGATCACCACCATCAGCAGGATGTCGATCATGATCTCGAAGGACAGCGTGGTATCGGGCCCGACGTAACGCAGCCAAATCGCGAAGAGCGACCCGGCCAGCGCGGCGGCCACAGCCGACAGGCAGGTGGCCGCGGTGCGGTAGTAGACGACCCGGTAGCCAATCGCCTCAGTACGGAAGTCGTTCTCCCGGATGGCCTGAAGCACGCGTCCGAAGGGGGAGTTCACGATGCGCAGCAACATGAGGAAGATTACCAAAGCCCCTGTAAAGACGAGGTAATAATTGGCGATCTTGCCGTTGATGGTGACGCCGAAGAGCTTTTCATCCATGTATTTCTGCGCGGAGGTCAGCGCGCGCGGGATCTTGTAGTTCAGCCCGTCTTCGCCCCCGGTGAGGCCCGACAGCTGGCTCACCAGCACCGCCACGGCGGAGGCCACGGCAAGGGTGATCATGGCGAAGAAGATCGCGCGCACTCGCAGGGAGAACAGCCCGATCAGCAGGGCGAAGAAGGCCGCCACCAGCGCGCCCGAGAGCGTCCCCACGAGCAGCGCATCGAAACCTCGCCCCATGTGCAAGCTGGCGAGCGCCACGCCGTAGGCGCCCATGCCGAAGAACATTGTATGGGCGAAGCTCACGATGCCCGCGTAGCCGAGCAAAAGGTCGTAACTGGCAACAAGCACGATGAAAATGCAGATCCGTGCGGCTGTATCCAGCGACCGCGTGCCGGGAAAGAGGAAGGGTGCGAAGGCGAGGCCGATGAGGATGGCGAGCAGGACCAAGGCCAGCACAGGGCTGCGCGGGCGGTCGCCGGAGATGAGTTTGATCAGCATATCACTTCGCCTTCACGACAGGCATCATGCCCTGCGGACGCCACATCAGGATGGCAACCATCAGGCCGATATTGGAGATGAGCGCGAGCTTGGGTTCCAGGAAGGCCACGTAGTTTTGCAGCAGCCCCACCAGAAGTGCTCCGATGAAGCAGCCCTCTACCGAACCGAGCCCGCCGATGATCACCACGATGAACACCAGAACCATGATGTTGGCCCCCATATGGGCGGTGATGACCTCTTGATAGAGGCCCCACATCACCCCGCCGAGGCCGGCAAGCGCGCTTCCGGCGATGAAGACCCCGATGAAGACGATGCGCAGCCGGTAGCCAAGCGCCTCGACCATTTCGCCGTTCTCAACGCCCGCCCGCACGATCAGGCCGATCTTGGTGGCACGCAGCACGTAGCGCATGGCGAGGAAGAGGATCAGGCCGAAACCTACCGCAACCAAACGATATTTCTCGATCGCGGCCCCTGCGAATGTGATGGCGCCTTTCAGCGCTTCGGGGCGGGTGAGGAAGATCTCTTCCGGGCCCCAGAGCATGACGATCAGCTGTTCGATGATGATCAGCCCGCCCATGGTGACAAGGATCTGCTTCAAGTGCGCGCCATAGACAGGCTCAACGATCACCTTTTCAAAGGCCCAGCCCAAGGCCCCCGTTGCCAGCATTGCGGCAAGAACGGCCAGCAAGAGCACGGAAAGATTGAGGAAAAGCGAAGGTGAGGCCGTCAGGCTGCCCATGGCGAGCAGCACGGAGATGCCCACGAAAGCACCCACCGAGATGAAGGCGCCATGGCCGAAGTTGATCACGTCCATCAGGCCGAAAACAAGCGTCATGCCCGAGGCCATGATGAAGATCATCATGCCCATGGCGAGGCCCGAGACGGTAAGCGTGAGCCACGAGGAGGTGGCCGGAATGGCAAGGAAGCCGAGCAAGGCCAGCACCGGCACCAGCAGCAGCGGCATGGCTTTGCCGAGGCGATCAGTGAGGCTGGTCTGCGCGAAGGTCGGGGTATGATCGGGGGCGGCGCTCATGAGGCCTCCATGTTCAGGCCCATCAGGCGTTCCTGCAGGGCGGCATCTGCGGCAAGCTCTGCCATCGGGCCGCTCCAGGCGGTGCGGCCATCGTCCATCACGACGCAGGCATCGCCCAGCATTTTGGCGACGGCGAAATTCTGTTCCACCAGCAGGATCGACGCGCCTTGCGCTTTCAGATCGCGCAGGGCGGCGGCCATAGTCGCGATGATGGCGGGGGCGAGCCCCTTGGTGGGTTCGTCGATCAGGTAGAGCTTGCGCTCCTCGATCATGGCGCGGGCGATCGAGAGCATCTGCTTCTGCCCGCCCGAAAGGTTGCCGGCCTCGCTCTTCCAGAAGGTGCGCAGGGGCGGAAAAGCGCCGAAGATCCACTCCAGCCGCTCCGGCTTGATCGGGCCGGAGGCCGCGGCGAGGATCATGTTTTCCTCTACTGTAAGATCGGTGAATATCCCCATGTTTTCAGGCACAAATCCGATGCCGGAGCGGGCAATCACAGGGGTCGGCAGCGCGCGGATGTCCTGCCCGTCAAACAGGATCGCCCCCTGATGCGCCTTCCAAAGGCCCATGATCGTGCGCAGCGTCGTTGTCTTGCCGACGCCATTGCGGCCCAGCAGCATGGTGACCTGCCCGCGCGGCACCTCCAGATCCACCCCTTGCAGGATGTGGTATTGCGCGATGTTGGTGTAAACGCCCTCAAGGCGCAGGATCGGATCAGACATCTTCCAGCGCCTTTCCCATGTAAGCTTCCTGCACCACGTCGCTGGCCATGACTTCCACCGGCTGACCATCAGCGGCCAAAGCACCGTTGTGCAGCACGATGATGCGGTCCGCGAGCGTGCGGATCACGTCCATCTTGTGCTCCACGAGCAGGATGGTGCGGCTTTTGTCGGCCTTCAGTTCGGCGATCAGATCCAGCACCACGGGGGCTTCATCCACGCTCATGCCGGCGGTTGGCTCGTCGAACATGTAGACAAGCGGATCGAGCGCGATCAGCAGGGCCACTTCCAGCTTGCGCTGGTTGCCGTGGGAAAGCTCCGAAACCGTCTGGTCGCGGTAGGCGGTGAGGCGCACGCGGTCCACCACGGCCTCGGCGGCCTCAAGGATTTCGGCGTGGCTGTCGGCCATGGTGAAAAGGCTGAAGCCCTTCTGCGCCTTGGCCTGGATCACCAGCCGGACGTTTTCCAGCACCGAGAGGTTCGGAAACAGGTTCGTCAGCTGGAAGGCGCGGCCGATCCCGGCGCGGGTGCGCTGCGCCACGGAGGCGCGGCTGATGTCGCGCCCGTTGAGGCGCACGGTGCCGCCCGTGGCCGGGATCTGGCCGGAGATCAGGTTGAAATAAGTGGTTTTTCCCGCACCATTGGGGCCGACGATGGCTGTCAGCTCGCCGGGGGCGAAGGCGCAACTCACGGCGTCAACGGCCACATGGCCGCCGAACCGCACGGTGAGATCGCGGGTTTCCAGAAGAGGCTGTGTCATGGAGGATCCGAGGCAGGCGTACCGCCCTTTGGGGTTCGGGCGGGGGAGGCCCCCCGCCCCTGTAGTTTGGCTGAGGCTTACTGGTTGCGGATCGGGATCGGCATGTCCTTGATCGTCAGCTCGCGCACGAGCTCGGGCACGCCATAATCCACGCCGTCTTTCACCACCGTCTTGAAGTGATACATGCTCTGAAGCGCCTGATGATCTTCCGGGCGGAACATCATTTTGCCCTTCGGCGTTTCCCACTCCATGCCTTCCATGGCGGTGATGAGATCCTCGGTGTCGGTGGAGCCGGCTTTCTTCAGCGCTTCCACAACAGCGATGCCAGCCGACATGCCGCCTGCGGTGAAGAAATCCGGCGGGCTGTCGAAGCGGGCGAAATGCTCTTTCACCAGCCAGTCGTTCACCGGGTTCTGCGGAATCTCGTAGTAGTAATACGTCGCCCCTTCCATGCCCGGCAGTTCCTTGTAGGCCGTCAGCGCGGCCAGGATGTTGCCACCGGTCGCGATCTCGATGCCGAAGCGCGAGGGATCCATCGCGTTGATCTTGCCCATCGGGTTGCCGCCACCGGCCCAGATGATGAAGAGCTTCTTCTCGCCCTCCAGATCCTTCATCGCGGTGAAGATGCGTTCCGCAGCCGCGGTGAAATCAGTGGTGTCGGTGGGCACGTATTCCTCATGCGCGATCTCGGCGCCCGTGGTTTCCAGCGCCTCGCGGAAGGCCGACACGCCATCGCGGCCAAAGGCGTAATCCTGCGCCAGCGTTGCCACATGGACGTTCTCGCCCCCCAGCGCCACGGCATTGGCCACGGCATCCTGCGAGGAGTTGCGCCCGGTTCGGAAGATGTAGCGGTTCCAGTTCTCGCCGGTGATGCTGTCGGCCACAGCAGGCTCAACGATCAGGATCTTCTCGTATTCCTCGGCGACGGGCAGCATGGCCAGCGCCACGCCCGAGCTCACCGGCCCCACCGCCAGATCGACCTCGTCATCGCCATAGGCCTCTTCCAGCAGCGCCTTGCCGATGTCGGGCTTGAGCTGGGTGTCCTTCTCGATGATGACGATCTTCTCGCCATTCACTTCCATCGTGCCGCCGGTGGCATATTCGATGCCCAGTTTCAGCCCCTCGTGGCTCTGCTTGGCATAGGCCTCGAACGGGCCGGTCTTGCCATAGACATGGGCGATCTTGATATCGGCCAGCGCCGGGGTGCCAAGCGCGCAGGCCAGCGCCACCCCCGACAGAAGCCCGTTCATCTTCGTGCGTTTCATGTGTGTCTCCTCCCCGAGAACAGATCCCCTGCCCGGTGCGTCGGGCTGCGATCCAAAAACATGATTAATGATTCATATTTCATGTTTACTGCCAGAGAGGAGATTCGGTCAACGTTGATTCACGCAAAAAGAAACCGGCCCCGCGTAGGGGGCCGGCTTTGGAAACCGCTTGGCGGAGTCTCAGGTCATCGGAAAAAAGCGCCTAGTAGTCGCGCTCGAAGAAGATGCCGAGGCTTGAATCCCCGTCGCTCTCCACCGAGGCCTTCGCGGTGAAATTGTCGGTGATGTCGAGGTTCAGGTTGATCTCGGTTTCGCCTTCGGAATCCACGGCGATGTCGGTGTAGATGTTATCGGTCAGGTAGCGCCCGGCGCGCACCGTGGTGTTGCCCTCGGAATCGGTTTCCACGTTCAGATCATCGAGCCCCAGCGAGGAGCGGATGCCGGAGATCAGGCTGAAGCCCTTGCCGCCGGTCAGCTCCGAAATGGAGGAAGCCAGCTCCGCCGCCTGTAGCGCGCTGAGGTTGGAGATCGACTCGCCAAACAGGATCTGCGCCAGCACCTCGTCTTCGGGGAGTTCCGGCGTGGAGGTGAACTCGAAATCCGGGTCCACCGCAGGGCCATCGATCACGATGCGCCCTTCCCCATCGGGAATGTCGGCCACGGCGACGATGCGGATGAAGGGGGTGAAATCGCCCAGCAGGGAAATCGTCACCTCTTCGAGGTTGAGCCGCTTGCCAAGGAAATCCAGATGGCCCCGGATCAGATCGAACTCGCCTTCCGTGATCACCCGCGCCGTGGTGCCGACAACAGCGATGGAGCCGCCCAGCTCGATGTCGAGCCCCCGGCCCCGGATGTTGATCCGCTGCGGCGCGTTGAGCCGCAGATCGAGGCCATAAACGGCCCCGCCCCCGCTGCTGGCGGAAATCTCGTTCGCATCCTTGAACCCCGCCCGCTGGCGCGTCAGCCGCTGCGGCGCGGTTTCGTTCACATGGAACAGCCCCGCTGGCACGCTGCCCGCGCCCACGGCGGCCGTGGGGATCTGGATATCGGTCTTGCCGAGGTTGATCTCCCCACCGATGTTGGCCCCGCCCGCAGCCGGGCCGACGAAGCTGATCTGCCCGTTCAGGCGCGTATCGTAGAGCGCCGGGTCCGTCAGGCGCACCGCATCGAGGTTCACCTGCAGGTTGGTGTTGAAGGGCGGGTTCAGGTTCAGCGTGCCATTGGCCGTCACGCGCCCTTCCGGCGAGACATTTGTGGCCGCGTCGATCGTCAGGTTCGCGCCCGCGATGCGGATCTGGGTGTTGATGTCATCCAGCGCCACTTTCAGCGTCGGGGCCGAGAACCGTGCACCGGACACCGAAACCGTGCCCGAAACCGACGAAAGCGCCGGCGGGCCGTTCACCGCCACGTCAAGCTGCGCCGTGCCAATGATCGAGCGCGGGGTGATGAACTTGTTCGCGATAGAGAGCGGCGCGGTGCCGGTGACGTTCAGGTTCACCGTCTGGAAATCCCGCGCAACCGAGCCGTCCACGGCGGTGGCAAAACCGGCGTCGGTGTCCAGATCGAGATCGACGTTGATGCGGTTGCCCGCCAGCGTGGCCGACCCACCCAGCGTCGCGCCCCCGGCAATGTCGGGCACGAAAACGGCCACCTCGCGCAGGCTCGCCTGCAGATCGATGCGCCCGCTGTCGCCGGTCACGCTGCCGCTGGCGGAAAGATCCAGCTCGTTGCCATCCACCTCAAGGCGGCTGAGTGTAATCTCCTCGCCCTGTTTCGCGGCGGCCAGATCCAGTGTCGTCTGCCCAACGAGGAGCCTGTCCACATCGGCGATCCCGGCGCGAATGTCCTGTAACTGGCCCGTGGCGGTGAGGGTGAAATCGCGGCTTTCGACCGTCGCCTGCCCCGCCAGCGCAAGCTGCGCCGCACCGGCCAAAGTGCGCCCGGCAAAGACGCTGAACGGGGCCAAATCGGGCACAGTGGCATCGGCGTTGAAGGCCACGTCGATCCCGGCATCCATGCCCGAAACCTGCGCCTGCCCGCTGGCTTCGGCGTTCAGCACGCGGGCGTCAAAGGCAACGGTGCCGCCTTCGGGGCCCACATCGCCGCTGGCGTCCAGATCGATCTGTTCGCCATTGACGGTGAGCTTGCGGATCTCGATCTCGCGCCCGGCTTTGGTGACGTCCACCGCCAGCAGCGTATCGCCCGCCAGCAGCGCATCCACTTGCGGGATGCCAACGGCCACATCGCGGATATCGCCATTGGCCTGCACGTCGAAATCAAGGCTCTTGGCATTGGCCGTTCCGTCCAGTTTCAGATCCGCGGCCCCGGCAAGGCTCTGGCCTGCGATGGCACTGAAAGGCGCCAGATCGGTGACCTTAGCCGTCGCATCCAGCGCAATCGCCGGGCCGTTGTCCAGCTCGCTCAAGGCAGCATTGCCCGACAGCGTGGCGGTGAGCACCCGCGCGTCGAAATCAAACGCGCCGGAGTCCGCGCCCAGAGCGCCCTTCGCGTTCAGCCCAATCTGGGTGCCGTCGATTTCAAGCTTGCGGATGTCGATCGTGCGGCCCGCGCGGGAAGCATCCACGGAGAGCGCCGTCTGCCCTTCCAGCAGCGGATCGACCTGCGCGATGCCCAGTTGCAGCTGATCGGTGGTGCCATCGGCGCGGATGTCGAAATCCAGCGTGGAGAGCGCAACGCGCCCCGCCAGATCCAGCGCCGCTGCGCCCGAAAGCCCCTGACCGGCAAGCGCGCCGAAGGGGGCCAGATCGTCGACCTTGGCCTCCGCATCGATCTCCACCGTGGCGGCCGGATCAAGGCCTGACAACAGCGCGCGGCCGATCAGCGAGGCACTGGCCACGCGGGCGTCGAAATCGATCGCACCGCCGGTTTCGGTGACATTGCCGCTGGCGGTGACATCCACTTCCTTGGCGTTGATGGCGAATTTGCGCACCGCGAGCGTTTCGGCCAGACGGGCGATGTCGATGTCCAGCGCGGCGCTCTGGCCTACAAGCGCATCCACCTGCTGGATGCCGGTGGACAGGCCTGAGGCCGCCCCTTGCGCGCGGGCGTCAAAGGTGCGCGCGGCGATGTTGCCGCCGCCGTCCAGCGTGAGGCGCACGGTGCCTTCCAGCGGCAGGCCCGCAAGGGCGGCGAAATCGCCCAGATCGCCGATTTCGGCCGTCAGGTCTGTTTCAATATCCGCGCCCAGCGTCGTGCCGGAGACGCGCGCGTCGCCTTCCGCCGTGAGGCTCGCCACCCGCGCATCAAAGCGCAGGCCGCCGCCGGTTTCCTCGGTGATGCGCCCGTCGGCGTTCAGTTCCACGTCGCGTCCTTTCACGGACAGCTCGCGCAGGGTGGTGCCTTGGGAATCCCGAAGCGCGCTCAAGCTAAAGCGGCTTTCACCGCCGATGATTCCGTCCAGCGCCGGATCGCCAAGGCTCACGCCCCGCCCCGCACCGCTGGCCTTCACGTCGAAGGCACCGGTGAGGGCTGCGGCCTTGGCCTGCAGCTGCAGATCGGCGCTGCCGCCCAGATCGAGGCCCGCGATGTCGGAATAAAGCGCCAGATCGCCCAGTGTGGCACTGAAATCGGCGTCGATGTTCAGCCCCTCTGCGATATCGGCCAGCACGGCGGTGCCGGAAGCCTCCGCCCCGGCCACCTTGGCGTCAAAAGCGGTGATGTTGAGCGCGCCGCCCCGCGTCCAATCGGCGGACGCCGTGGCGGAAAGCCCATCGCTCAGAAGTGCGGTGATCTTCTCATCCGCAAGCCCCAGCTCAGAGGCCGCAAGGATCAGGTTGGCTGTCACGGAGCCGGGCGTGTCGCCCTCTTTGCGCTTCAGACTGCCTTCCCCGAGAAGGCTCGCCACACCAAGGGCCAGCCCCTCACGTTCCAGCCGCTGCAGCCAGAGCGCCGCCGTCCACTCGTCGCCCGCCTCGTGATCGAAGCTGACCGTGAGATCGAGTTTGCCCAGATCGGTTTCTGGCCCCGCCAGCGGCAGGCGCACAAGCTCCGCGCCGTCCGGCGGCGTGATCGCGCCCGTGAGCGCGATGGTGCGCGGCCAGTTGTCGGGTCCGAGCGAGAGCGCGCCGTCAAGCTGCACGGAGGCCGCCGAAAAGCTGAGCGTTTGCAGATCCAGCCCGCCTGCGCCGGGGCGCACGCCTTCCACGGAAAGGCGCAGATCGTTGCCGAGGAAATCTTGATAGGTGGGGGCAAACAGGGGCGCAACGTCGCCTTCCAGCCCGGCAATGAAGCGCAGATCGGGCGTATCGGCGCCACCGTCCTGCGTAAGCAGTTCCACCTGCCCAGAGAGGCGCTCCGCGCCATCGGTGGCCAGCAGGAGATCGGCGCGGAAATCGTCGAGCGGCCCGACGCCCTGAACCGTCAGATCGAGCGAGGGCGCGCCCGGCATGCCAGCAAGGCTCGCGATGATGCCACCGGCATCTTCTGCCACTTCCAGGTCCACCGACAACACGCGGGTGTTGTTGGAATAATTGCCGCTCAAACGGAAGGTGCCTTCCGGCCCGTCGAGCCGCTGCAGATCGGTTTCGATCAGCCCTTCCCCGTCGATCAGGATCACGCGCCCGCCCAGCGTGGCGGCCAGATCCTGCCCGGCCAGCGCCGCGCCGATCTCGATGCGCTCCAGTGCGAAGCGGTTGATCTCCACCGACACCGGCAGCTGCGGCAGGCTGAAGCCATCGGACGCGGCGGCCTTCGGCGGCTCGGTGCTGGGCGGTACGATGGGCGCGCGGGAGACGATTAGCTCCTCCGCCACCAGCTCGTTCACCGCAAGGCGGCGGCGCAACAGGGCCGTGCGCTGCCAGTCAAAGGCGGCGTTGCGCAGGATCAGCCAGGGGCCTTCCTCGTCGGAAAAGATCAGCTCTTCCATCGTCGCGCGCGAGGACAGCGCGCCCCGGAAGCCGCGCACCGTCACCTGACGCCCCGGCCCGGACAGGCTGCTTTCAATCAGCCGGCTGATCCGCCCGCCATCGCCCTCCGGCGCTGTTTCCGCATCTTGCGCAAACAGCCAGACCGGCCAGAGTAAACACAGAACAATGGCCAGTACCCGCATCAGAACGCCTGCCCTATACCGATGTAAATCTTGATGTCGCCCGTCTCGTCCTCGCCTTCGAGCGGGTAGCCCACATCGACCCGCAAAGGCCCGATGGGCGATTTGTACCGCACCCCGACACCGACGCCGGAATGATAGACGTAATCCTCGTTGATGTAGGATTCCGGCCCGATGAAGCCCACGTCGTAGAAGCCGACAAGGCCGATGCTCTCGGTCACGTAGCTGCGCGCCTCCAGCGAGAAGCCGAGGAAGGATTTGCCCCCGGTCTCAATCCCGCCGGGCAGTTCAAGCTGCAGCGACTGATAGGTGTGGCCGCGCACCGTGCCCGCACCGCCGGAGAAGAACAGGTAATCCGGTGGCGTTTCCGCCAGATCGGAGCCAACGACGGAGCCGATCTGGAAGCGCCCTGCCAGCACGAAGTTGCGATCTTCGCCAAAGCCGAGGTAGCCGCGCAGATCACCGAAAAGCTGCGCGCCGGTGGCGCTGTCGCCGCCGACCCCGATAAAGGGCTCAGCCTCGGCCTGCAGGTAGAAATCGCGCGTCGGCTCAAGCTCGCTGTCGCGCTTGTCCCATGTCACAGAGGCCGGAAGTACGAAATGGGTGAACTCGCGCTCGCCGAAATCGTCGTCATATTGCGAGTAACGGAACCCAAGGCCCAGCTCGGCCTCCAGATCGTCCGAGAAGATCCGCGTGGCCGAAACACCGGCCAACGCCTTGCGCTCGAAATAGCCCGGATCGTCGTTCTGTTCGATGGAGGCGAAAATGTTGCCGTTGGTATCAGGCCCGTAGATCGCCGGGCGCGTCAGCCGCGTGCCGAGGAAGTAATCCACCCCGCCCGTGGCCACCTCAAGCCCGCCGATATTGGCGATCTCGCCGCGGATCTCGAAGGTTTCGGCCCCGCCAAAGAGGTTGCGGTGCAGCCAGTAGGCCGTGGCCCCAAGGCCTTCCGTGGTGGAAATCTCGGCCCCGAAACCGATGCGGCGGGGCAGCTGATCATCCACCGTCAGCAGCATCGGCAGCGTGTCGTTCGGGCCGATCTCCTCAGCCTCGGTCAGGTTCGCGGTGGAAAACGTGCCGGTGCGCCGCAGCCGCTTGGTGACCTCGTTGATCTCGTCGGGCGAATAGACTTCGCCTTCCGGGTAGCCAGCGATCTGAAGCACACGTTTGTCGCGGACCTTGCCCCGGTTATCCAGCGTCAGCGCGCCGAAGGTCAGGCGCGGGCCGGGCGCGATCTCGATCTGGGTGTCGAGCGTGGCGTCGCGGTTGTCGGCGCGCACGCTTTGGTTCTTGAGTTCCGCCTTGGCGTGGCCCCGGTTGCGCCAGCCCCGGATACCGGTGTTGGCCGCCGTGGAGATCACGCCGCTGCGCGCGATCTCGCCCTTGGCAAAACCGCTCGGCAGATCGGTGCCCTTGGCCAACGGCGCCACTTCGGCGCGGGAGAATTTGAACTGCGGCCCCTGCTCCACATCGATCACGATGCGGCTGACTTGAGACGGCGGCGAGAAGGGCGGGATGTCGGCGGCTTCCCGGCCATCGACCTTGATGCTGATCACCCCGGCATAATAGCCCTCGCCGTAGAGCGCGCCGAGGATGCGCCCGTAGTCGGCGCGCGCCGAGGTCACCACGTCCTGCGAATTGGAGGTGTCGCCTGCAAGCGAGGCCACCGAAAGCGAGGCGTTGCGCAGGGTTTCGGTGAGGGATTCGTTGTTGCCCGAGGTCCGCACGACAACTTCGCTCAAGGCGAGAGCCTGGCTGACGGAAAGCCCCAGACCGGCAGCCGCGATCAAGGCCGCGTTGCGTAATCCGTTGGGATACGGAAAGAAAAGGCGCCTGTTGCCCACCACGAATGCCCCCCACTCGAAAACACTTTTCTCAAGCCCCGGTTTTTGCCCGCAAGGGCTTCCGGTTTTCAGGGTCCATATGATGCGATTTGGGGCTTTCGGGCAACCTCTATCCCCGTCCGGAAGCCGATCCGCGGCGGATCGTGTCAGTCCGGCACGTCCCAGTCTTCCGGCGTCATCTCTTTGCCCCGGCCCCGCCAGAGCGGCACGCCGGTGCGCACGGCGGCGCGGCCAATCATGTGGCTGCCGACGGGGGCGGTGAAGAGGATGAAGGCCACCACGGCCACCACGCGGAAGCTGATGGCGAGATCCCAGAAGGCCACCGCCGCACCGGCGAGGATCAAGCCGCAGGCCAGCGTCCCGGCCTTGGTGGAGGCATGCATCCGCACCAGAACATCCGGCAGGCGCAAGACGCCAAGGGCGGCGATGAAGGCGAAGAATCCGCCGGAAAGCACCAGAAGCCCGGCCAGAATATCAAGCATCGCTGCCCCCTTTCACGCTCTCATCGGCGGCCTCGACAACCTCTGCCACCTGCTCGTTCAGCCGTGCCGCCCGCCGCCGCCGCCGCACGCGGCGCTCGGCAAAGCGCGCCAGCGCCACGGTGGCCAGAAAGCCCACGAGCGCCATCACGAGGGCCACATCGAGGAAGGTCTGATCCCGCGTCGCCACGGCGAAGAGCCCGCAGAAGGCCACGATGAGGATCGTCATCATATCGAGCGCCACCACGCGATCCGGCAGGCTCGGCCCCTTGATCAGGCGGATGAAGCCCAGAACCAGCGCCAGCACGATCATCACGAAACCGGCGTTCACGGAGAAGGCAAGAAAACCAGCGCTTGTCATGTTTCGATTGCCTCCTTCACCCAGCGTTCCATCCCGTTTTTCAGCGTCTTGCGCAGCGCCTCGGGATCGTCTGAGAACATCGCGTGCACGAAGAGCGTCTTGCGGTCCTCGCTGACATCGAGGCTCAGCGTGCCCGGCGTGAGCGAGATCAGGTTGGTCACCAGCAGGATGCCGACCTCGGTCTCGATGTCCAGCGGCACCTCCACGATGCCCGGCACGGAATGCTGCGTGGGGGTCAGCACGTCCCACACCACCACAAGCGAGGAGACGATGAGTTCGTAGTGGAACATCACCAGCAGCCGCGCCCAGTAGTAGGCGCGCAGGAAGTACAGGTTTTTCCCGCCCAGAAGCGGCTGCAGAAGCCACAGGACGGCGAAGCCGATGATGAAGCCGGTGAACAGCGTCAGCAGGCTGAAACTGCCCGCCCAGGCCGCCCAGACAAGCGCCAGCATCACGTTGAACAGCAGAAGGTTCATTGCGCGGCCTCCTCACCCAGCCCCAGCACAGTCTGCACGTAATCGCTCGGATCCAGCAACTGCGCGGCGGCGGTTTTGGCGAACTCCATGAAGGGTTCGGGGTTCAGGCCGATGAGGATCGTCAGCAGCGCAAGGCCGATGATCGGCAGCAGCAGCGCCACCTGCGCGAAGCTCGACAGGCTCTTGAGCGTCGGGTTGATTTCCTCCGGGTGCGGCTCCCAGAAGGCCTGCGCCCAGATCTTCGTCATGGAGTAGATCGTCAGCAGCCCCACGAAGAGCGCGATGCCTGCAGCCCACCACATCTCCACCTCCAACGCGGCCTTGATCAGGATGAACTTGGCCCAGAAGCCCGAAAGCGGCGGGAAACCGGCGAGCGAGAAGGCCGGGATCAGGAAGAGGATCGCGAGGAAAGGCGCTGTCTTGTAGAGCCCGCCCATCTTGGACAGCTCGGTGGAGCCGGTGATCCGCCGCGCCACGCCCGAGATCAGGAAGAGGTTTCCTTTCACGATGATGTGGTGGACGAGGTAGAAGACGCTCCCGGCCAGCGCCAGCGGCGTATAAAGCGCAAGGCCAAGGATCATGTAGCCGATCTGGCTCACGATATGGAACGACAGGATCTTGCGGAAGTCGCTTTGCGCCGCCGCACCCAGAACGCCGGTGAGCATCGTGAGACAAGCCACCCACAGCAGGATCTGGTGGGTATAGGCCACATCCTCCACGAAGATCAGCGTGAAGGCGCGCACCAGCGCGTAGACGCCCACTTTGGTGAGAAGCCCCGCAAAGACGGCCGAGACGGAAAAGCTCGGCGTGTGATAGGCGGCGGGCAGCCAGAAGAAGAGCGGAAACAGCGCCGCCTTTACCCCGAAGGCGACCATGAACATCATCGCCACAACGGTGAGAAGCGACTGGTTTTCAACGCCCTGCACGGCAAGGCTCAGATCCGCCATGTTGAGCGTGCCTGTCATGCCGTAAAGGAAGCCAACGCCTGAAAGGAAGAAAATCGTGGAGACGAGGTTCATCGAGACGTAGCGGATCCCGGCGTCGATCTGGCTTTTCTTGCCGCCCAGCACCAAGAGGCCGAAGGAGGCGATGAGCATCACCTCGAACCAGACGTAGAGGTTGAACAGATCCCCCGTCAGGAAGGCCCCGCAGACCCCGGCGATCAGCACCTGAAACAGCGCGTGGTAGCCGAGATAGGTCTGGCGGCCGCTGATTTCGGCGGAGGCATAAACGGAGACCGCCAGCGCAGTGATCGCGGTGATCACCACCATGACGGCGCTCAAGTAGTCGGCCACAAGCGTGATGCCGAAGGGCGCGGGCCAGCCGCCCATCTGCGCGGCCACCACACCCTCTTGCAGGACGACGTAGAACAGCGCGAGCGAGGCCGCGAGCAGCACACCCGAGCCGATCACGCTGGCCCAGCGGCACAGGCCCGAGCGGCGCAGGAAGAAGGCGAAGATCGCCGTCAGGAAAGGGATCAGGATGGGCAGCGACAGCAGCCAGCTCATTTCAGGGGCTCCTGCGGTTCGGCGGCGTCCATCTCATCGGAATAGAGCGTGCCGAGGGTGGTATAGGCGCGGTAGACGAGCACCAGCGCGAAGGCAAACAGGCCAAAGCCGATCACGATGGCGGTGAGCACCAGCGCCTGCGGCAGCGCGTTGGCGACGCCTACTGCGGGCGCATAGGCGCCCTCCTTGATCAGCGGCGGCTCGCCGGGTGTCAGGCGCCCGGCGGTGAAGATCACGAGGTTGGCGGCGTTGCTGATCAGGATCAGCCCGAAGATGAAGCGCAGCACATTGCGCGCAAGCATCAGGTAGACAGCCGTAGCCACCAGCACACCGACGGTTATGGCAAGCAGGAATTCCACCCTCAGATCTCCTCTTCCATGGCGAAGACAAGGGTCAGGATCGCTCCGAACACCACCAGATACACGCCGATGTCAAAGACAAGAACGGTGCTCAAGGGGATGCCCTTGCTCTCATCCGTCGCGCCGATGAACAGCCATTGCCCGGTGAAAGGCGCATCGCCGAAGATGGCGGAGGCGAAGGCCGAGATAAGCGCCGCCGCGAGCCCCGCCATGGCGATGCTCTGGGGCTCCACCATCAGCGTGGCGCGGGCCTCCTTGGTGCCGCAGGCCACGGCGTAAAGGATGAAGCCCGTCGCCCCGATCAGCCCGCCGATAAAGCCGCCGCCGGGCTCATTGTGGCCGCGAAACAGCATGTAGATCGAGAAAACGAGCAGGATCGCGGCCAGATAGCGCGCCGCGACGCGCAGGATCAGCGAGTTCATTGCAGCTCCTCCTCTTCCTCATCGCGGTCGCGGCTGTTGTCGGTGGTGCGCAGCAGAGCATAGGCCGAGAGCGCCGCCACCACGATCACCGCGATCTCGCCGAAAGTGTCGATTGCGCGGAAGTCCACGAGGATCACATTGACGATGTTGCGTCCGAAGGCCTCCGGTGCAGCTGTTTTCTCAAAGTATTCGGTGAGGCGCAGATCCAGGTGGCCCTGCAGCACGCCGATCAGCACGAAGGAGACAACCACCCCCATCAGCACCGCCAGCACCATGTCTTTCGGGCGGTGATCGTTTTTGCCGCGTTCATCAAGGAAGGGCAGGCTCAGCATGGCCACGGCCACCAGCACCACGACGAGGGTCTCGACCAGCAGCTGGGTGATGGCCACATCCGGCGCGCCGAACGAGATGAAGATCAGCGCCACGCCGATCCCCTGCACCCCAAGCGCGGCCACGGCGAGCATGCGCGAGCGGGAGGTGGCCGTCACCAGAGCGGCAACGATGATCAGCACCAGTTCGGGCCAGTGGCGCGGGCTGTTGGCCTCGTCGATGGCGACGCCAAGGTTCACCGCGCCTTTGAGGATCATGGTGCCGCCGACGGCGATGACGAAAGTCGCAAAGATGGTGAAGAGGTAGCGCTGCAGGTTGCCCGATTGCAGGATGCGCGTCTGCCATTTGGCCGCCTTGTAGAGGCCATTGAGGATGTTGTCCCAGCCGTTGTCAAAGCTCGGTGTGGCCGCATCGGCGCGCTCCAGCAGGCGGCGCACGGGGGTGTAGGCCAGCAGCAGGATGAAGCCGATGGCGAAGGTGGCGAGGCTGAGCATAAGCTCGGTGTTGACGCCCGCCCAGAGATGCAGGTGCTTGGCCTTGCTGGCGTCTCCCAGAATGGCGGCCACGGTGGGGGTGGTGAAATTCACCTCCGCCCAGAGCGGCATCAGGCCGAAGGCGAGCCCCAGCAGGGCCAGCACGATGGGGCCTGCGAGCATCGCCCAGCTTGCCTCATGGGGCTTGAGCGGCGTCTCGCCCTTCTTGCCCCAGAAGGGCCGCAGCGCCACGACGCCCGCCACCGCGAACATCAAGGCATTGGCGGCCAGCGCCATGAAGGTGACGAAGGTGGCGGCATCGCCCGCCGTGATCGTGTTGGCGTAGATCAGCTCCTTGCCGATATAGCCGATGAAGGGCGGAAGGCCCGCCATAGACAGCCCCGCAAGCGCGGCGGCGAAAGCGGTGAAGGGCATGGCGCGTGCGAGCCCGCCCAGAAGGTCCGCATCGCGCGTGCCGGTGCCGTGATCCACGCAGCCCACAATGAGGAACAGCGCGGCCTTGTAGAGCGAATGCACCACGAGGAAGGTCGCGAAGGCGGTGATGGCGTAGCCCGAGGACGGCGCAAGCAGCATGGTGAGCGTGCCAAGCGCCATCAGCGTGGAATAGGCCAGCGCTTGTTTCAGATCGTCCTGCCGCAGCGACAGGAAAGAGGTGAACACCGCCGTGACCGCGCCAAAGATCGTCAGCGTCCAGAACCAGACATCGGTGCCCGAGAGCACCGGATGAAGCCGCGCCATCAGGTATACGCCAGCCTTCACCATGGTGGCGGAGTGCAGGAAGGCCGAAACCGGCGTCGGCGCGGCCATGGCGTTGGGCAGCCAGAAGTGAAACGGCACCTGCGCGGATTTGGTGAAGGTGCCCGCAAGGATCAGGATCAGGATCGGCAGGTAGAGCGCATCGCCCTTGATCGCCTCAGCCTGCGGCACAAGCTGGCTGATCTCGAAACTGCCGCCGACCGCGCCCAGCAGGATCAGCCCCGCGAGCATCGCAAGTCCCCCTGCCCCCGTCAGCAGCAGCGCCTGCAGCGCGGAGCGGCGGGATTTGGGGCTTTCGTTGTCAAACCCGATCAACAGGTAAGAGGTGAGCGTCGTCAGCTCCCAGAACACGAAGAGACCGATCAGGTTGTCCGAAAGCACAAGCCCGAGCATCGAGAGCATGAAGCTGAAGAGATAAAGCGCAAAGCGGCCGTATTGCGGGTGCCCCGCCAGATAGCTGTTGGAATAGAGCAGAACGAAGGTGCCAATGCCCGAGATCAGCAGCGCGAAGGTCAGGCTCAGCCCGTCGACGAGGAAAGACAGCTCCACCCCGAGGCTTGGCGCCCAGGCGAAAGCGGTGCGCAGTGTCTCTCCGGCTGCGATTTGCGGCAGGAACCGCAGGAAAAATGCGAAAATACCGGCCGACAGCACCACAGGCAGCCAGCCGACAAACCCGTTGCCCTTCGCTTCATCGTGACCCGCGGCCATGCCATCCCCGTTTGCGCTGCCCCGATTGCAGCCGGGGGTGGTGAGCTTTTCTGCCGGAAACGGTTTTCCGACGCTTTTCCTTTAGATAGGGAAAACCACGGCAAAGGCCAAAGGGAAATCGTCAAAAAATACCCCCAATCGGCGGGGCTCTGCCGCCTTTGGCCTGCACAATCAGCAAAAGCCCCTTGCGAAATGGCGGCCAAACACCGAGTTAGACGCGCAACGCCCCTCGCCGGAGATCCCCATGCGCGCCCGCCTTGCCCGCCTGATCCAAAACCCGTGGTTTGACCGCGTCATCATGGCCCTGATCGTTATCAACGCGATCTGCCTCGCCATGGAGACCTACCCGGCGGTGATGGCCCGCTTCGGCGGCCTGCTTTACGCGCTCGACAAGGCCATCCTCGGCATTTTCGTGCTGGAGATCGCCGCCCGGCTGATCGTCGATTTCCGCGGCTTCTGGCGCGATCCCTGGCGGATCTTCGATTTCTGCATCGTCGCCATCGCCCTGATCCCGGCCACCGGCAGCCTTTCGGCGCTGCGGGCCTTCCGCATCCTGCGGGTGTTGCGGCTTGTCTCCTCCGTTCCGGCGATGCGGCGCGTGGTGGGCGGCCTGCTCTCCGCCCTGCCCGGCATGGGCAGTATCGTGCTGCTGCTGGGGCTGGTTTTCTTCGTGTTTTCCGTGATTTCCACGAAGCTCTTCGCGCAGGCTTTCCCGGATTGGTTCGGCACGCTTTCGGCCTCGGCCTATACGCTGTTTCAAATCATGACGCTGGAAAGCTGGTCCATGGGCATCGTGCGCCCGGTGATGGAGGTCTTCCCCTACGCGTGGATGCTATTTGTACCCTTCATCATCATGACGGCCTTCACCGTGCTCAACCTTTTCATCGGTGTGATCGTGGACGCGATGCAGAGCGAGCATGAGGCCACGGCGCGGGCCGAACGCGATGCGATGATGACGGAGAACGAACTGATTCTTTCTGAAATCAGGGCCTTGCGCGCCGAAGTTCAGGAGATGCGCGCCGGGAAATAGGCCCCGGCGGAACCCACTCTAACCCACCACGGCCCGCAGCAGCCGCTTGCGCGCAGGCGGGATCGCGGCCACGTCGAGGCCGGTGAACACATGCAGCGTGTTCAGATCCCGGTCCACCACCGCGTGATCCGACACCCAGCCCCCCATCAACAGGTAGCTGCGCAACAAAGGCGGCATGCCCTGCTGTGCCCGCCGCGCGTCCGGCTCGCGGCGCAGCCGCTGGGCAAAGCGGAAGACATTGGGCGCTTTCACCTTGGGCAGAAAGCGTTTGGGGCCAAGGTGGCGCTCTTTCAGCAGGGCGAAGGCATCGCGGTAGGCCTCGGTCTCGGTGCCCTTGAAGGAAGAGCAGCCAAAGAGCATCCGCACCCCGTTGTCGTCCACAAAGCGGGTCAGTGCGGCCCAGGCGATGCGGGGAATGTCCGGATCATGGCAAGCGGGGTCCACGCAGAAACGCCCCATCTCGACCATCGGCGCATCGAAGGAGGAAAGCCCTGACAATTCATAGTATTGCGCGGCGTAGCTGCGGTTGATTTCGCCACCGTCGGCCAGTGTCAGCAGCCGGAAACAGCACACCAGCCGCCCGCTTGCGGCCTCCTCTACGAGCACATGGGTACAGGCCTCATCGAAGTCGTCAGCCTCGATCCCGTCGGCCCGCACGCCCCCGGCCTGCGCGCCGCTGGCCTGGATGAAGGCCTTGTAGCGCAGCGCCTGTGCGGCGCGCACATCGGCTTCGCTCTCTGCAAACCGCACCACGTAACGGCCTCTGGAGATACCCGACATCGTGATCCCTCGCTGCCTTGGCGCACGCGCGCCCACGGCCTAAGTATGTTGCCATCGCCTCTATCACACAAGATGTGACAGGCATTTGAACGAAAGGGCCAGATATGGACAAAATCACCAAGTCAGACGCCGAATGGCGCGCCCAGCTTTCCGATCTTGCCTATAAGGTGACGCGCAAACACGGCACCGAACGCGCGCGCACCCATGAGGATTTCCCGAAATCGCCGGGACGCTTCGCTTGCGTCTGCTGCGGCGCGCCGCTCTTCGGGCAGGAAACGAAATACGAGTCCGGCTCCGGCTGGCCCAGTTTCTACGCCCCACTGGAAGATGCGCCCATCGGCACGCAGGAAGACCGCCGCCTCTTCATGCGCCGCACCGAGGTGCATTGCACCCGCTGCGATGCGCATCTGGGCCATGTCTTCCCAGATGGCCCCGCCCCCACGGGCTTGCGCTACTGCATCAACGGTGTGGCGTTGGATTTCAAACCCGACGACGAAGCCTGACGCCTCGCCCTAGCGCGTCGCGTCTTGCGGCGCGCGTCAGTTGCCCAGCAGCTGGTCAGAGGTCACGTTGCCGACGCTGTTGAGGATCTGGGTGATCAGGTTCACGTTGGCGATGTTGGTCTCGGTCACGCGGCGGTTCAGAGTAACGACGCGGCCGTCTTCCAGCCCGAAACGCTCGATGTTCTGGATCACGCCATCTTCCGAGAAGCTTACCGCCACCAGCTGGCGGTCGATCACTTCCGGCGCGCGATAGGCGAAGTGGCGCCAGCGCGAGCCGACGTAGAACCAGGTGTCATCGCCCACCACGCCCGAGATCGACGGCTCGCCGAACAGCTCCGCCATCGTGTCGCGCGTGTCGACGCCCACCGTCACCTGCGCGAGATCAAGCTCGCTTGGGGCAAAGCCGTGGTTCTGGTACGTTGAGGAGCAGGCGGTGAGCCACAGGGCAAGGCCCAGTGCCGCGACGCTTTTACCGGCGATCCAGCCTTTGCGCATTCCGTCCCTCTTGTCTTGCCTTTGCTTGCCTCGTATCCGGCTTTACAGAAGGAATGGCACCGGTTCAAGAATGGATGACGCGAGATGACACAGGCAGAGCACCCCAAGGGCGGCGGACCACAGCGATTTGCGGTGGCCGATCTTTCGCAGAAGAAACCCACCCGCTTCGTGATCGAGCCCTCTGCCGAAGCCCGCACCGCGCTGGCGCAGGAGCTGGGCATCAGTGGCGTGAAGAAACTGCGCTTTGAGGGTAAGCTGACCCCGCGCGGCAAACGCGACTGGATTTTAGAGGGCCATCTGGGCGCCACCGTCGTGCAGCCCTGCGTGGTGACGCTCGATCCCGTGACGACCCGCCTTGAAGAACCCGTACACCGCCACTTCTCCGCCGACTACGCCGCGCCGGAAGAAGAGGAAGTCGAACTCAGTGAAGACGACAGCACCGAGCCGCTCTCCGAGGTGATCGATGCGGGCATCGTGATGGCCGAGGCGCTGGCGCTGGCGCTGCCGCTCTATCCGCGCGCCGATGGGGCGACGATGGAAAACCAGGTCTTTACAGAGCCGGGAAAAGCGCCCATGAGGGACGAAGACGCACGCCCTTTTGCAGGCCTTTCGGCCCTGCGCGACAGCCTCAAAAAAGGCGAGAATTAAGGGTTCAAGAAAACACTTGCGCTGGCCGTGAATCGCAGTATGTTCCCGGCCTCGTTTACATGATGGGTTGGACTCGGGCAGCGCGGTAGCGTATGTAGCCGAAAAACCCGGGAAATCAGGGGTACGCCCCTCCTAGCTTCGAGGTTGAGACATGGCTGTCCCTCAGAATAAAATCACGCGGTCCCGCCGCGGTCAGCGCCGCTCGCACGACGCCCTGGTTGCAGGCAACCCGGCCGAATGCCCGAACTGCGGCGAACTGAAACGTCCGCACCACGTGTGTGGCGCTTGCGGTCACTACGATGATCGCGAAGTGGTCGCTCAGGCCGACGAGATCGATCTGGACGAAGAAGACGCGGCGTAAGCCGGCGTTTTTGTGACGCGCCCGGGCATGGCGACGGAAATCCAAACCACGCAAGACCCGGGTGTGCGCCGCACGATCATATCGGTCGACGCCATGGGCGGAGACCAGGGGCCGGCAGCTGTTGTTGCCGGCATTGCCAAATCTGCCGCGAAGAACGCCGAGATCGGCTTCATCGTGCATGGCGACGCCAAGATCCTGAAAAAGCTGATCGGCAAGAAACGCGGCCTCGCTGAGCGCTGCGAGATCCGCGATTGCGCCGAGGTTGTCACGATGGACGCCAAACCGTCCCACGTGATGCGCAACGGCAAGAACACCTCCATGTGGTCGGCGATTGACGCCGTACGCAATGGTGAGGCCACGGCCTGCGTGTCCTGTGGCAACACCGGCGCGCTCATGGCCGTGTCTATGATCCGCCTGCGCAAGATCCCCGGCGTGAACCGCCCGGCGATTGCCTGCCTCTGGCCCTCGCGCAACCCCGGCGGCTTCAACGTGATGCTCGACGTGGGCGCCGACATCAAGGCCGACGCCGAAGATCTTTTGCAATACGCGCTGATGGGGGCCTCCTACGCCCGCAACGGCATGGGGCTGGCCCGCCCCCGCATCGGCCTGCTGAACGTGGGCACCGAAGAGCACAAGGGCCGCGCCGAACTGAAAGCCGCGCAGGAGCTGATTCAGGAAAAGGCCGAAGAGGCCAATTTCGATTATGTCGGCTTCGTGGAAGGTGGCGACATTCCCTCGGCCCGCGTCGATGTGATCGTCACCGACGGGTTCACCGGCAACGTGGCGCTGAAAACCGGCGAAGGCACCGCCCGCCTGATCAGCGAATTGCTGCGCGAGGCCTTCAAATTCTCGCCGCTCTCCCGCCTCGCAGCGCTTCTGGCGCTGACCTCGCTCAAGCGCCTGCAAAAGCGCATCGATCCGCGCCGTGTGAATGGCGGCGTCTTCCTCGGGCTCAACGGCACCGTGGTGAAATCCCACGGCTCGGCGGATGCCACCGGCGTCTCTGCCGCCATCAAACTTGCCTTCACGCTGGCCCAGTCCGGTTTCACCGAAAAGCTCACCGCTCGGGTTGCATCTGCCGTAACGTCACGACATGATGCGCCAACTCCTGAGCAGTCAGCTGACCGGTAAAAACCAATGACACTACGCGCCGTGGCCACGGGGATTGGCCACTACCTGCCGGAACGCATCGTTCCCAACAGCGAATTCGAAAAAACCCTCGACACATCGGACGAATGGATTCGCTCCCGTTCGGGCATCGAGCGCCGCCATTTCGCCGCCGAAGGCGAAACCACGTCGGATATGGCCACCAAGGCCGCAGAGGCCGCACTGGCCGACGCCGGGCTGACGGCGGCCGATCTGGACGCCATCGTCGTGGCCACTTCCACGCCCGATTTCACATTCCCCTCCGCCGCCACCATGGTGCAGGCCAAGCTGGGGATGGAGCAGGGATTCGCTTTCGATGTGCAGGCCGTCTGCGCGGGTTTTGTCTATGCGCTCACCAACGCCAATGCTCTGATCGTCTCCGGGCAGGCCAAGCGCGTGCTGGTGATCGGGGCCGAGACGTTTTCGCGCCTTATGGACTGGGAAGATCGCGGCACCTGCGTGCTCTTTGGCGACGGCGCGGGCGCGTTGATCCTTGAGGCGCAGGACGGCGATGGCACCAGCGCGGATCGCGGCATCCTCGCCACGGATCTGAACTCCGACGGGCGCTACAAGGATCTGCTCTACGTGGACGGTGGCGTCTCCACGCAGAGCACGGGCCACCTGCGCATGGTCGGCAAGGAAGTGTTCCGCCACGCGGTGGAAAAGCTCTGCACCACGGCCAACACCGTGCTTGAGAAGGCCGGGCTTACCTCGGAAGACGTGGACTGGATCGTGCCGCATCAGGCCAACCTGCGTATCATCAAGGGCACCGCCCAGAAGATGAAGATTCCGATGAGCCATGTGGTGGTGACGGTACAGGATCACGGCAACACCTCCGCCGCCTCGATTCCCCTCGCGCTCTCGGTTGGCAAAGCGCGCGGGCAGATCAAGGAAGGCGATCTGGTTGTCACCGAGGCAATCGGCGGCGGATTGGCCTGGGGAGCGGTCGTCATCCGCTGGTAAAGGCAAATGAAGCTGCCCTGACAAGTGGTTGATATTGACTCGGAATTTCCCCGCCCCTTATTCTGCGCGGATAGATAGGGGGATGGTATGAGTCCGAAAACATTGACGCGTATGGATCTGAGCGAGGCCGTATTTCAGGAAGTCGGGCTCAGCCGCAATGAATCGGCGCAACTGGTCGAGGCCGTGCTGGATCACATGTCCGACGCACTTGTCGCCGGGGAGACGGTGAAAATCTCCTCTTTCGGCACCTTCGGCGTGCGCGACAAAGCCGCCCGTGTTGGCCGAAACCCGAAAACCGGGGAAGAGGTGCCGATCCACCCCCGGCGCGTGCTGACATTCCGCCCCTCGCATCTGATGAAAGATCGCGTGGCGGCAGGGAACAAAAGCTAAGCACGACAAGCCGCAAGCAACGGGACGAGCACAATGGCGAAATCCGCAGACGCCTTCCGGACGATCTCCGAAGTGTCGGACTGGCTGGACACCCCGGCCCATGTGCTGCGATTCTGGGAAAGCCGCTTCACGCAGGTGAAGCCGATCAAGCGCGCCGGCGGGCGGCGTTACTACCGCCCGAACGACATGCTGCTTCTGGGCGGGCTGAAGAAACTTCTCCATGAAGACGGGCTGTCGATCAAGGAAGCCCAGCAGGTTTTACGCGATCAGGGCGTGAAAGAGGTCTCCGGCCTGTCGCGCCCGATCGAGGGCGAAGCGGCTGAAAAGAGCGATGCGGCCTCGGTCAAATCGGCGATGGACCGGGTCACGGCGCGCGGCACCGCCCCTGCCCCCAAGCCCGACATCCTTGCAGATGTGCCCGCCGCCGCCAATTCGCCCAAGCTTGTGCAGCAGGATCTTTTCGCAGCGCCCGAACCTAAGCCTGAGCCTGAAGCGCCCGCTGCCACTGAGGCCCCAGCACCGGACGCGGTTTCGCCCACTGCACCTGAACCGACACCTGTGGTAGCCGAGGATTTGGGCCGCATTCCCCGCCTGCGCGCCGCGCTGCAAGCACGCACGAAGGCCGATGCCGAAGCGCTGCGCCCGCTCTATGAGCGGCTGCGCAAGCTGCGGGCCCAGATGGACGCGCCACTGGCCCGAAATAATGAAAAATAACCGCGCAATTGGCCCTTGCCCCTGCCGCCAAAACCAGTATGAAGAGCCTCAAGTCGGGCTATGGCGCAGCCTGGTAGCGCGTCCGTCTGGGGGACGGAAGGTCGCAGGTTCGAGTCCTGCTAGCCCGACCAAATCAAAACCGCCCGCACCTGTGCAAACAGGCCGCGGGCGTTTTGCTATCTGCTGAATGCCTTGGGAGGACCGATGAGCGGAACCGGCGTACTGCCCTGTCAGACCATCGAAAAGATGATCGAAAACGGCACCTTGGCTGGCGATCCTGCGATCCTTCCCGACCAGATTCAACCTGCCTCGCTTGATCTGCGGCTGGGCCATGTGGCCTACCGCGTGCGCGCGTCCTTCCTTGCGGGCCATGGCCGCACCGTTGCCGAGCGCCTTGCAGAGTTCGAGATGCACCGCGTGGATCTCTCAGGCGGCGCTGTGCTGGAAAAGGGCTGCGTCTACGTCGTGCCGCTGATGGAAAGCCTGCGCCTGCCGGAGGGCGTGCAGGCGGTGGCCAATGCGAAATCCTCCACGGGCCGCATGGATCTTCTGACCCGCACCATCACCGATGGCGGCGTGGAATTTGACCGTATCGCGCCCGGCTACCAAGGCCCGCTCTATGCCGAGATCTGCCCCCGCTCCTTCTCGGTGCTGGTGCGCCCCGGCATGCGGCTGAACCAGATCCGCTTCCGCTCCGGGCAGGCCGTGCTTTCCGATGCTACGCTGCAGGCGATGCACGCCGATGTCGGGCTTGTCTCGGGCGCGGCCCATATTGACGATGGCTTGGGCTTTTCGGTGGATCTGCGCCCCGAGGGCAGCGATCTGGTGGGCTACCGCGCCAAGCCGCACACGGGCGTCGTGGATCTGGACCGGATCGGCCACTACGATCCGGCCGAATTCTGGGAGCCGATCCGCACCTCCGAGGGGCGCATCATCCTTGATCCGGGCGCATTCTACATCCTCGTGAGCCGCGAGGCTGTGCATATCCCGCCCGATTGCGCCGCCGAGATGGCGCCGTACCTTGCCATGGTCGGCGAATTCCGCGTGCATTACGCGGGCTTCTTCGATCCGGGCTTCGGCCATGCCGCAGCTGGTGGCGCAGGCTCACGCGGGGTGCTGGAAGTGCGCTGTCATGAAGCGCCGTTCGTGCTGGAACACGGGCAGATCGTGGGGCGGCTCGTGTATGAGCGCATGGCCGAGGTGCCCGCGCAGCTTTATGGCGCAGGCATTGCCTCGAACTATCAGGGCCAAGGACTCAAGCTCTCCAAGCATTTCCGCGCGCCTTAAGCGGCGCGAGAGGCCCTAACCGGCCAGCATCACCGCCGCTTCGTAGTGTGTGGCCAGCCGCGCGGCGGGCGCGCTGCCCTGCCCCTGCGCGAGTTGCGGAAAGAGCGACAGCAGCTCATCGCGCACGGCGGCTTCAAACGTGTCCAGCACCTCGAGGCCGGGGCGGAAGCTCTCCGTCCAGCAGCCTTCGGCGCAGATGATCTGATGCTCGGCGCACATGATATGGTGGTAGGTCACATCGCCCGCCGGAAGCACGGCGCTGATGCCGGGCTGGCCCACGAGATGCAGCGCCGCCACCAGCAGGCGCTCTTCGCCCGTGGCAAGCTCCGCGCGCCAGTCCTCAAACAGCATCCGGTGCTGTGGCGAGACCATGAGATCGCGCTCAGGCAGGCCGCCGCCGAGCGCGCCTGCCGCGATCAGGATCGGGCGCAGCGCTTCCTTGCGGGCCGCCGCACGGCGCGTGATGCGTGCCTGACCGACCCAGACAAGCGGTTGAAAACCGTTGTCCTGTGTCATCACCCGATCGCCCGGCCGCAGGGCCTCCACGGGCAGGCAGCCGCGATCGGTTTCGATCCGTGTGCCGGGCAGGAAACAAGGCGGCGTGGCGTAGGTGTCATAGCCAGTGGTGGTGCCGCCGGGGCCCTCGGCGGTGCTGACAACCGTGAGCGGCACGCCAATGGGCGGAAACTCCCCTTCGCCACCGATAAAGGCGAGCCCCTCCACGGTGGCGTAGCTCGTGACACCCGGTTCGTTGATGTTGAAGCCGATCAGCGTGTATTGGTTGCCGTCGGGATCTTCCACGGTGAGCGTATATTCCGCCTCCACCCGCCGCCCGGCATCATAGGCCGTGCCATCATAGGTGATCGCATTGGTCAGCGTCTGGCTGCTGTCGGAATCGCCAAAGAAATCATCGGTATCGGTGATCGTCACCGGCTCCCAGGCATTGGAGTTCAGCGTGATCGTCTGCCCCGCGAGATGCACGCCGCTGCCTTGCGAAATCCCGGACAGCTGCTGCCCGCCGGAGATGGTGATCTGCGATTCCGGCAGCGTGTAAACAATGAACTCGGGCATGGGGAAACCTTCTTTTGCACGGCGCAACCCTAGGCGGGAAATCGGGCAGAACTGTGGACACAGCAAGGGGAAAACCCGTTCATTTTCATCAATGTAACGAGATCAGATCCCTTTCCGTTGCGTCACCCCATGGCGCGCCTCATCGCAGGGTTTCCATCGCCTCCAGCGCCACTGTGACTTCGGCCTGCGGGCTGCGCTCCAGATGGGTGGAAAGTGCCACATAGGTCTGGGTGCCGCGCACTTCGGGCAGGTCGTAGATGCGCGACAGCAACCCCTCCAGCGCCAGCGAGGAAGCCACGCGCACCTTCATGATCAGGCAGGTATCACCGGTGGCGGAGTGGATTTCCTCCACCTCCGGCAAATCCGCCAGCGCCATCAGCGCGCGGGTCTTGCCCCAGCCCTTGGTGGTCACATGAACAAAGGCCAGCAAGGGCTTGCCCAGCCGCGCGCCATCGAGCTGTGCCACGGTCCCCTTGATCACGCCCTGCGCCTTGAGCCGCTTCACCCGCTCGTGCACCGCCGGGGCCGAGAGCCCCACTGCCTCACCGAGTTGCGCGAAGCTCTGGCTGGCATCGCGCGCCAATTCGCCTAATATTCTTCGGTCAACCGCATCCACCTCCCGCATTGGGCCACTGCGTTTCTGAAGGCTGTCTGTTTTTTGCGCCATCTGCGGGAATCCTTTTGTCCGAAAACAGTTCGATCAATAGAAGAAAACACTGAACCTCATTCAAGGCAATACATATGAAGCGCGCGATTCTTCTGCTTACTGTGACCGTCGGCGTGATCGGCTCCAACTCGTTGGTGCTGTCTCCCATTGCGGGCGCCGTGGCCGCGGGCCTTGGGGCAGAGAGTGCCGCGGGCGTAATGATCGCCGCCGGGATCTACGGGCTGGGCGTGGCGCTGGCCGCGCTGCTGATCGCGCCGCAGGCCGACAGGATCGGCGCGGACCGCGCCCTGTTCTGGGCCGCGCTCGCCATGGCTGCGGGGCTCACCTGCAGCGCGCTTTCGGTGAATGTGGCCACGCTTTCCGCCGCGCAGGCGCTGGCCGGGATCGGCGCGGGCGTGGGCCTGCCCGCCGCCTACAGCCTTGCCGCCCATGTGGCGCCAAGGGGGCAGGAAAGCCGGGTGATCGGGCAGGTTTTATCGGGCTGGACACTCTCCATGGTGGGCGGGGTGACGCTCTCGGCTTTCCTTGCGGAATTTGCCGGCTGGCGCAGCGTCTACGCGCTTCTGGCGGGGCTTTCGCTGCTCTGCGCCTTCGCGCTGACCCGCCTGCCCCTGTCAGAGCCCGCCCCGCGCGGCAAACCCACGCGCCCGGCCGCCGCCTTGCGCATTCCCGGCGTGAAGCCGGGGCTTTACGCGGTCGCCATGCTGGGCACCGGGTTTTACGTGATCTACACCTACCTCGGCGCACATCTGGACGTGGCCCTGAGCCGCCCTGTGCGTGATTCCGGGCTGATCACGCTCTTCTATGGCGCGGGCTTTGCCAGTGCGATGCTGCTCGATCCCCTGCTGGACCGCACCGGTCCACGCCGGGGGCTTGCGATCGTCTTCTCCCTGCTGGCCGTCTTCTACGTGATCTTCGCAAGCCAGATGGGCCATTACGCCGCCCTGCCCGGCTTTGCCTTCGTCTGGGGCATCCTGCAGCACCTCGGGTTGAATCTGACGGTGAGCCGCCTCACCGCCATCGCGCCCGCACAACGCGGGGCGATCATGGGGCTGAATTCGACGGTGATGTATGTGAGCGTTTTCGTGGCCTCGCTCGCAGGCGAGCGGCTCTTTGCCATGGGCGGGCTACCGCTCTGCGCGCTGGCCGCAGCCGTTCTGGCGGTGCTGGGGCTCAGCGAGGCCGTCTTCGCGCGCTGGCTGGCGGTCAGAAGCGGTTCATCCGCCGCGCCATCCGCGCCGCCTTGCGGGCCTGTTTCGTCCCCTTCCGGGCAGCTCTGACCTGCTTGCGCTCCTCGGGCGTCATTTCTTCGAAGCTCTTGCCCTTGCCGAGCGTGGCATCGATGCCCTTGTTCACACCGGCATTGATGAAACGCCCGATGAAGGGGCGCAGGAACATGCGGATCATTTGTTCGGGTTTCATCGGATCGCTCCTCAATCCTCGAAAAGTTCGCTCTGACCTTCCAGAAGGTCCATATCGTCGTCCTCGTCCGGCTCCGGCGCGCCGGGCAGCGACGAAGGCAGCGGGCGGTTGTCCAGCAACCCTGCAGCCCGCAGATCCTTGAGCCCCGGCAGATCGCGCGCGCTTTCCAGCGCGAAGTGATCAAGGAAGCCCTGCGTGACGACGAATGTCACCGGCCTGCCCGGAGTCATACGCCTGCGGCCGAAGCGAATCCATTCCATTTCGATCAATTGGTCAATGGTGCCCCGGCTCACAGAGACGCCGCGGATCTCCTCGATCTCGGCGCGGGTGACGGGCTGGTGATAGGCGACGATGGCCAGCGTCTCGATCGCGGCGCGCGAAAGCTTGCGGGTTTCCACCGTTTCCTTCTGCATCAGAAAGCCGAGATCGGGCGCAGTGCGGATCGCCCAGTTGTCGCCGACTTTCACCACCCGCACCCCGCGCCCCTCGTAGCGTTTGCGCAGGTGTTGAAGCGCCTCGGCCGGATCCGAGCCATGGGGCATCCGGCTTTCCAACTCGCGCAGGCTCACGGGTTCGGCGGTGGCGAAAAGGATCGCTTCCACCATGCGCTCCTGCTCCCCCATCGGCGGAGCCTCAAACAGGCTTTTCTCTTTTTCCAAAGCCTCTTGCTGGGTGTCGCTCATGTTCTCGTCAGCCATCGGGGTTCGCTTTCCTGCGCAGCTGAATGGGCGCAAATGTCTCGGATTGGCGGATCTCGGCGCGGCCGGATTTCACCAGCTCCAGCGAGGCCGCGAAGGTGGCCGCCGTGGCCGAGCGGCGGCGAGCCGGGTCTTTTTCCCAGCCGTCCGGCAGGTAGGAGGAGATATCCGTCCAGTCACCGGCAAAGCCGATCAGCCCGCGCATCCGCTCCAGTGCCTGCTCCATGGTGAGGATCGACTCCCGGTCCATCACGAAGGGGCGGAATTCATCCTTGGTGCGGATACGGGCATAGGCCTGCATCAGGTCCAAAAGCGTGGCCGTATAGGTCACCCGGCGCACGCGCGTCATGTCTTCGGGGATGCCACGCGCGAAGAAATCGCGGCCCATCTGATCGCGCGCCATCAGCTTGGCGGCGCTTTCGCGCATCGCCTGCAGGCGCTCGAGCTGGAAGGCCAGATGCGCGGCGAGTTCCTCGCCCGAGGGCCCCTCTTCGCTGGGATCAGGCGGCAGCAGCAGGCGTGATTTCAGGAAGGCGAGCCAGGCCGCCATCACGAGGTAATCCGCTGCCAGCTCCAGCCGCAGCGCCTTGGCTTTCTCCACGAAGGCCAGATATTGCTCGGCCAGTTGCAACACGCTGATCTTGCGCAGATCCACTTTCTGGGTGCGCGAGAGCGTCAGCAGCAAATCCAGAGGCCCCTCGAATCCGTCCACATCCACAATCAGAGCTTCGGCTTCGAGCCTTGCCTGAACGCGGGCGCGTTCGTCTTCCGAGAAGAAATCCTCGCTCATGGGGCGGGCACCCTTAAGAGTGCTTCATGCTCCGCCAGAAGCGCCTCCAGATCCGCCGGTTCCGGCGCGCGCCGCGCGGCCATGGCGGCTTTTGCGCGGGCAAGGGCTGCGCCCCCAAGCGCTCCGGCCTCAGCGGCGATGGCCTCCATCTCGGGCAGTTTGCCGTTGCAATGCAGGATCATGTCACAGCCCGCCGCCAGCGAGGCGCGGGCGCGCTCAGAGACGCTGCCCGAGAGGGCCTCCATCGAGAGGTCATCGGTCATCAGGAGGCCGTCAAAGCCGATCTCCTCGCGGATCAGCCGCACCATCGTAGGCGATGTGGTGGCTGGGCCATCAGGCGCAATGTCTTCGAAAACGATATGCGCGCTCATTCCGAGCGGCAGGTCGGAAAGCGCCTTGAAGGGTGCAAAATCAACGGCTTGCAGCTCACGCTTCAGAGCGGAAACGCGCGGCAATTCCTTGTGGCTGTCAAGGCTCGCGCGGCCATGGCCGGGGATATGTTTGAGCACCGGCAGCACGCCTCCGGCCAGATGCGCCTCGGCCACAACCCGCGCCAGCCGCGCGACCTCGCCCGCATCCGAGGACAGGCAGCGGTTGCGCAGAACCGGGTGCGTGTGCGGCGTGGCGACATCGGCGCAGGGCGAGCAATTGCCATCGATCCCCACGGCGCGCAGTTCCGCTGCGATCAGCCGGTAGCGCAGGAAGAGTGCGCGATCGGCAGAGGTGCCAGCGCGGGCGACCTCCTCCAGCGGCGGCAGCCACTCGCGCCAATGGGGCGCGCGCATGCGCTGCACGCGGCCGCCTTCCTGATCGATGAACACCGGCACATCGCGGCCCACGGCGGCGCGCAGATCACTTGTAAGCCGCACCAGCTGCGCCGGGCTTTCCACGTTGCGCGCGAAAAGGATGAAGCCCCACGGCTGGGCTTCGGCAAAGAATGCCTGTTCCTCCGGAGTGACGGCCAGCCCTTCGCAGCCGAAGATCACCGCACCCTGAGCACTCATCGGTAGATGACCGGGATACATTCGGCCCCTTCGGCCTGCAGCGCGGAGCAGAAGCGGCGGGCGTCGTTGATGTCCTCGAAACCGGCGGCGCGCAGGCGGTAGAACACCTTGCCGCCGCGCTCGGCCTTCTCGATCACGCGGGCCTTGGGATCAAGGTAGTCCGACAGGCTCGCGGCCAGCCGGCTCCATTCGTTGCGGGCGGTGTCGAGCGTGTCAAAGGCGCCAAGCTGCACGAGGCTCGTGCCCGGCGCGATCTGCTCCATCGGCACTTCCAGCGCGCCATCGGCCGAGCCCTCTTCCTCGGCCAGCGGCCCCTGCGGCGTGGCTTTGAGCCCGGCAGGGCGCGGGCGCGGCAGGATCGAGCGGGCCACGCCCGGCACGGAGGCGGGAATGACGTCCGGGTTCACGGCGGCGAGTTCGATGGTGTCGGTTTCCTCGGCCTGCAGCGCCTCGGCTTCGGCCTGCGGCGAGGGTGCGGCGACCGCATTAGGCGCGACCTGCCCAAGCGGCTCGGCCTGCGCGGCGATCTGATCGGCGAGCGCCAGAATGGCCTCGGCTTGTGTGTCGGCAGGGGCTGCGGCTTTAGCGGGCTGAACGGTTGCGGCGGCCACCGGTGTGCGCTCGCCTCGGGCGATGCCATCCGGGCGCGGCGCGAGGCCTGCGTTATCGGCGTCGATCACATCCACGGCCACGGGCGCGAGCGCCACTTCCTCGGCCATGCCCTCGGCCTCGCCCTGTGCCTGCACGGCGTTCACTGCAAGGCCCACGTGATCGGCGAGCTGGCCGCCGGGATCAGAAGGCGCGATGCGCATCGGCCCTTCCAGCGCGCGCACCACGGGCACGCCCGTCACATCGCGCAGCGCGAGCTTGTAGCCCCAGAAGCCGAGCCCGGCCATGAGCGCGAGCGACAGCCCCGCCCCGGCCCATTTTACCGCTTTGGAAACCTGTTCTGCCGGAAGCCCATAGGTCTCGGGCTGGGGATCCCCAGCGCCATAGGCCGCCTGATATCCTGAATCGAACTGCGCCATCTCGATGCCTCTATTCCCGCCTTCCAGCAAAGAAAACGGGCCCATAACCTGCCTGACACCGGCTGGCGCTTCTTGTCGTTCAGCGCATTTCTTCGACCGGGGTCACGCCAAGGATACCAAGACCGGCGGAAATAACAACGGCCACGGCACGGATGAGCGCGATTTTGGACTGGCTCGCAGCCTCGTTGCCCTCCTGGAAGAAGCGCAGCTCCGGCTGGTCGTTGCCACGGTTCCAGAGCGCGTGGAAATCGCTGGCCAGTTCGTAGAGGTAGAAGGCCACGCGGTGCGGCTCATGGGTGCGCGCGGCGATCTCCACGAGGCGCGGCCATTCGGCGAGCTTCTTGGCCACGGCGATCTCGGCCGGATCAATGAGGCCGGAGAGATCGGCCTGCAGCAACGCGGCATCGTCCACGCTCATCCCGGCTTCCACGGCCTTGCGCAGCACCGAGCAGACCCGTGCATTGGCGTATTGCACGTAGAACACCGGGTTTTCCTTGGATTGCTCCAGCACCTTGTCGAAATCGAAATCCAGCGGCGCGTCGTTCTTGCGGGTGAGCATCACGAAACGGGTCACATCGGGGCCGACCTGCTCCACCACGTCGCGCAGGGTGATGAACGTCCCAGCCCGCTTGCTCATCTTAAAGGGCTCGCCGTTCTTGTAGAGCTTCACGAGCTGGGTGAGCTTCACGTCCAGCGGCACGGTGCCGCCGGAGAGCGCGGACACCGCCGCCTTCATCCGCTTCACGTAGCCGCCGTGATCGGCGCCGAAGACGTCGATCAGGCTGTCGAAGCCGCGTTCGATCTTGGTGTAGTGATAGGCGATGTCGGGGGCGAAATACGTCCAGCTGCCATCGCTCTTCTTCACCGGACGATCCACGTCGTCGCCATGGGCGGTGGAGCGGAACAGCGTCTGCTCGCGCGGCTCCCAATCTTCGGGCGTCTTGCCTTTCGGCGGCTCCAGCACGCCTTGGTAAATCAGGCCCTGATTTTCCAGCGCCTTCAGCGCGCCTTCGATCTGGCCAGTGCCGTAGAGGGATTTCTCGGAATAGAAGACATCCATCTCCACGCCGATGCTCGCCAGATCCTCGCGGATCAGGTGCAACATGGCGTCGGTGGCGTAATCGCGGATCTCGTCCAGCCACTCGGATTCCGGCTTACCGACGAGCTTGTCGCCATAGACCGCCGCCAGCGCCTCGCCCACGGGGATCAGGTAGTCGCCCGGATAGGTGCCATCCTCGAAGGCGACCTCCTGCCCGTTGGCTTCCAGATACCGCAGGTAAACAGACCGCGCGAGCGTATCGACCTGCGCGCCGCCGTCGTTGATGTAATATTCGCGGGTCACGTCATAGCCGGCGTAGGCCAGAAGGCTCGCCAGCGCATCGCCGAAGACAGCGCCGCGCGTGTGGCCCACGTGTAGCGGGCCCGTCGGGTTGGCCGACACATATTCCACGTTCACCTTCTCGCCCGCGCCCATGGGGGATTTGCCGAAATCCGTGCCCTGGCTCAGCGCGCCCGTGATCACCCCGTGCCAGACGGACGGCGACAGCCGCAGGTTCAAAAAGCCCGGCCCGGCCACATCTGCCTCGGTGATGCGCGGATCCGCCGAGAGCTTCGCCGCCAGCGCCTGCGCGATCTCGCGCGGGTTCATCTTCGCCGGTTTCGCCAGCACCATGGCGGCATTGGTGGCCATGTCCCCATGGGCGGCATCGCGCGGCGGCTCTACGGCGACATTGGCGAAGTCCAGCCCCTCGGGCAGCGTGCCTTCGGCCTGCAACTCAGTGAGCGATTGCAGCACAAGCGTTCTGATTTCGGCGAAGAGGTTCATATCGGCATCCTTTGATCTGATGCCGGGTTTACCACCTGTATCGGCGGGGTCAATCCGCCGTGCGGGGCGCGGTTTGGTGCCCGATCAGCCCGCCTGCCCCGCCGCCGTGGCCTCTTCGGTGGTGGTGCCCTTGGCGGCGGCCACCTTGGGCCGCGGCGGGGCCAGCGCGATCAGGCGGCTTCCCGAAGGCGGCTCCTTGACGTGGAAGGCGATCTCGCCTTTCTCCAGCAGCGCCACCACGACGGCGTCCGGGTGCATCTCTTGCCAGGCGGCAAAGGGGAATTCCTCGGTGATACGGGTGGTGCGGAACTCCCAACCCGCGATCATCTGGCGCTCCAGATCGCCATAGGTCAGCCCCTGCGCAAAGCCGCGCCCGCCCAGGGTGGACGGCAGCGCGTGACGGGGCGCGTCTGCCTTGTAGCGAGCCACCTGGAACACGCGATCCCGCCCGAACTCCGGTGCCAGATCGGTGGCTACGAGCGTGTTGTAGGCGTCATTGTCCGTGACTGTGAGCAGCGTGCCATACTCCACCAGATGCAGCTGCTGCTCGGCGCTTTCCGAAAGAATATCGCCGTAGAACACCGGCACCCCGACTTCGCGCGCCCGGCGCAGGTGGTAGAGATTGCCATCGGCCACGCGCACCGGGATCTCGGCCGCCGCGATCTCCTCGGCCAGCCCCGCGCTGAAGCGCGAGCCGCCCACGATCAGCACGCCGGGCGTGCCCGAGGCGGTGAGCCCGAGGAAGCGGGCAAACGGCGCGAGCGTGAAGCCGTGCAGCACCACCGTTGCCGAGACCAGCACGAAGGCCAGAGGGCCCAGGAGCGCGCCGTCGGCCACGCCGATGTCCACGAGCCGCACGCCAAAGAGCCCAGCAACGGCCACCAACACCACGCCGCGCGGGCCCGTGAAAGCCACGAGGATGCGCTCCTTCCACGGCAGGTTCGTGCCCAGAAGCGCCAGCAGCACCGCCGCCGGGCGCGCGAGCAACACCGTTGCGGCCACGAAAGCCGCCGTGCGCCAGTCCAGCCCGGCCAGAGTCGAGAAATCCAGATCCGCCGCCAGCAGGATGAACACGCCGGAGACAAGCAGGATCGTGGCGTGTTCCTTGAAGCGGCGCAGTTCCTCGTAGGAGGGCAGATTGGCATTGGCGATCACCACGCCCATGACCGTGACCGCAAGCAGCCCGCTTTCGTGCATCACGAGGTCCGTCACCGCGAAGACAGCCAGCAGGATCGCCACCAGCGCAGGCACCTTCATGAACTCCGGCACCCGCCCCCGGCGGAAGGAGTACGACACGAGCCAGCCCGCCGCAAAGCCCGCAAGCCCTGCAAAAACAGTGCCATAGATGAAATGCCACAGGCCATGTCCAAGCGATTCACTGTCGTTCAGCACCATCACGATGCCGAAGGCGAAGACCGCGGCCAGCGCGCCGATGGGGTCGTTGACGATGGCCTCCCACTGCAGAAGCGTCGCCGGGCGGCGCTGCAGACGGGCTTGGCGCAACAGTGGCGCGATCACGGTGGGGCCGGTGACAATCATGATGCCGCCAAACACGGTGGCCGCCTCCCAGCTCAGCCCCGCGCCATAGCGCAGCGCCAGCGTGGAGGTGAGCCAGCCCAGTGGCGCGCCGAGGATCACGAGGCGGCGCACGCCCTTGGCGGCATCTTTCAGAGTATGGAAATTGAGCGTCAGCCCGCCTTCAAAAAGGATCACCGCCACGGCGATGGAGATCACGCTGTCGGTGATGGGGCCGATGTCGCGCTGCGGGTCCAGCAGGCCGAAGACGGGGCCGACGAGCACACCGGCCAGCAGCATGAGCACGATGCCCGGCACCCGCAGCCGCCACGCCAGCCACTGCGCCCCGATGCCCACCGCGCCCACAAGGGCGATGGCGGAAACGGGATCAAGCCCCTCTGCCGGTGTGCCTGCCATGCCGAAATGCCCCCGCTGCGCGCTGCGTCTAGCTGTGAACGCTATCGGCCAAGCGCCCGTGCCGCAACGGATTCCTTGAAGCAAGCTTGCGTGCCTAGCGCGGCAGCCCGTCCAGAATATCGGTGCCAAAATGGCGGGTGTATTCCTGCAGCGCGAAGCGGTCCGTCATCCCGGCGATGTAATCGGCTACGATGCGCGCGAGCGCGGTTTCATCCGGGGCCTCGGCCACATCCTTGCGCCACTGGCGGGGCAGTTGCTCGGGGTTGGCCATGTAATAGGGGAACAGCTCGCGCACCACCTGCGTGACCCGCTTGCGCATCTCCACCACCGAAGGCGCGCGGTACATGCGGTAGAAGAGGAACTCGCGGATCACTTTAAGATCCTGCCACAACCCATCGGAAAAGCGCACAATCTGCCGTCCGCCATGGCGCACGTCTTCGACGCTCTGCGGTTCCAACGCGGCGATCTCGCGGCGGGTGACCTCCAGCACATCTTCCACCAACACGCCAAAGAAGCGGCGCAGGGCCTCGTGGCGGCGGCGGTAGTAGTTCAGACCCGGATAGAGCTTGTCCACCCGCGCGAAACACTCGTGCAGGATCGGCATTTCGGCCAATTCATCGGTGGAAAACAACTCTGCCCGCAAGCCATCGTGCAGATCGTGGTTGTTGTAGGCGATGTCGTCCGACAGCGCCGCCACCTGCGCCTCGGCGCTGGCGTAGGTGCCCAACTCCAGATCATGGCGCGCGTTATAGGCGGCCAGCGCGTAAGGCAGTTCCCCAACCACGGGGCCATTGTGCTTGGCGATGCCTTCCAGCGTCTCCCACGTCAGGTTCAGCCCGTCCCACTCCGCATAGTGGCGCTCCAGCGAGGTGACGATATGCAGCGCCTGCGCGTTGTGATCAAAACCGCCGTAAGGCGCCATCAGATCATGCATCGCATCTTCGCCGGTGTGGCCAAAGGGCGTGTGGCCCAGATCATGGGCCAGCGCCACGGCCTCGGTGAGTTCCTGATTGAGCCCCAGCGTGCTCGCGATGGTGCGCGCCACCTGCGCCACCTCGATCGAATGGGTCAGCCGGGTGCGGAAATAATCCCCCTCATGCTCAATGAAGACCTGCGTCTTGTGCTTGAGCCTGCGGAAGGCCGAAGAATGAATGATCCTGTCCCGATCCCGCTGGAAACAGGAGCGGTGCGCGCTTTCCTCCTCCGCGTAAAGCCTGCCTCGGCTCTTGGCGGGGTCGGAGGCAAATGGTGCAAGCATGTGATCTGCCGGTTGTCGCCTCTTTTGCGGCACCTTATATTGAGGCTTGCGTGAATGGAAACCGCAAAGCGAACACCGAGATGGATCTGAACCTGCCCCCCAAAGTCACCCCCCGCGCCTTCGCGCGGCTGGCCGAGATCAACGAGGCCTCCGGCGAGGCCAAGGCCCTGCGCGTGGCCGTGGAAGGCGGCGGCTGTTCGGGCTTTCAGTATGACATCCGGCTGGATGATCCGGCGGCCGATGATCTGGTGCTGGAAGGCGAAGGCCAGAAAGTTGTGGTGGACAGCGTTTCCCTGCCCTTCCTCGCCGATGCGGTGATCGATTTCTCCGAAGAGCTGATTGGCGCGCGCTTCACTATCGAAAACCCCAACGCCTCCTCTTCCTGCGGCTGCGGCACCAGCTTCTCGATGTAGGCGACGCGCCCGGCTGCCACATTGCGGCGCCGGGCAAAGGCCTTAGTCCTCAACACCCATTTCCTTGAGCAGGCGCTGCGCGACCTCATCACCCTGCGCGGCCGACATGCGGTAGTAGCGCACGGCGGTGTCGGGATCGCCATCTTCATGAGCGATACGCCCGTATTTGCGCTGCGCGCCCGCGTGGCCCAGATCCGCCGCTTCCAGCCAGATCTGCTTGGCGCTGTCGCGATCCGGCGAGATCCCTTTGCCGTTGTAGAGCATCAGCCCGAAGTTGTGCATCGCCTCCACGTCGCCCTTGTCAGCGGCGATGGCATAGAGCGTCAGGGCTTTGTCGTAGTCATAGGCATATGCCCCTTCGCCGTTCTCATACATCACGGCAAGATGGCGCGCCGCGGACGGCAGCCCGGACGTCGTGGCCTCGATCAGGTAGTCCTCGGCCTTGCTGATGTCCTGCTCCACGATCACCCCGTCGCGATAGAGAAGCCCGAGCTTTTCCTTGCTGAAGACCTCCCAAAGGCTGGCCCCTTTTTCATAGAGCGCGAGGGCGCGGTCGGGATCCTTTTCCACGCCCCAGCCGTATTGGTAAAACTGGCCCATGTTGAAGAGGCCAAGCTGGAAGCTGCGCTCTGCGGCGGCCTCGTACCACGCCAGCGCGGTGGTAAGATCCTTTTCCACGCCATTGCCATAGCGATACATGCTGCCAAGCAGGTTCATCGCCATGCCATTGCCCATCAGAGCCGCCCGCTCCGCCTCATCCAGCGCACGATCCCAGTCTTCGGCCTTGTTCAGAGCGCGGGCATAGGCCGCAATCACATCGTCCTGCGGGCTATCACTGTCCAGCAAGGCCGTTGAACAGGCCCAGAGGGCAAGCACCGGATCCAGCTCGGACCAATAGACGCCGTCGATGTAAGGGGTTTGCCCGGGCGCACCAGCCAGGGAGATACAGTCGTACTCCGCATCATTGAAATCCAGCTCGGGGTGGCGGCTGTCGGGGTCCGGCTCTTTCAGTGGCGGCAGATCGGCCACTTGCAGGCGGCCCGCAGTGTCCAAGGCGCGCTGTGATGTGAAGCTTTCATTGCGCGCGCCACCGGGATCGGGCACCGGATCAGGCGAGGCCGCCTCATCGGCCGCGGCCATCTCTTCGCGCATCCCGGTCAGCTGATCGCGCGCCAGAGCGCCATAGATCGGGCAGGTGCCGAAAATTTCCACAAAGGCCAGCAGCGCCTCCTCGGAGCCCGAGCCCTTCACGTCTCCCCAGATCGCGCGGGCCTCTGTGCAATCGGCCTCCTGTGCCAGAGCGCCTGCGGGCAAAAGCGCCCCTGCCGCCAGAACGGCAGCCTGTTTCCACGTGATCAATTCCCAGCCCTCGCCTGCAACCTGTTGTGATTGCCCGCCAATCTGCGCACATCTTCTGCGCGAGGCAAGCGAAAATACCCCAAGCCGCCTTGCGCCCCCCCTTCGCCCGGTGATTGCGGGCCGCGCCCGAATGCGCGATAGAGGGGAAGCACGCCACAGGGGGGCCTCATGATCATCGCGACCTTCAACATCAACGGCATCAAGGCGCGGGTGAACGCGCTAACCGACTGGCTTAAGGAGCGCCAGCCCGATGTCGCCCTGCTGCAGGAAATCAAATCCGTCGATGAAGCCTTTCCGCGCGAGATCTTCGAAGATCTCGGCTATCAGGTCGAAACCCACGGCCAGAAAAGCTTCAACGGTGTCGCGATCCTGTCCAAACTTCCGCTGGAAGATGTCACCCGCGGCCTGCCTGGCGACGAGGAAGACGAACAGGCGCGCTGGATCGAGGCCACGGTGGTGGGCAAACAGGCGGTCCGCCTCTGCGGGCTCTACCTGCCCAACGGCAATCCCGTGCCGGGGCCGAAATACGATTACAAACTGGCCTGGATGGAACGCCTGAAACAGCGCGCCGAGGCGCTGCTGGCCGAAGAAACCCCCGCGCTGATGGCGGGCGATTACAACATTATCCCGCAAGCCGAAGACGCCAAGCGCCCCGAAGCCTGGGTGGAAGACGCGCTCTACCGCCCCGAAAGCCGTGCCGCCTACCGCCGCATCCTGAACCTCGGCTTCACCGAAGCCTTCCGCGCCCGCGTCCACGGGCCAGAGCACTACAGCTTCTGGGACTATCAGGCCGGCGCATGGAACCGCAACGACGGCATCCGGATCGACCATTTCCTGCTCACCCCGCAATGCGCGGACCTTTTGCAGGACTGCCAGATCGACAGCGAAATCCGCGGCCGCGAGAAACCCTCCGACCACGTCCCCGTCTGGATCGATCTCGCCGCCTAAGCGCGCGCCTTACTTTGTTCTGAAAATATCCCCGCCGGAGGCTTCACCGGCCGCGCCAGCGGCGGGTGAAATCCTGCTCAGGCAGCGCCCTTTGTCACGTCCAGCCCGTAGAGCCAGTCAAACTGCTTCACCGCCGCGCCGGGGGCGAGGTTTCCGGCCAGCCGCAGCGCGGTATGGGCGGCAAGGCGCAGGGGCGGGAAGCTCAGGTGATAGCGGTAGGCGTTTTTGTTGGCCGCCTCGATCACCCGTGGCACGCGCTTGAGGCGCTGCGACTGATAGGCCGCAAACCCCGATTCCGGGGTCTCTGCATTGGACAGGCTCTCCGCCAGAACCCAAGCGTCTTCAAGCGCCATGCAGGCCCCTTGGGCAAGGAAGGGCAGTGTCGGGTGGGCCGCATCGCCAAGGATGGCGGCGCTACCCCGATACCAATGCCGCGCCACCGGGTGGCGGAACAGCCCCCATTGGTGCACCGTCTCCACGCGGGAGAGCCAGCCCTTCACCTCGCCGTCGAAATCGGCGAAAGCGCGCAGCAGGTTTTCCGGGCTGTCTTCCTGCGTCCAGCTTTCGGCCGTCCAGTCACGCCGCTCCTGTACGGCCACGATGTTCATCAGCTGGCCTTCGCGCAGGGGATACATCACCACATGGCGGTGCGGCCCCATGAAAACCTTCACACGGCGCTCAGCAATGGCAGGGCTGGCCGGGATCGTGGCCCGCCAGGCCACCTGCCCGGTGAAAAACGGCTCTGCCGGCCCGTTCAGGACGGTGCGCAGCTTCGAATGCACCCCGTCCGCGCCCAGCAGGATCTGCGCCTTGTGGCAGCCGCCAAGCGCGGTGCGCACCTCGAAGCCCTCTTCGCCGTGATCTTCGATCGCCTCCACCTGTTGCAACAGGTTGATCCGCGCCCCGGCGGCGCGCGTGGCCTCGGCCAGAACCTCTACCAGATCGCTGCGGTGCACGAAGAAGTAATCCTGCCCCTCGGGCAGCGAAGAAAGATCCACCGTCATCACATGACGCCCGGCGCGGTAGTCGCGCAGTTCCACCGCCACGGCCCGCACCGCGCGCGCTTTCAGGGCTGCGCCCACGCCGAGCGCGTTGAGCACGGCAAAACCGTTCGGGCTCACCTGGATGCCCGCGCCCACTTCGCGGATCGCCTCGGCCTGCTCCAGCACCGTCACCTGCGCCCCGCGCAGCGACAGCGCAAGCGCAGCGGAGAGACCGGCAATGCCCGCGCCAAGAATTGTGATTTTCTGCCCGATCAGCATCGCGGGCTCCTTCCGGCGAAAAAAGTGCCGCCGGAACGGATCCGGCGGCAACGGGTCTTTGCGGTGATGGCTCCGGGTCGCCCCGCCCCATCAATCGTCGCGATGCACCTTCTCGCGCCGCTCGTGGCGCTCCTGCGCCTCCAGCGACAGCGTCGCGATCGGACGCGCGTCCAGCCGCTTCAGGGAAATCGGCTCGCCGGTTTCCTCGCAGTAGCCGTATTCGCCCTCGTCGATCCGGCGCAGGGCGCTGTCGATCTTGGCGACAAGCTTGCGCTGACGATCCCGGGTGCGCAGTTCAAGTGCGCGGTCGGTCTCTTCAGAGGCGCGGTCGGCGATGTCGGGAATGTTGCGGGTGCTGTCCTGCAGCCCCTCGATGGTGTCCCTGCTGTCTTCCAGCAGGTCGTGCTTCCAGTTGATCAGCTTACGGCGGAAATACTCAAGCTGCCGTTCGTTCATGAACGGCTCGTCTTCAGCCGGTTGATAGTCGTCTGGCAGGAAAACCTCGGCTTTCATACCTGCTCCCTCTTGCTCGCTGGTTGTCAGCTGTTGTGAGTCTGTCATCCAGCCCCCTTTCTCTGCGCTCCGTTTAGCGCCTCCCTTGGGGAATGTCTACACGCGCAGGCAGGCGTCTTGATGCCGCGCCGCGCTGTGTTAGTGTTTGCCACGACACTCACAGACAGGCCCATCGTATCGCTATGAAATTCAACGGAACCGACGCCTATGTCGCGACGGATGATCTGAAGATTGCCGTCAACGCCGCCGTGGCCCTTGAGCGCCCCCTTCTGGTCAAGGGCGAGCCCGGCACCGGCAAAACCGAACTGGCCCGCCAGGTCAGCGAGGCCCTGGGCCTGCCGATGCTGGAATGGCACATCAAATCCACCACCAAGGCGCAGCAGGGGCTCTATGAATACGATGCCGTCTCGCGCCTGCGCGACAGCCAGCTTGGCGATGCGCGCGTGCAGGACGTGGCCAATTATATCAAGAAGGGCAAGCTCTGGCAGGCGTTTGAGGCCGAGGGCCGCGTGGTGCTTCTGATCGACGAGATCGACAAGGCCGACATCGAGTTCCCCAACGATCTGCTGCAGGAACTCGATAAGATGGAGTTCCATGTCTACGAGACCGGCGAGACGGTGCGCGCGCGCCAGCGCCCGATCGTGATCATCACTTCCAACAACGAGAAAGAACTGCCCGACGCCTTCCTGCGCCGCTGTTTCTTCCACTACATCCGCTTCCCCGACATGGAGACGATGCGCCAGATTGTCGAAGTCCATCATCCGGGCATAAAAGAACAGCTTCTCACCACAGCATTGACGCAATTCTACGAAATACGGGACACAGGCGGGCTCAAGAAGAAGCCGTCAACGAGTGAAGTTTTGGATTGGTTGAAATTGCTGCTTGCCGAGGATCTCTCCGCAGAGGACCTGAAGCGTGACGGTGCGAACGCCCTGCCCCGGCTGCATGGCGCGCTGCTGAAGAACGAACAGGATGTGCACCTCTTCGAACGCCTTGCCTTCATGGCGCGGGGTCAGCGGTGAGCCTTGTCATCCGGCCCCTTTCCGCCACGGACGAACCGGAATGGCGGCGGTTGTGGAAAGCCTATCTGGCCTTCTACGAAACCGAGTTGGCAGATGAGATTTACCAAACCTATTTCACCCGCCTGCTCGGCGATGATCCGCAGGACTATAGCGGACTGATCGCCGAGGTGGACGGCCAAGCCGTGGGCCTTGTCCATTACCTCTTCCACCGCCATGGCTGGAAGATCGAGAACACCTGCTATCTGCAGGATCTCTACGCCGACCCTGCCGTGCGCGGGCAAGGCGTGGGGCGGGCGCTGATCGAGGCCGTCTATCAAGAGGCAGACGCGGCCGGCGCGCCTTCTGTGTATTGGCTCACGCAGGAGTTTAACGGCACCGCACGCAAACTTTATGACCGCGTGGGCGTGCTGACACCGTTTATCAAGTATAACCGTCACTAGTGCGAAGTGGTTTTTATGATGCGTTCCCTGTTCCTACCCATTCTTGTGCCCCTCACGTTCACGCTGGCCGCCTGCGGCGGCGGGACCTCCACCGATGTGGCCACGCGCGCCACGGCGATCGACACGAAACTCCCGCCGATGAATGTGTTTGCGGCGGAGCGCGCCGCGCCGCCCACGCGGGCCAACAGCGAAATGGTGCGCGATTTCCTCGATCTCAGCTTCAAGATGGAGAGCGGCAAGACGCTGGCCACGCTCACCCGTTTTGAAGAGCCGATCACCGTGCGCGTCGCCGGTGCTGCACCTGCCTCGCTCAACACCGATCTGGCCCGCCTGATTGACCGTCTGCGCAACGAGGCCGGGATCGACATTTCCCGCGCCAGCGGCAGCGCGCCCGCCAATCTCAACATCGAGGCCGTCCCCAGCCGCGAGATGCGCCGCCTTGCCCCCAGTGCCGCCTGTTTCGTCGTGCCGCGCATCACCAGCTGGGCCGACTACAAGCGCAACCGCAAGACAAGCCTCGTGGACTGGACAACGCTGGACCGCCGCGAAACCATGGCGATCTTCGTGAAATCCGATGAAAGCCCGCAGGAAATCCGCGACTGCCTCCATGAGGAAGTCGCGCAGGCGCTTGGCCCGGTGAACGATCTCTTCCGCCTGCCCGACAGCGTCTTCAATGACGACAACATGCAAAACGTGCTCACCGGCTTCGATATGCTGATGCTGCGCGCCTATTACGATCCTGCTTTGAAAAACGGCATGAGCCGCAATCAGGTGGCCGAGATCCTGCCGGGCCTGCTTGCGCGGCTGAACCCGCGCGGCGAGGGGCGCAGCCCGAATTACCTGCCCTCCACCACGCCCGCCTGGGTGTCGGCGGTGCAGGAAGCGCTCGGCCCCCGTGGCTCTCTGGGCAACCGCCGCGCCGCCGCGCAGCGCGCCGTTTCCATCGCACAGGCCGAAGGCTGGACAGATCACCGCCGCGGCTTCAGCCATTATATCGTGGGGCGGCTTTCGGTGTCTTCGCAGGCCGAGGCGGCGCTGGCGGCCTTCCTGAAGGCCGATGCCTTCTACGCGAAGTCCCCGCTCACCGATGTGCACCGCGCCCATGTGGGCGTGCAGCTCACAGCCTATGCGCTCTCGGCCGGTCAGGCGACAAGCGCGCTGGAGCTGGCCAACCGCCACATGCCGCCCCTGGCCCGCAGCCAGAACGCGGCCCTGATGGCCAACCTGATGATGATGAAATCCGAAGCGCTCGAGCTTCTGGATCGCCCAGCAGAGGCCCGCAACGTCCGCCTCGACAGTCTGGGATGGGCGCGCTATGGCTTCGCCGATGCCAACGAAGTGCGCCGGCGTCAGGCCGAAATCGCGGCCCTCGCCCCGCGGCGCACCGCAGCCGGAAGTGGAAACGGATGATCGTGATTGCAGGCTTTGTGCTCGGCGGCGTGCTGGGCGCGCTCCGGGCGAAGAAACGCGGCGGCAACGGCAAGGACATTGCCCAATGGGCCATCGTCCACGCGATCCTCTTCGCGCTGATCGGCCTCTTCGCCACGCTTTTCATCCACCGCTCGCTCTAAGCGGATGTTCCTGCCCTTCTTCGACACCCTTCGCAAAAACGGCGTGCCTGTCTCGCTGCGCGAATATCTCGGGTTTCTGGAAGGGGTGAAGGCCGGGCTCGTCACCTACGACGTGGACGCCTTCTATTACCTCGCCCGCACCGTGATGGTGAAGGACGAGCGCAACCTCGACAAATTCGACCGCGCCTTCGCGGAAAGCTTCTCAGGCATCGAGGATCTGAAGATCGAGCAGGTGCTGGAGGCGGTGGACATCCCCGCCGAGTGGCTGGAGAAACTCGCCGAGAAGTATCTTTCCGACGAGGAAAAGGCCGAGATCGAGGCCCTTGGCGGCTTTGAGAAGCTGATGGAGACGCTGCAGGAGCGCCTGAAAGAACAGCAGGGGCGCCATCAGGGCGGCAACAAGTGGATCGGCACCGCCGGCACCTCCCCCTTTGGCGCCTACGGCTACAACCCGGAAGGCGTGCGCATCGGCCAGAAGGAAAGTCGCCACCAGCGCGCCGTGAAGGTCTGGGACAAGCGCGAGTTCAAGAACCTCGACGGCGACGTGGAGCTGGGCACCCGCAACATCAAGGTCGCGCTCAAGCGCCTGCGCCGCTGGGCGCGCGACGGGGCCCATGAGGAGCTGGATCTGGACGGCACCATCCGCGCCACCGCCGAACACGGCTATCTCCATGTCCAGACACGGCCAGAACGCCGCAACGCGGTGAAGGTTCTGCTGTTCCTCGACATCGGCGGTTCGATGGATCCGCATATCCGCGTGGTGGAGGAGCTTTTCTCGGCGGCGAAGAGCGAGTTCAAGCATTTCGAGCATTTCTACTTCCACAACTGCCTCTATGAGGGCGTCTGGAAGGACAACCGCCGCCGCTGGCAGGAGCAGACCCCGACATGGGACGTGCTGCGCACCTACGGGCCGGACTATAAATGCATCTTCGTGGGCGACGCCTCGATGAGCCCCTACGAGATCGCCTATCCCGGCGGTGCGAACGAGCATTGGAACGCCGAGGCCGGGCAGGTCTGGCTGCAGCGGGCACGCGAGCAATGGCCGCATAACCTCTGGATCAACCCGCTGCCCGAAAAATACTGGGATTACACCCATTCGGTGCAGATGATCCGCGAGATTTTCGAGGATCAGATGGTCCCGATGACGCTGGACGGCATCGAACGGGGCATGAAAGCGCTCTCCCGCTAGGGGATTTTCCGCCCTTCACCGGGCGGGAAGCCGGTTTTTGCCACCTGCCAAGCTGGCCCGAGCGAAAAAAGCACAAAAACTTTGCGCATTTCTGCCCAGCCTCTGCACTTTCCTGCACAGGCCGATTGCCCTTCTCCCTCAAGCCTTTGGCCCGGATTGTCGCAGCTTCTCACACGTCTGTGAGCGCGCGCGACTGAACTGAACGGTTTAGTGGGGTATTTTCAGGTGTTTTCGCCCCCACACGCCCTTTCCGCACCGATTTCGCGCAAGAGCCTCCGTCTGTGAAAAAATGCACAGAGCTTGCGCAGGCGGCTTTGCTCACATTTGGGCGACAGAGCGTGAAGCTCGCCCCCCTTTTCACTGCCGCTTGCCAGCCATATCTCAGCCTCATCGCAACGACGGGCCCCAAGCCCAACCAGACTTCAAACCCCAATCGACGGCCACCCTCCCCAATGTGGCCAAAGGAGAAAACAAGATGTTCAAGAAAATCGCCCTCACCGCTGTCGCCGCTGCCATCGCCGTCCCGGCTTTCGCAGGCAACCCGCAAAGCGCCGGTGCCATCCAGATGTCGCTGGAAGCCGGCGTCACCCCCGGCATCTATGATGTCGCCCAGCTGCAGCGCCTGCAGGAAGCCCGCGCCAACTCCGACAAGGAAACCGTGGCCTTCATCCTGAGCCAAGGGGCCGACTACGGCGTCAACACGCTGGACGGTTCTTCCGTGACCGGTGGCAAGCAGCAGCTCGCCAATGAGGCCGGTGTGAACGCCGCCGACTTCACCATCGCCCAACTGGAGCGCCTGATCCAGGCACAGCGCGACGAGGATGACGAAGAGATCAACTTCGTCCTGAGCCAGGCCGGCACCTTCACCGACAACGGTGTCGTATCCACCTCCTCCGTGCCGACCGCCGGTGACCGTATGCTCGCCGCAATCAACGGTGTGGATGCTTCGAACCTGTCGCGCCATGACCTGATCCTGCTGGATCAAGCCATCTCCGACAACGATCAGGAACGCATCCGCTGGATCCTGAACAAGTAAGCGCGACAGCCCTGATCGCGCCCGGCCCTTCTCCCAAGGGGCCACAGGGCGCGGCGGTGGCCCTCCCCCCGGCCCCGCCGCGCCTGAAAGTCTTTTGAAACAGATCCCCGGATCCCTGCCGCTGCCCCCATAGCGCCGGATCCCCATCAAGGAGGCCAAGACAATGCTGAAGCCCGCCCTTCTGACAACCCTTGCCCTTGCCATCGCCGCCCCCGCGATGGCCACGGACGCCTTCTCTCCCGGCCACAACACTCTGGCCCGCATTGCCGGTGTTGACCCCGCAATGTTCACCACCGCCGATCTGCAGCGGCTGATCCAGGCACAGCGCGAAGGTGATCAGGCCAAGGTGAACCACATCCTCAACACGACATTTGCCCCCGGCGAGGTGATCTCGATCACCTATGTGCCGGGCTATGAGTTCGACACCTACGCCGAAGACGCGCCCGCCGTGGGCCGCGCCGCGACCGTCACCAACTGAGCAAACTCACTCACTCCCTGCCTGCGTCACACAGGCTCCCTCCCCACCTTGCGCCTTTGCCCCCCGGCAGAGGCGCTTTTTCTGTGCGCCCTCCCCTTCTGCCCCGCCTCGCCGCTTGCCGCCTTGCCGGAGCGGCCCCATATTCAGAGCATGCTCAAGTTCATGCCCATCCTGCTGGCGATCCTTTACGGGCTGGCGATCTACCATTTCTCCGCGATCCGCACCCGCAAGGAGTTGGACGCGAAATCCACGCGGCTGGCCGATCCGGCGCTGAAGGCGATCACCGATCGCTTTGCCACCGCGCTCGACGTGCCGCAGGTGCCGGTGCATGTCTATGAGATCGGCCCGGTGAACGGGCTCGCCGCGCCGGATGGGCGCATCTTCATCACCCGTGGCTTCTATGAGAAATACCGCGCAGGCCTTGTGAGCGCCGAGGAAATGGCCAGCGTGATCGCCCATGAGCTGGGCCATGTGGCGCTTGGCCATTCGCGCCGCCGTATGATCGATTTCTCAGGCCAAAACGCCCTGCGCACCGCCATGGCCATGGTTCTGTCGCGCTTCATTCCCGGCGTTGGCGTGTTGATTGCGAATTTCTTCACCACGCTTCTAGCCGCGCGGCTGTCCCGTTCGGATGAATACGAAGCCGACGCCTATGCCGCCGCGCTGCTGGTGAAATCCGGCATCGGCACCGCGCCGCAGAAGGCGCTTTTTGGCAAGCTCGAGGCCCTGACCGAAGCCAATGCGGGCGCCATGCCCGCGTGGTTCCTGAGCCATCCGAAAACCGTGGACCGCATCCGCGCGATCGAGAAGCTTGAGGAGAAATGGGCGGTCTGACAGGCCCTTTTTCTTGCCCAACAGGCACTGTTGGGCCGCGCCGACCCGCCCCCATGGGGCGGCGCGATTGCGCCACCCCGCGGGCCGGCGCTACCGTTTCAACATCATTTCAAGCTTTAGCAGGCGCCCTAGCCGTAAAGAGCCTTCGCCATGCGCGGCAGCCGGGCCTTCTTGTAGAGCTTGCGCGGATCCAGCGCCTCACCAGAGAGCCGCTCGGCCTCCGCATGGACCCGATCCGTCACCGCGCGCAGCAGTTCCGGCGTCGCCTCGGCAAGCCCGCGCAGGAAGGCATCCGGCCCCAAAGGCGCAAGCCCGTGGGCGGCCAGTTCCCGGCGCGGAAAATCCTTCAGGTTCAGGGTCAGGATGCCATCGGCCTGCCCGGTGATCCCGGTGGCCAGCACATGGCAATCCGCCGGATCGGGCAGGTAGAGCCGCGCTTCCAGATCCGCATCCGCCGCCACCAGCCCCAGCGGGAAGCGCGCGCGCCAGAGCGCGGCCTCGCCTTCGGCTTGCGCGCCCTCTAAGGGGCCTAGCCGCGCGGCGGCATGGGTCCATTCGCCAAGGATACGGTCGGAATAGAGCGGCGCGAAGATGCCCGCCTGCGCCACCCCGCTCACCGCTTCGCGCAGCACGGTGGGGTAAAGCACGCAGGCGTCGACGACGAGCTTCACGGCAACAGCCGGTAGAAGAGCGCCTTCAGGTAGCCGCTTTCGGCCAGTTGCGGCATCAGCGGATGGTCGGCCCCGGCGAACCCTGTGTGAATGAGCTGGCTGCTGCGCCCGGCCCGACCAATGCCGCGCGTGGAGGCGGTGCGGAATTTCGCCAGATCGGCTGCATGGGAGCAGGAGCAGAGCCCCAGGTAGCCCCCTTCCACCACCAGCGGCGCGGCCAGACGGGCGACGCGCTCATAGGCGCGTAGGCCCTTGTCCAGCGCCTGCCGGTTGGGGGCGAAGGCGGGCGGATCGCAGATCACCACGTCAAACTGCGCGCCTTCCTCTGCCAAGGCTTCGAGCACGGCAAAGGCATCGCCCCGGCGGGTATCAAACCGCGCGGCAGTGCCAGCGGCTTCTGCCCCTTGCGTGGCCAGATCCAGCGCGGCGGCGGAACTGTCCACCGCCATGGCGCTTTCGGCCCCGCCCGCAAGGGCTGCCAGCGAGAAGCCCCCGACATGGGAAAACACATCCAGCACGCGCTTTCCGGCCACCAGCCTCTGCGCGAACGCGTGGTTGGGGCGCTGATCGTAGAACAGGCCGGTTTTCTGCCCACCCATCAGATCGGCGATATAGGTGGCCCCGTTCATCGGCACCGGGATCGGTGCATCCACCGCGCCCGAAACGACCTCGGTCACCTCCTCCAGCCCCTCCAGCGTACGCGCCCGGCCGGTGCCGTTCTTCACGACCGTGGTGCAGCCGGTGACGTCCTGCGCGGCCGCCGCCAGCGCCTCGAACGCCACATCGGCCCAGGCGGCGTTGGGCTGGATCACCAGCGCATCGCCGAAACGGTCGATAATCACGCCGGGCAGCCCGTCGGCCTCGGCGTGGATGAGCCGGTAGAAGGGGGCGTCAAACAGCGTCTCACGGTGGGCGAGCGCCGCCGAGAGCTTGCGGGCAAACCACGCCTGATCGATCACCGCTTCCGGATCGCGGTCCAGCATCCGGCAGAAAATCTTGGAGAGCGGGTTCACGGCAACCGTGCCCAGATCCTGCCCCTCGCCATCCTGCAGCCGGGCAATCGCGCCGGGCGGGATCGCCTTGGTGCGGCGGTCCGTCACCACTTCATTGGCAAAGACCCAAGGCGCGCCGTGGCGGATCGGGCGGGGATCGGATTTCGGCTTGAGCCGGACAAGAAAAGAGGAGGCATGCGTCATGCACACCTCCTACTCATTTGTCTTGGCGCTGGAAAGGGCGATCAGCGATCAGGCAACCGGGCCCGACAGCTGGCGCTGAAGTTCGCGCGACAGGTGATCGGTGATGCGCACCTTCTGCGTTTGCCCGGCGCGTTCGGCCTCGATGGCGCGCTGGCCGCCGAAGCCGTCCAGATCGGCGGAGATCTGGCGCGGGGCCTCGATCACCTCGCCGGTGTTTGCATCGATCACCGTCATCACGAATTTGATCGAATGGGTGCCGCCGATCGTGTAGCGGGTTTTTTCCGTCAGCGAGTGGAAACGCGTCACGCGGACGTCCACCACCACATCACGGCCACCGGAAAAGGTGCTCGCGCCGCGCGTCATGCCCTCTTCGAAGATCGCCGCCACCTGCTGGTGACGATCGCCGTAGACATCGCCACGCCAGACGATATCGGCGCGTGGGTAGTAGCTGTTGGCCTCGGAGACCTCCAGATCGCGGGGCACGTTCACGCGCACGTCCACGATGTTGTAATCCCGGCGCACGGCCACGGCGGCGGAGTCGCCAGCGAGCCCCCCTTCGATCGGCGCATAGCGCGACACCACCTGCGGCGTGCTGCAGGCCGAAAGCGCGGCGATCAGGCCAAGGGCGGCGGTCAGTTTCAACTTGTTCATCTTGCTTCTCCTTTTTCGGAGTCCCACTCATTTCAGGGGTGAAGATGCTCCTGAATTGCGGCGAAAATGGGCAATTGATTCAACCTTTCCATGTTTTTTAGGGGTTTCAGAGGCGCGCGGCCGGGGAAAAAGCCCGCCTGCGCCGGGCGGAAGTGTCGCGGCGTCAGCCACCCAAATCAGATTGTTAGCGCTAACGGATTGTGCTAGGACAGCGCCAAATTCAGCCAGCCCAGCGAGGAGCAGACATGCCACTCGATTCGACGATCGCCAAGGTCACCGACCGTATCATCGCCCGCAGCGCCCCCTATCGCGGCCCCTATCTGGAGCGCATGCGCGCCGCCGCAGAGTCCGGGCCGCGCCGCGCCCATCTCTCCTGCTCCGGTCAGGCCCACGCCTATGCCGCCATGGGTGAAGCCAAGGGCGATCTGGCCGAGGGGCGCGCCGCCAACCTCGGCATCGTGACAGCCTATAACGACATGCTTTCGGCGCATCAGCCCTTTGAAACCTATCCCGCCCTGATCCGGGACGCCGCCCGCAAGATGGGCGGTACGGCGCAGGTTGCCGGTGGGGTTCCCGCCATGTGCGACGGCGTGACCCAAGGCGAGGCCGGGATGGAACTTTCCCTGTTCTCCCGGGATGTTATCGCGCTGTCTTCAGGCGTCGCCCTGAGCCACAACACCTTTGATGCCGCCGTCTTCCTTGGCGTTTGCGACAAGATCGTTCCGGGGCTGATCATGGCCGCCGCCACCTTCGGCTTCATTCCTTCTGTCTTCCTGCCAGCTGGGCCGATGGTCTCTGGCCTGCCCAATGACGAGAAGCAGAAAGTGCGCAAGCTTTTTGCCACCGGTGAAGTCGGCCGCGACAAGCTGATGGAGGCCGAGATGGCCTCCTACCACGGCCCCGGCACCTGCACCTTCTACGGCACCGCCAACACCAACCAGATGCTGATGGAGTTCATGGGGCTGCACCTGCCGGGTGCCTCCTTCGTGAACCCCAACACGCCCCTGCGCGAAGCCCTCACCATCGCCGGCGCGCAGCGCGCGATGGAGATCACCGCCCTTGGCAACGATTACCGCCCGGTCTCAGAGATCCTGGACGAACGCACCTTCGTGAACGGCATCGTCGGGCTGATGGCCACCGGCGGCTCCACCAACCTCGTGCTGCACCTCCCGGCCATGGCGCGCGCCGCCGGGGTCATCCTTGATCTGGAAGATTTCGACGATCTCTCGCAGGTCGTGCCCCTGATGGCGAAGGTCTATCCCAACGGTCTGGCCGACGTGAACCACTTCCACGCCGCCGGGGGCCTTGGCTACATGATCGGCGATCTGCTGGATCAGGGCCTGCTGCACCCCGACACCAGCACCGTCGCAGGCGACGGGCTGGCGCTCTACACCCGCGAGCCGAAGCTGGTGGGCGGCAAGGTCAGTTGGGACGAGGGCGCGGGCCACTCCCACAACGAGAAAATCCTGCGCTCCTGCAAGGATCCGTTCCAGCCCAACGGCGGGCTGAAGCACCTGAAGGGCAATCTGGGCGACGGGATCATGAAGATCTCCGCCGTCGCCGAGGACAAGCGCGTGATCGAGGCGAAAGCCCGCGTCTTCCACACGCAGGAGGCCGTGAAAGCCGCCTTCAAGGCGGGTGAGTTCACCGAGGACACCATCGTCGTCGTGCGCTTTCAGGGCCCGCAGGCCAACGGGATGCCCGAGCTGCACGGGCTCACGCCCTCGCTCATGGTGCTGCAGGATCGCGGCCTGAAGGTGGCGCTGGTGACGGATGGGCGCATGTCCGGCGCGTCTGGCAAGGTGCCTGCCGCCATCCACGTCTGCCCCGAGGCCGCCGCCGGTGGGCCGCTGGCCCGCGTGCAAGACGGCGATCTGATGCGCGTTGATGCAAATGCAGGCGTGATCGAGGTGCTGGAAGCGGATTTTGCCACCCGCACGCCGGTTCAGGCCGATCTGAGCGGAAATGCGTTTGGCATCGGGCGCGAAATGTTCGATGTATTCCGCAAAACCGTGGGCAGCGCCGATACCGGTGCCGCCGTCATCCTGTAACGAAGCGAAGGATTCCAACATCATGACCCCTCAAGAGGCCAGCAAACGCGCCGCCGAAGTCTGCCAACTCGCCCCCGTGGTGCCTGTTCTGGTGGTGGATGACGTGGCCCATGCCGCGCCGCTGGCCGAGGCGCTGATCGCGGGCGGTCTGCCCGCGCTGGAAGTGACGCTGCGCACCCCGGCCGCGCTGGAGGTGATCGCCGCCATGGCCGCCGTGCCGGGTGGCGTCGTGGGTGCAGGCACGCTGCTGACCCCGGCCGACGTGAAGGCCGCCAAGGCCGCCGGGGCGACCTTCGGCGTATCTCCGGGCGCGACGGATCGCCTGCTGCAGGCCTGCGAAGACGAGGATCTGCCGCTGCTGCCCGGCGCGGCCACGGCCTCTGAAGCCATGCGCCTGCTGGAGCGCGGCTACACCACGCAGAAGTTCTTTCCGGCGGAGGCCGCAGGCGGTGCGCCCGCACTCAAAGGCATCGGCGCGCCGATCCCGCAGGTGACCTTCTGCCCGACGGGCGGGATCTCCTTGAAAAACGCGATGGATTACCTCTCGCTGCCCAACACCTATTGCGTGGGCGGAAGCTGGGTTGCCCCGAAAGACAAGGTACAGGCAGGCGATTGGGCCGGTATCGAAGCGCTGGCGCGCGAAGCCGCGCAGCTCGGCAAGTAAAAGGCACTGTTTCGCCCGGCGGCAACGCCGGGCAGCGCCCGCCCCGCCCCATGAGCGGGCGCTACGCTTCCGCCCCGGTTCGGGCGCTGCCCTCAGTTCAATGCGCCAGGCGCCCCGCGCGCCCGCCGCGCCGCCCGCCGGACGGCGCAGCCTCCAGCCCCTGCCGCAAGACTGCACTCATCGGATGATCGGGGGTTTCATCGGCGTAAAGCGCCACAAGCGCCGTCAGCGCGGCGCGCACCTCCACCCCTTCGGGCAGGCTGATCGCCCAATCCAGAAAAATCGACCGGCACTCGCCGATCTGGATGCCGTCGATGCGGTAGCTTTCGTAGATCAGCCCTTTCGGGTCGTAGCTGGATTTGCTCATGGCGGGCCTTTGCGTTCACTTGAGCCGCAATATAGCTTCCGTCACCGCGCTGGCACGCTCTGAATGCGCCGTCAGAGAGGCCTGCAGCGCCACGGCGCTCTCCTGACCGGTTTCGCGCAGCAGGAAGGCAAGTCCCCCCTCGCCCAGCGTTTCCGGCTCAAGCGCGCCATCGGTGAGCAGCTTGCCCGCCACCTGCAGGTGCCACATCAGGTGATAGGCCGCGAGCAGATCCCTTGCCTGCGCAGGCGTAAGCACCCCGGCCGCGCAACCTGCCTCAAGCTGGCCACGCACGCTCTGCGCCGCGCTGCCCGCGAGCAAGGCGCAGGTCTGGGCGGTCAGCTCGATGTCCTGCAAACGGCCCGCGCCAGATTTCGCGTCAAAGGCCCCTTTTGCAGGCTTGGCCTCGGCCAGCCGCGCGCGCATCTCCTGCACCTCGCGCAAGACCCGCGCCCGATCCGCCCCGGCGCGTGGCAGGAACGCCACCCGGAAAGTGTCAATATCGGCGGCAAGCCCTGCATCCCCGGCCACCGCGCGCGCCCGGGTGAGCGCCAGATGCTCCCAGACCCAGGCCTCGTTTTCCTGATAGTTCTGAAAGGATTGCAACGCCGTCGCCACCGGCCCCTGACGCCCCGAGGGCCGCAGCCGCATATCGACCTCGTAGAGCCGTCCTTCCGCCATCTGCGCCGAAAGCGCCGTGACGAAGGCCTGCGTGAGCCGCGCGAAATAAGGCCGCGTTGCCAGCGGACGCTTGCCCGCGGAGCTCTCCACCCCTTGCGCATCATAGATCACGATCAGATCCAGATCGGAGCGCGAATGCAGCCGGGCCGCGCCGAGAGAGCCCATGCCCAGCACCACCGCGCCGCGCCCCGGCATCGGGCCATGCTTGCGGGCAAACTCCGCCACGATATGGGGCGAAAGGGCGCGCAGGGTGGCCTCGGCCAGCTGGGCATATTCCGCACCGGCCTCTTCCGCGCCGATCAGCCCGCGCAGGTGATGCACGCCGATGCGGAAATGCCATTCCCGCTGCCAGCGCCGCGCGCCGTCAAGCCGCGCCTCGTAGTCCGGCAAGCCCGCCAGCCGCTCCGCCAGATCGGCGACAAGCGGCTTGAGCCCCGGCCAGTCGGTGAAGAAATCGCCCGCGATCACCGCATCCAGAACCTGCGAATTGCGCCCAAGATGCTGCGCCAGTTCCGGGGCGCTGGTGGCGATGTCCACGATCAGCTCGATCAGCTGCGGGTTGGCCTCGAACATGGAAAAGAGTTGAACACCCGCCGGCAAGCCCTTGAGAAAGCCGTCAAAATGGATCACGGCCTCCTCGGGGCGCGCGGCCCGCGCAAGGCGGCGCAGGATTTCGGGCCGCAGGCGTTTGAAGATCCGCTGGGCGCGTTCGGTGCGCAGGGCGGGATAGGTCCACCAGCGATCCACCACGGCTTCGCTACTGGCCGAGATCGCATCAGCCGCAGGCGCGGCTCCGGGTGCGTCAGGCGCAAAGAAGCCTTCCGTCAGGCTGTGCACCTGCTCCAGCCGCTCTGTGATCTCGGCGCGCAAAGCGCCCACATCCGTGCGGCCCATGAAGGCCGCGAGCCGGTCAAAGCCATCCGGCGATTTCGGCAGATCATGGGTTTGTGCGTCGTTGACCATCTGCAAGCGGTGCTCCACCTCGCGATGGAAAAGGTAATGATCCGTGAGGCTTGCGCGAACATCCTCAGGCACCCAGCCCTTTTCGGCGAGGGCCTGCAGCGCAGGCAGCGTCTCGCGCTGGCGCAGCTCCGGATCGCGCCCGCCGGCGATGATCTGGCGCGTCTGGGTGAAGAACTCGATCTCGCGGATCCCGCCGCGCCCGAGCTTCATATTGTGCCCTTCCAGCACGATCGGCCCGTGGAAGCCTTTATGATCACGAATGCGCAAGCGCATGTCGTGGGCGTCCTCGATGGCGGCGAAATCCAGATGTTTACGCCAGACGAAAGGCGTGAGCATCTTGAGGTAGCGCGCCCCGGCGGCCAGATCCCCGGCGCAGGGCCGCGCCTTGATATGGGCGGCGCGCTCCCATGTGCGGCCCACGCTCTCATAGTAGCGCTCCGCCGCTTCCATCGACAGGCAGACCGGCGTGACAGACGGATCGGGCCGCAGGCGCAGATCCGTGCGGAACACGTAGCCTTCCGCCGTCATATCGCTCAGCATCTTGGCCATGGCGCGGGTGGCGCGGATGAAGGAGGTGCGGGCCTCGTGGTAATCCTCGGGCGCAAAACGGCTTTCGTCAAAGAGGCAGATCAGATCGATGTCGGAGGAGTAGTTCAGCTCCCCTGCCCCCATTTTGCCCATCGCCAAAGCCACCATGCCCGCGCCGGTCGCCAGATCCTTTTCCGTTGCGCCGGGCAGCTTGCCGCGCCGGATTTCGCGCGCGAGCGCGGCTTTCATGGCGCGATCCACCGCCAGATCGGCGAAATCGGTGAGCGCGCCGGTGACCTCCAGCAGCGGCCAGACACCGGACAGATCAGCCAGCGCCGCCAGCAGCGCGACCCGGCGCTTGCCCTGCCGCAGCACGGTCTCCAGATCGCCATCGGCAGCGGCGCGGACCTCTGCCATCACGCCCGCCAGCGCATCCTCGGGCGCTTGCTCCAGAGCCGAAGGCAGCCAGCCGGCCTCCTTCTGCATCAGGCCCAGAAGGTAGGGGCTGCAACCTGCGGTGCCTTCCAGCAGGTCGGCCGTGGGGCCCGCGATCTGTGAGAAGAGCGCGCGGCCCTCGGCTCCCCGGTCGGAGTCATAGGGCAGCGGGCAGCGGGACATGAGGCGTGTGAATTCCATGCGCCAGCCTGTGCGCAAAACCCGCAAAAGCGCAACAGGATTGCCGCACGCTGGCCCTGCGGCACGTTGCGCGGGCGGGTTTTTGGCGTCAAACGCCCGGCTTTGCGTGGGGCTGCGCCCGGATCAGCGCCTGCCTCTCAGAAAGAATTTTCCGACTAAAGCGCTGAAATAAAATCAATAAATCGATTAATGTAAAAAACATTCACATACCCTCTTGACCCAAGGGCCGCCGATGCCAATCTGTATCCATGTGAAAGACATTCACATTAAAACAGCAACCTGGAGAAAACGAAATGAGTAGCGTCGCCACCTGGCCCTCGCAGGCCGAAACCTGGCTTGACGAGCGCGGAAAAGGGGCCTGGATCGCCGCAATGGTTCTTGGCTTCATCTTCTTCTGGCCCGTCGGCCTCGCCCTTCTCGCTTACATGATCTGGAGCAAACGCATGTTTTCCGGCAAATGCGCATCCAAGCGCGCCACCTACAAATCCCGCCATTCCTTCCGCACCTCCGGCAACATGGCGTTCGACAGCTACAAGGCTGAAACCCTGCGCCGCCTTGAGGAAGAGCAGGACGCCTTTGAGGCCTTCCTGCAACGCCTGCGCGAAGCCAAGGACAAGGCCGAGTTCGACCAGTTCATGGACGACCGCGCCAAGCGGGCCAAGGAAGTGAAAGACGAAGACGAAGACAAGACCGTCGAGGCCTAAGCCCCGGCCCCCAAGGCCCGATCCCCGGCCTTATCCCGGCACCGCCCGGCCCCCGCGCAATCGGGGGCCAAGGCGGCCACTCCTCCCCCTTTTTCCCTACCCTTTTTCCACCGGACCTTATGGTATGAGTATGACCGAGCCGCTCTGGGGCCTTCCCGACCCCGACTCCCACGCCGAATTCTATCAGGACGTCGCCGCGAAGCGGTTCTTCGCCTGGCTGATCGATACGGTGTTCATCCTGCTGATCACCGCCGTGATCGTGCCCTTCACCGCCTTCACCGCGCTCTTCTTCCTGCCTGCGCTGGTGCTGGGTGTGAGCCTGATCTACCGCACCGTCTCCATCGCGCGCCATTCGGCCACGCCAGGGATGCGCATTGTCTCGATCGAGTTTCGCACCCACCGGGGCGAAACCTTCGACACCGCCACGGCGCTGCTGCACACGGTCGGTTATCTGGTCTCCATGTCGATGGTGTTTCCGCAAGTGATCTCCATCGTGCTGATGCTCACCAGCCGCCGCCGTCAGGGCCTGACGGATATGCTGCTCGGCACGGCTGCCGTGAACAAGGCGGCGCGGTTTTAGGGCACAGCCTTACCAAATAGGACCGCCCGGCGGCACGCCGGGCAGCCCCCGTCCGCCCCCTCGGGCGGGGGCTTTGCCCCCACCCGCGGACGGGATCTGCCCGCCGTGGCGTAGCCCCCAAAGCTGGGGGCTTTTCCTTTTCCCAATCCATTGCTAGGCTCACCGCAACCGAACATTGCACCGGACCTATGCGCCACACATTACCGCTTGCTCCTCAGTTCTACGTCACGGCGCCGCAGCCCTGCCCCTATCTCGAAGGGCGCATGGAGCGGAAGCTGTTCACGGCTTTGCAGGGTGAAACCGCAGAGACGCTGAACGATGCGCTCTCCAAACAAGGGTTTCGCCGCTCCCAGAACGTGCTCTATCGCCCCTCCTGCGCCGATTGCGTGGCCTGCCTGTCGGCCCGGATCCGGGTGGCGGATTTCACCCCCTCCCGCAGCCAGCGCCGCACGCTCAAGCGCAACAACGATCTGGAGCGCTCCGCCAATTCGCCCTGGGCCACGGAAGATCAATTCGCCCTCTTCCGCCGCTATCTGGACAGCCGCCACGCCGATGGTGGCATGGCCGATATGGACATCTTCGAGTTCGCCGCGATGATCGAGGAAACCCCGATCCGTTCGCGCGTGGTGGAATACCGGGATGGGGCCGACGATCTGAAAGGTGTCTGCCTGACGGACGTGCTCGATGACGGGCTGTCGATGGTCTATTCCTTCTACGACCCCAAGAAAGCGCACCGCAGCTTCGGCACGCATATCATCCTCGATCACGTGGAGATCGCCCGGCAGGCGGGGCTGCCTTACGTCTACCTCGGCTATTGGGTGCCCGGCAGTCCGAAGATGGGCTACAAGGCCAGCTTCGGCGCGCTGGAAGTCTACCGCGACGGCGCCTGGCAGGACATCGGCAACCCCGAGGACTACGCCGCCGACACGCATCCGCTCTCCGTCGACCCCATCGCAGAGCAAGTGGCGCGCATCTCCCTGCCCGACACCTTCCGCACCAAGGGCTGAGCCATGCTCACCCGCATCGGCGCGCTGGCGCTGGTTGTTCCCGATTACGACGCAGGCATCGATTTCTACGTGGGCCGGCTTGGCTTCACGCTGCTCGCGGATGAGGATCAGGGCGCGGGCAAGCGCTGGGTTCTGGTGGCCCCGCCGGGCGAGGGCGGCAGCGCGCTTCTGCTGGCCAAGGCCGATGGCGCAGCGCAGCAGGCCGCCATCGGCAACCAGACGGGCGGTCGTGTGTTTCTCTTCCTGCATACGGACGATTTCGCCGCCGATCACGCGGCAATGCTGGCCGCCGGGGTGATCTTCGAGGAAGCCCCCCGCCATGAGCCCTATGGCACCGTCGCTGTCTGGCGCGATCCCTTCGGCAACCGCTGGGATCTGCTGCAACTGATCTAGCCGCGCGCGGCAGATTTCCGCGCAAGCTACGTCAGGTCACACCCCTGCCCCCCTTTCCGCCGCGCCCCACCGCACGGCATAGTTGCGCCTGAGAGCTTACGTCTTGAGGAGACACACCATGGAACCCGTTGTCATTGTCAGCGCGGCGCGCACGGCCATTGGCGGCTTCGGCGGATCGCTGAAATCGCTCACCCCCACCGATCTTGGCGCGACCACGGCCAAGGCCGCCATCGAGCGTGCAGGCATCACCGCCGATGCGGTGGAGCAGGCCTTCTACGGCAATGTCATTCACACCGAAGCGCGCGACATGTATGTCTCGCGCACCGTCGCCATGGCCGCGGGCGTGCCTGAAGGCAGCCCGGCGCTGACTGTGAACCGGCTTTGCGGCTCGGGCCTGCAGGCCATTGTCTCGGCCATTCAGGTGCTGATGCTGGGCGATGCGAAGATCGCGCTGGCGGGCGGCACCGAGAGCATGAGCCGCGCGGGCTACCTGATGCCGGCGGCGCGCTGGGGCCAGAAGATGGGCGATACCGGCGCAATCGACATGATGACGGCCGCGCTGCACGATCCCTTCGGCCACGGCCACATGGGGATCACGGCAGAGAACATCTCGGAGCAATTCGGCATCGACCGCGCCGCGCAGGATGCCTTCGCGCTGGAAAGCCACCGCCGGGCGGCGGCCGCGATTGAAGCCGGGTATTTCAAGGATCAGATCGTGCCCGTCACCGTGATGGAGCGCCGTCAGGAGGTGGTGTTTGACACCGACGAGCACGTGCGCCCCAACGCGACGCTTGCCGACATGGAAAAGCTGCGCCCGGTCTTCAAGAAGGACGGCTCTGTGACAGCGGGCAACGCCTCGGGCATCAACGACGGGTCGGCCTCGCTGGTGCTTATGGCTGAAAGCGAAGCCAAGGCGCGCGGGCTCGCACCGCTGGCGCGGGTGGTGTCCTACGGCCATGCGGGCGTGGACCCGAAGATCATGGGCATGGGCCCGGTGCCGGCGATGGAAAACGCGATGAAACGCGCCGGGATCACGGCGGATGATCTGGACGTTGTGGAAAGCAACGAGGCCTTCGCGGCGCAGGCCTGCGCGGTGAGCCAGCAGCTTGGGCTCGATCCCGCCAAGGTGAACCCCAACGGCGGGGCCGTGGCGCTTGGCCATCCGGTGGGCGCTTCCGGCGCGATCATCGCCACCAAGCTTCTGTACGAACTGAAACGCACCGGCGGGCGCTACGGCGCGGCCACCATGTGCATCGGCGGCGGTCAGGGCATCGCGCTGATCGTGGAGAACGCGGGCTGAGAATTTTTCACCTGCCACGCCAGTGGCAGGTACGCGCCCACCCCGGGCGGACGCTCAGCGCTGCAGAACAACGCACAAAAAAGAAACGCCCCGGATCTCTCCGGGGCGTTTCTCACTTCTTTGATGGCCTGCCTCAATGCCCGATCAGGTTAGGCAGGATCGTCACCACCGAGGGGAAGGCCCAGAGCAGCGCCAGACCGGCCACCTGGATCAGCACGAAGGGTATCACACCACGGTAGATGTGGCCCGTAGTGACCTCCTTCGGTGCCACGCCCCTCAGGTAGAAGAGCGCAAAGCCGAAGGGCGGTGTCAGGAAGGAGGTCTGCAGGTTCACCGCGATCATGATCGTCACCCATTTCGGATCCATCGTGCCGCCGTAGATCACGGGGCCGACAATCGGGATGACGATGTAGATGATCTCGAGGAAGTCCAGCACGAAGCCGAGGATAAAGAGCACCAGCATCACGATCAGGAAAACCTTCACCTCGCTGTCGAAGCTGCGCAGGAATTCCTGGATGTAGTGTTCACCCCCGAAGGAAATCACCACCAGGTTCAGCAGCTGGCTGCCGATCAGGATGGTGAAGACCATGCTCGTCACCTTCGCCGTTTCCCGGACAACCGGGCTTAGAACACCCCGGCGGAACAGAACCCAGCAGGAGAAGAGCACACCGAACATCGCGTAGAGGTAAGCCCCCTGCGCCACGACATAGGCGATCCAATCCTGTGCGGGCACGTCGCCGCGGTGGATCCGCAGGTCGAAGTTGATGCCGACGAGGATCATGATCACGATGGCGAAAGCCGCCTGGATCACAATCTTGCCGCCGGTGCCTTCCTCTTGAAGCTTGCGGAAGGCCGCCAGCATCAGCGCGCCACCAGCCCCCAGTGCCGCTGCCGGCGTCGGGTTGGTGATGCCCCCGAGGATCGAGCCCAGAACCGCCACGATCAGAACCAGCGGCGGGAAGACCACGCGCAGCAGATCGTTTTGCCCCAAAAGCCCCATTGCGTATTTGCAGGCCCAAAGGACAACAAGCAGCGGAGGCAGCAGCAGCACGAAGGTGGTGCCGGAGGTGGTGAGCGGGCCGATGAACAGCACATCCACCAGCAGCGCTGCCACGATCCCGGCAAAGCCGATCAGCAGCGGTTTCGGATCCGCACTCGGAGCGACACCGCGCGCCGTGGTCAGAACCAGCGCCAGCAGCAGGAAGCCAACGGCAACACCGGTGCCGATCGGGGCAGCCGCAGCAACCAGCGCGGCACGCGCCTCGACGATTTGTTCCGGTGTCAGGCGCTCGCTTGCTGCGGCCCCGCCAGCGGCTTCGATCTCGGCCTGCTGGGCAACGGCAGCATCCCACCGCTCCTGACCATGCAGCTCGATCATCGAGGCTTTACACTGATCGCTCACGTTGGTGCGCAGATCCGCGCTTGCCCCGGCATCGGAGTAGCTGTCCACGATGACCGACTGGCTGCCGACCACGTTGACGCTGGAGGCCAGAATGGTGCCGCCGATCAGCAGCGCCGGAACCACCAGCAGCCAGGTCAGGCCGTCACGCTTGGTGATGACCTCGCCCACGGAATCCTCGAACTGGATCGGGGGTGCCTTATGCGGCTTCAGCATGGCGTAGCCGAAGGCATAAAGACCGTAGAGAACCGCCAGCAGGATGCCCGGCAGGATCGCGGCCTGGAACAAAGTCCCGACCGAAACCACCGCGGCTTCGCCGAGGTAGGTCAGCGCGTCGGTACAGCCCGCCACGGAGGCGCGTTGCTCCTGCGCGGCAGAGTAGAGATCCCCGGCCAGCGTACCCAGCAGAACGATCACGATCGAGGGCGGAATGATCTGCCCCAGCGTGCCGGAAGCCGCGATCACACCTGTTGCCAGTTCGGGGCTGTAGTTGTTGCGCAGCATGGTGGGCAGCGACAGCAGCCCCATCGTCACAACGGTCGCGCCGACGATACCGGTGGAAGCGGCAAGGAACGCGCCCACGACCACAACCGACACGGCAAGGCCGCCCGGCAGCGGGCCGAAGACCCGCGCCATCGTGGTGAGAAGATCGTTGGCGATCTTGGAGCGCTCCAGCGTGATCCCCATCAGCACGAACATCAGCACGGCCAGCAGGGTTTCGATGGATTGCCCGGCCAGAACGCGCTCGTTCATCCGGTTAACGATGAAGGAGACGTTGCGGTCCACGGCCACTTCCCAGCCCTGCGGGAACACGGATTCCCCGTAGGTGGGCAATTCGGGATATCGGAATATCGATATCTTGTCCGGGTGAACGCCTGTGGCCGTCAGGGCCCGATAGGCATCGGAACCGGTGTCCACGGCATAGTGAATGAGCAGTCCAGCGCTATCCAGCGCGGCGATGATCGCGAACGACATCACCGCCGCCCCCGCGATGGCAAAGGCCACCGGGAAACCGGTCAGGATGCCTCCGAAGAGACAGAGGAAGACGATGATCAGGCCGACTTCGACGCCATCAAGTCCGAAAAACATAAGAGTCTGTCCCTATTATCTTAGTGGATTTCAGCAACGAGCTCGGCGTCAGGATCGCCAAGATCGTCCTTGTCCAGGAATTTGCCTTCGCTTTCGGGCCCTTCTTTCCACTCAAGGTAGGAGCGGTAGAAGAAGGCGATCGAATGCAGGAAGACGAGGCCCGCGAATGCCACCAGGAGCAGCTTGAACAGGAAGTAGGCGTTGAAGCCGTTCGGCGAGAAGCCGATGGTTTCCACGTTCCACTTCACGATCTTGGACTTGCGCAGCATCATGTCGAGCTGGTCGCTGGCCGAGACCTTGGGCGTGATCAGGTGACGCCACATGAAATACCAGCCGTACATCCACGTCAGGACAGCGAAAGGCATCATGAAAATGAGCGAGCCGATCATGTCGATCATCCGCTTCGTGCGGAAGCGCACCGCGGAATAGACAAGATCCACGCGCACGTGGCCGCCTTGCACGAAGGTGTAGGTACAGCACAACGTCACGATCAGCGCATTGTAGAACTTCAGCCCCTCGGCCCACCAGCTCAGGTCGAACGAGAAGACCGTTCCGAAGCCGAAGCCCAGTTCGGATTGCGCGAAGATCCGTTGTACGAAGACGATCACGAACTGCTGCAGCACCATCAGCAGGCCGGCCCAGGCGAAGAAGCGCCCAAGGCCATTGGCGAGCCCTTCAAGCACCCGGACAGTGCCCCAGAGGATGCTGTTCTTCCACATGCCGACCGCTGTCAGCAGGAGGAAGGCCGTGAACACCACGAAGAAGAATTCGATCGAGCCGCCGTAATAGACGAAGCGGATGAGCGATTCATTGTTCGACCAGTCGAGCCACATCCCGGGATGGGTCACGGCATAGCCGAAATTGTAGAACGCTGTCAGAATGTTTTGAAAGAACCAGAGAATGCCGTCCAGCATGTCTCCCCCCATGTCCCGATGACTGACCCCTGGCCGCAGGCCCGGTCAGATTTTTGTGGAGGCTCCCCGGTTTGCACCGGGGAGCCACGCCGTTTCAAAGTGAAAAGGCGATGCCTTAGCCCAGAACGCGGTCGCGCTGCGCCACGTAGGCGGTCGAGGACTGCGCGATCCAGCCGGAGGACGCTTTCATCGATGCCATGTAGTGGTCGTAGGTTTCCTTGAAGATGTCGTCGCCCATGAACTCGTCATAGACCTGAGCAGACGCGGCGCCGAAGGCATCCCAGACAGAATCCGGGAACTCCAGAACCTTCACACCGGAGGAGGCAAGGCGTTGCAGAGCAGCACCGTTGTTCATCTGGTATTGGCTCAGGTTCCAGACGTTGGCGTGGCCAGCACCGATCTCGATCGCTTTTTGCTGGGCCGGCGTCAGGTCGTTGAACACTTCGAGGTTGGTGGCCACGGAGAGGCCAGCAGATGGCTCATGGAAACCAGCGGTGTAGTAGAACTTGGTGATTTCCTGGAAGCCGACCTTCTCGTCGGACCACGGGCCAACCCACTCGGTGCCGTCGATGGCACCAGCGGCCAGCGCTTGGTAGATCTCGCCGCCCGGAAGGTTCTGGATGGACGCACCCATGTAGCCCAGAGCTTTACCACCGAGGCCCGGCATACGGAACTTCAGGCCCTGGAAGTCTTCGGGGCCTGCGATTTCCTTGCGGAACCAGCCACCGGCCTGCGAGCCGGTGTTGCCTGCGAGGAAGGATTTCAGCCCGAAGATTTCACCGAGCGCGTGGTGACGCTCCATACCACCATCGTGGTAGTACCAGTTGTTCTGCTCCAGCGCGGTCATGCCGAAAGGAACGCCGGTGTAGAACGCCCAGGCGGGGTGCTGGTTGACGAAGTAGTAGTCAGCAGCGTGATACATGTCGGCCTGACCGGCGGTCACGGCGTCGAACACTTCGAAAGCGCCAACAAGCTCGCCGGCGTGCTTGACTTCGACTTCCAGCGTGTCGCCGGAGATCATGTTGATATTTTCAGCCGTTTTGTCAGCAGCATCGGCCAGACCGGCAAAGCCGCGCGGCCAGGACGTGACCATCGTGAGCTTGCGCTTGCCCTGGGCGTAGGCCGGAGCGGCCAGCGTTGCAGCGGCGGCAGCGGTGCCACCCAGTGCGCTGGTTTTCAGAAAAGAACGACGATCCATATGTTAACCTCCCAAAGATTGATTGCCCCGGCTGTTCGGGCCCGGGCGGATCGTTTCCAGTGTGGCGGAGCCTAGCGGGGCGCGTGACCTACGGGAATACCCACTCTTACGCAGAGCGCCGGTTTTTTGCGCAAGCCTGCCTACCCAAAAGCCCGTAGTTTTGGCAAAAACCCGAAGAATTGACGCCGCGCGCTCCAGCCCCCATGCTTTCGGGCACCGAGGGGAGCGCGGGGAAGAATCACGTTTTGGCAGCGGCTGACGGATCCATCTGGAGCAGGTTCAAGCTGAACTACGGGCAGAAGATCTTTCTTCTGGCCACGGTGCCGCTCGTGCTGGCGGCGGCGGCCATCGCGCTTCTGGTCGCGCATCAGTCCCGCGCATTGGCCGACCGCGAAATCGCCGCCCTCGAAGAGCATATGATCGCGGCTAAAAAGGCCGAGCTTGAGAATTACATCGCCATCGCGCGCACGGCCTTTTTCAACATCTACGGCCGCGCCCTGCCTGACGACGAAGAGGCCAAGCTTCTCGTGACGCAGATCCTCTCGGCGATGACCTACGGGCAGGACGGCTATTTCTTCGTTTTTGACTACGACGGCAACAATCTCGTCTCGCCGCGCCAGACCTATCTGATCGGCAAGAACTGGACGGGGCTGAAAGATCTGAACGGCGTGCCGATCACCGACGAGCTGATCCGCATCGCGCGCTCGGGCGCGGGCTACCACAGTTTCGACTGGCCCAAGCCCTCCACCCGCGAAACCGCGCGCATGGTCGCCTATGTCGTTGGCCTGCAGGATTGGCAGTGGGCGGTGGGCACCGGCATTTTCATAGACGATGTTCTCGAAACCACGGCCATAGCCCGCGCCGATGTGGAAGCACGCGTGCAGCGCACTTTCGTCTATATCGTGGCCATCACGCTTTCGGCCCTGTTCATGGTGTTCCTTTCGGGCATGATGATCAACATCCGCGAACGCCGTCTGGCCGATGCCAAGCTCAAGGAACTGACCCAGCGCATCTTCGACACGCAGGAAGAGGAACGCGGCCGCGTGGCGCGCGAGCTGCACGATTCCATCAGCCAGATCCTTGTCGGCGTGCGCTATGCGCTGGAACTGGCCCGCCGCCGCTTCGCCACTGCTGATGCGCGCGCCCCCGAAAGCCTCGACAAGGGGATCGACCATCTCAACGGCGCCATTCAGGAAGTGCGCCGCATCAGCCGCGATCTGCGCCCCGGCGTGCTCGACGATCTGGGCCTCGGCCCGGCCCTGCAGTCGCTGACCGAGGAATTCAGCAAGCGCACCGGCATCGAAACCGAGCTGGAAACCGTCGTCTTCCGCAACCGGCTCGATCAGGACGCCAAGATCGCGCTCTACCGCATCGCGCAGGAGGCGCTCACCAACATCGAGCGCCACGCCGAGGCCGACAAGGTCTCGATCAAGCTCTCCGGCCACACCCGCGGTGCGACGATGCGCATACAGGACAATGGCCGCGGCATCCCGCAGACCCGTGGCCGCAGCCAGCCCGTGGAGGGGCTCGGCCTGCGCAACATGATGGAACGGATCGAACAGCTCGACGGCAGCCTCCGCGTGCTCTCCAGCCGCTCCGGCACCGTCATCGAGGCGCAGGTGCCGCTCAGCCACCTGCTGCCGCCCGAAGGCAAGAACACGAAAGAAACCGCATGACGAAAACCCGTGTCGTGATCGTGGACGATCACCCGATGGTCACCGAAGGCATTCAGGCCATTCTCGAAACCTACGACGATATCGAGATCGTGGGCACGCTCACCAACGGGCAGGAGGCGATCGACAGTGTCGTGGCGCTGGCGCCGGACGTGATGCTGCTGGATCTGAACATGCCGCTGGTGAACGGGCTCTCGGCCACCGAGATCATCCTCGAAAAGCGTCCCGAAACCCGCATCCTGATCCTGTCGATGCATGACAGCGCCGAGTATATTTCCACCGCGCTCTCCCACGGCGCGCTCGGCTACGTGCTGAAGGATGTGCCCACCGAGGAAATCAAAACGGCCATCGACACTGTGATGGAGGGCGAGCAGTACCTCTGCACCGGCGCCAACGCCGCGCTCACCCCCAAAACAGCCGACGGGCGCGAACCGCTCACCAGCCGCGAGCAGACGATCCTGCTGCAGCTGGCGCAGGGCAAATCCAACAAGGACGTGGCCCTCGCCCTAGACATCTCGGTGCGCACGGTGGAAACCCACCGCAAGAACATCAAGCGCAAGCTCGGCATCAGCTCCACCGCCGGCCTCACCCGCTACGCGCTCGAACACGGCATGTTGCAGGGCACCGGCGTGAGCCTTTAGGCGCGCGCCTCAGCAGGCAAAACACAGTTTATTGCCGTCAGGATCCCGCACATAGGCCGAATATTTCGGCCCACGTGGCCCTGGCGCGCCTTCGCAGGTGCCACCCAATTCCAGTGCACGGCCATGCAGCAGCCGAACCTTCGCCTCGCTGTCCAGCGCGAAGCCGATCATCGTGCCATTTCCATTGCTGGCCGCTGCCCCGTCAAAGGGCCGCGCCACGGCAAAGGCAAACCCTTCGCCCAGCCAGTAGATCATCCGCTCCGACGGCATGAGGCGGCTCAGGCCCTCGCCCTCAAACAGCGCGTCATAGAAGGCTCCGGCGGCGGCAAGATCGTCGGTTCCGAAAACCGCGTAGTTCAACATCATGGCAAAAGCTCCTGGTCTTGTTTTCTGAAAGGCGGCTGTGCCCGCCCTGCCCCGTTTCTATGGATAAAGCTGCCATTTTGTGGCTTATTTAATAAATGCCCCGCTCAGATACCCTCTCCCGCCTGCAGCGGCTGGAGGCCATCGCCGTCCTGCTCAAGCAGGGCACGCCCTGCACCGTTGCCGATCTGGCCCGGCAGTTCGCCGTCAGCCCGCGCACCATCGCGCGCGATCTGGCGCTGATGCGCGAACAGGGCCTGCAGATCGACGCGGATCGGGGCCGGGGCGGCGGCGTGCGGCTGGATCGTCACTGGGGCGTGGGGCGGCTGACCCTGCAGTATGACGAGGCGGTCGATCTGCTGATCAGCATTGCCGTGGCCGAGAAGATGGATTCGCCCCTCTTCCTCGCACGCCTCGGCGCGGTGCGGCGGCAGCTGGTGGCCTCCTTCTCACCGGACATGCGCCACCGGGTGGAGAGATTGAAATCGCGAATCCTGATCGGGCAGACGGCCTCGCCTATGGTGCAATCCGGCCACGCCCGCCCGGCCGAGCGCGTGGTGCAGAACCTGCACCGGGCCTTCATTGCGCAGCGGCAGCTCGAGATCCGCTACAGGCGCGAAGACGGCACCGAAACGGTGCGCGTGATCGAGCCCCATTACCTGCTGCTCACCTATCCGGCCTGGTATGTGGTCGCCTTCGATCACCTGCGCGCGGCCCCACGGCTGTTCCGGGCCGACAGGATTCTGGCGGCGTCAGAGCTGTCTGCCGGGTTCAGACTGAAACCGAAATCCGCCTTCCGCCCCTCGCTACTGGCCGAGGAGCTCCTGGTTTAAACACCTTCAAGAGGTGCCATGCCCCCGCAGCCGCCAAACGAGCGGCAGCATCGCCACCACGAGCACGGCGGAAAACAGGAAGGGGCCGCCGGGCAGATAGGGGCCATTCTCGTCCACCCCGACGCGAAACAGCCCTGTCATTACCAGCGGCGCCACCACGGCCGCCACCGAGGAGAGCGAGGCGATCACCCCCTGCACCACCCCCTGTCGGTCTTCCTCCACCTGGTTGGAGGCCATGGCCGTCAGCAAGGCCGGCACCAGATCCGACAAAGCGGCGAGCAGCAGGAAGATCACCAGCGCGGTCACGGTCTCGGTGAAGCCAAAGCCCACCATGCCCAGAAGCGCTGCGCCCATCCCAAGGCTGAGCGTGCGGAAATCACCCATCAAGCGGATCAGCACCGGCAAAAGCCCGCCCTGCACCATCGCCAGCAACACACCATAGCCCGCCAGCGACAGGCCAATGTAAAGCGTCGACCAGCCGAAGATCTCCCGCGTCCAGAAGGCCCAGAGCGTCGGGTAGACCATATTGGCAAATTCGAAGATGAAGATGCAGAGCAAGGGCACCGCAAGCCCCGGCATCCGGAACGCCTTAAAGATCGCCGCGAAAGGGTTCAGATCGCCCCGGCCAAAACGGCGGCGGCGCTCCGGCGGCAGGCTTTCGGGCAGCACAAATACGCCTAAAAGCGCGTTCAACGCCGAAAGCGCGGCGGCGATCCAGAAAGGCGCGGTCAGGCTGATTTGCGCCGCCAGCCCGCCAAGCGCCGGCCCCAGCACGAACCCGATCCCGAAAGCCGCCCCGATCAGCCCGAAATTCGCCGCCTTCTCCTCGGGCGCGGAAATATCGGCGATATAGGCGGTGGCGGTGATATAGGTCGCGCCTGCCAGCCCCGCGAGCGTGCGCCCCACGAGCAAAAGCCAGAAACTGCCCGCCAGCGCCATGATCACATAGTCCACCGCCAGCATCACCAGTGCCGCGATCAGGATCGGCCGCCGCCCGATGGCATCCGAAATCCCTCCCACGATCGGCCCGCACAAAAACAGCGCCCCCGCGTAGGCCGCCATCAGGATCCCGCCCCAGAAGGCCCCTTGCCCACTGCCACCTGCGCCAACGCGGTCCATCAGCTCGGGCATGATCGGGAAGACGATGCCGATGCCGATCGCATCGATCATCAGTGTCAGAAGAATGAAAACAATGGCGCGGTTGCGAAACATGCCGCCCTATCCGACGCGCGCCCACACAAAGCAAGAAAAATCCCACCCCCTCCTGCCACCCCCTGTCAGCAAAGCGCGCGCACGCTTTTCTTCTGACCGGAAATATCCCGGGGTGCGGGGCAGAGCCCCGCTCGTATCTGTGTGCGGGACAGAGCCCTGCCAAAACCTGCGTGCGGGGCGCAAGCCCCGCGGGACTCCTGTGCGCACAAAAAAGGCACCCCGAAAAGGGGTGCCAGTTTGTGAAACGGTCGCGAAGGACCAAAGATCAGGCAGCGGACCTCGACATCTCCGGGCACACCTCCCGATCGCTGTTCGCGGGGGCCGTGTTACGGTTGGAAACGAACAGCAGCGGAGCGTCGAGGCCCGCCCGGCGTTCGCGGGAACTGAGCGCAGCTGGGGAAACCGACCGGCTCGTGCGAAGCACCGCCAGCGCGGCAACGCGGTTCTCGCGGGCCTTCTCAAGGAGGGAAACGGCGGCCGGCTGGCCGATGGCGGATTTCGCGGGGCGCATGTAGATTTTCATCAGGCCACCTCCCCTTTCGTCAGCAGCACGTCGGTGCTGAAGAACACGCCGTTCACGGTGCGGCGGACGCGGGTGCGGTGGCGGAAATCGTTCATCGAAACGATGTTCGCGGCGCGGGCGGCAAGCGGTTGGGCGTTGCAGTTCGCGGCATGGCGGATGGATGTGTGCATGGTCGGTCTCCCAGGTGTGGTCCGGCGTCTCGGTGCAGCGAGCGGTTAGCCGGTATGGTTGTTGAAAGCGTGCAGACGGACGCTGTACTGGAAAATCCGCTCGATTTCCGAGCCGGGTACTTTGGTGAGCCGGTTTCTCCTGTCGGTTGTATTGACCGGGTGGCAGCCCGCATCACCTTTTGCGTGTTTACTGTGAGCCCTCTTTGGCAGCTGTTTCATGGGTCACTCAGCAGATATTGTATTGTGTCGATAGATTGAAGATTTCCCGCCAATTTGGGCAGGATTCATGCTCAAATGTGGCAAAATCGTGAAATGTCTCTTTTTGATCGTTTTTAAGACATATTGGGCTCTTTTTTTCCCTGCCTTCGCCACGACTGTGGCGGCCACAACCATAAAGAGAGCCATCCGAGCGCCCGAATCCGCCTCTCACGAGCAGAATCGCCCCTCTCAACCCCTTGAGCCACCACGGGAAAGCCAGCCAGCTCATGCGTTGAGTCGGCGGTTGGCGAAAATAAGGCACGGATCGGGCGCCGGGGCTAACCACAGTCAGATCAAGGCCAGGTCCAGATCAGGCCCACGCCCCGCCCCGGGGAATCGCCTTCACGAAGGCCGGGTGCTGCACCGCAGCCCTACACCGCCTTCCCTAGGGTTCACTTTCCCGAAAATACCGCTCACCCCAGCGCGGCGCAATTTTCGGAAAGAAAAACTGCCTCCGAAGTTGTTTTCTTCCCGGTTTTGCCATTGACGCCCCCAGCCCCCCCCCCTAATGTCCCGCGCACGAACTAAGGAGCCTTCGCATGAGCGGCATCGTCGTAACTGTAGGGAAATGGCGCATGGGCCGGTGACGGACACCATAACGGTACCCCATGCGCCCTCGGATCCACCGGGGGCTTTTTTTTGGCTGACGCAAGCGGATAACAGACGCGACAAAGCACGGAGCAAAGAGATGAAACGTCAGATGACCGGAGCGAAAATGGTGGTTCAGGCCCTGAAGGATCAGGGTGTGGACACGGTATTCGGCTATCCCGGCGGCGCTGTGCTACCGATTTATGACGAGATCTTCCTGCAAAACGACATTCGCCACATTCTGGTGCGCCACGAACAGGGCGCGGTCCATGCGGCGGAAGGCTATGCCCGCTCCACCGGCAAGCCCGGCGTTGTTCTGGTGACATCGGGCCCCGGCGCGACGAATGCCGTCACTGGCATCACCGATGCGCTGCTGGATTCGATCCCGCTCGTCGTGCTGACCGGGCAAGTCCCCACTTTCATGATCGGCACCGACGCCTTTCAGGAGGCCGACACCGTGGGCATCACCCGCGCCTGCACCAAGCACAACTGGCTGGTAAAGGACACCGACAAGCTGGCCGAAACGATGCATCAGGCCTTCCATGTCGCCACTTCCGGCCGCCCCGGCCCGGTGCTGATCGACATCCCGAAGGACGTGCAGTTCGCAAACGGCACCTACACGCCGCCGGCGAAGGCCAATAACACCAACTACCAGCCCAAGGTGAAGGGCGATCTGGAGGCGATCCAGCAACTGGCGAGCCTGATCGAAGCCGCCGAGCGGCCTGTGTTCTACACCGGCGGCGGCGTGATCAACTCCGGCCCCGCCGCCAGCCAGCTGCTGCGCGAACTGGTCGATGCCACGGGTTTCCCGATCACCTCCACGCTGATGGGTCTGGGCGCTTATCCGGCCAATGGGGACAAGTGGATCGGCATGCTGGGGATGCACGGGCTCTATGAAGCCAACCTCGCCATGCACGGCTGCGATCTGCTGATCAACATTGGCGCGCGTTTTGACGACCGCATCACCGGCAAGCTGGACAAGTTCAGCCCGCATTCCACCAAGGCCCATATCGACATCGATCCCTCCTCCATCAACAAGGTGATCCATGTGGACGTGCCGATCATCGGCGACGTCGGCCATGTGCTTGAGGATCTGCTGAAGGTCTGGAAGGCTGGTGGCCGCAAGACGAACAAGCCCGCCATCGAGAAATGGTGGACCCAGATCAACGAGTGGAAGAAGGCTGATTGCCTGCGCTACACCAACTCCGAGAAAACGATCAAGCCGCAGTACGCGCTGCAGCGGCTGGAAGAGCTGACGAAAAACCACGACCGCTACATCACCACTGAAGTGGGCCAGCACCAGATGTGGGCGGCACAGTTCCTTGGCTTCAACGATCCCAACCGCTGGATGACGTCCGGCGGCCTCGGCACCATGGGCTACGGCCTGCCCGCCTCCCTCGGCGTGCAGATCGCGCACCCTGATGCGCTGGTGATCAACGTGGCCGGTGAAGCCAGCTGGCTGATGAACATGCAGGAGATGGGCACGGCGGTGCAATACCGCCTGCCGGTGAAGCAGTTCATCCTCAACAACGAGCGCCTCGGTATGGTCCGCCAGTGGCAGGAGCTGCTGCACGGCGAGCGCTACAGCCATTCGTGGTCTGAATCGCTGCCCGATTTCGTGAAACTGGCCGAGGCCTTCGGCTGCAAGGGCATCCTCTGCACCGATCCCGCCGATCTGGACGACGCGATCATGGAGATGCTGAACTACGACGGTCCGGTGATCTTCGATTGCCTCGTCGAGAAGCACGAAAACTGCTTCCCGATGATCCCCTCGGGGGCACCGCACAATGAAATGCTGATGGGCGAGGCGTCCACCAAGGACGCCATCGGCTCCACGGGCGCGGTTCTGGTTTAAGGGGGCAAGCAGATGAACGCACTAAAATTGAAAAAAGGCGTCTCGCGCCACTCCGCCTATAACCTTCGCGATCCCAACGCGGAGATCAACGAAGTCCACACGCTCGCCGTTCTGGTGGCCAACGAGGCCGGCGTGCTCGCGCGCGTGATCGGGCTGTTCTCGGGCCGGGGCTACAACATCGAGAGCCTCACCGTGGCCGAGGTGGATCATCTGGGCCACCGCTCCCGGATCACCATCGTCACCACCGGCACGCCCGCGGTGATCGAGCAGATCAAGGCGCAGCTGGGCCGCATCGTGCCGGTGCATGAGGTGCATGATCTCACCGTGGAAGGGGCCAGCGTGGAGCGCGAGCTTGCGCTGCTGAAAGTGGCCGGCACCGGCGAGAAACGCGTGGAAGCCATGCGGCTGGCTGACATCTTCCGCGCCAATGTGGTCGACTCCACGCTGGAAAGCTTCATCTTCGAGATCACCGGCACCGGCGAGAAGATCGACGCTTTCGCCGAGCTGATGCGCCCCCTTGGGCTGGTGGAGATCGCCCGCACCGGCGTCGCGGCGCTTTCGCGCGGCGCGGCCTGACCGTCAGGCCCCACCCCACCTAACAGGAACCGCCCCGCCGAAAGCCGGGGCGGTTTTTCATTTTCTCCGCCGTCCGTGCTACACTCCGCGGATTTGAAGACATATTTCAGGGAGGAATTGGCGATGCGCGCTCTGCCACAATTGAACGGACAGGACATGACCTGTGCCTGGGGGTTTGAAACCTGGCTGCAATATGTGGACGGCTTCGAGCTGCGCCATTTCTGCGCCTTCGAGCTGCTGAACGACGCGCGTGGCCGCGCCTGTATCGCCGATTACCACCGCAAGGTGATCGAGGCTGCTGTCGCACAGGGCTTCGGCGTGATCAACGACGGGCTGCACTACCGCGCCAGCCGAGATTGGGGCGATCTGATCGGCTTCTCCCGCGCAGCACTGGAAGAGATCAACATCCGTGGCATCGAGTTCTACCGCGAGATCGCCAAACCCTACGACAGCCCCGAGACCCCAATGATCCTCGGGGCCAGCATCGGCCCGCGCGGCGATGCCTACAACATCGGGCGCCTGCCCGATGCGGCGGAAGCCGAGGACTACCACGCTGAGCAGATCCTCACCCTGAAGAAGGCCGGGGCCGACATGGTTTCAGCCGCCACCTTCTCCAGCGTGCAAGAAGCCATCGGCTTCACCCGCGCCGCGCAGGCCGCCGGGATTCCCTGCACCATTTCCTTTGTTGCCAAGGGCGGGCGGTTGCAGGGGGGCGAGCGGCTGGGCGAGGCCATCACGGCCGTGGACGCCGCCACGCAGAAGGGCCCGGCCTACTATACGGTGAACTGCACCCACCCCACCGAATTTGCCGCCGGGTTGTCTGATGAGGCCTGGAGCGCCCGGCTTGGAGGCTTCCTGCCCAACGCCGTGGCGATGGAGCTCCTGAGCCTCTGCAGCCTCGGCCATCTTGAAGACGGCGACCCAAAGGAGTTGGGCGGGCAGATGGCCGATCTGGCACGCCGCTACCCGCAGGCCCATGTCTGGGGCGGCTGCTGCGGCACCGATGCGCGCCACATCGGCGAGATCGCGCGGCAGGTGCGCGCAGTAAGGCAGGCTGCGGCCTGATCTACTGCGCCTTGATCAGGCCTTCCGCAATCGCCGCATCGCGTTCGCTTGCGTCCACCACGCTGTCGCCATTGGCGTCGATCTGGCCAAAGAGCGTGCGAGTCATCTCCGGATGCAGAAGCGTCATCTCCGGGTAGCTCAGGACGCCATCGCCATTGGCATCGCCCTCCAGCGCCGCCAACGCCGCGCCTGCGGCAACGCCGACGGCAACCGCCACGGCGGCATAAGGTGTCTTGCGTTTCATCTGTGTCCTTCCTGCCCGCGCAGCGCTGTTTGCTGCTTGCATCGGTATGTCTTGACATCACCATGAAGGCAGTTCTTCGGCGATGAAAAGGCTCTACCCTCCCGCCCGGCCGGGTTCTGCTCAAGCGATGCTCCGAATGCGCGGCGTTCCGCCGGCAGGCGCCTCTGGTATCAGTCACAACACCCGTATCGGCGATGCGCTGCTCGGCTGCGTCTGACGCGCTTGCGCGCGATTTTCATGCCTCCGGCGGAGATATTTTCAGAACAAAGTGGGGCCCCTTCCTCTCGCCTGAAATACCTCGGGGGTGCGGGGGCAGCGCCCCCGCGTCGCGGCGCAGGCTTTGCCTGCGGCGCACAGAAAATGGGGCGCCGCGAGGCGCCCCAGTTTTGCTGATCAGGCTCATCATTTTACCGCCCGTAGTTTTTTGCCTGTGGCCTGATCCGCGTCAGGGGCGAGCGCACCCGCCCCGTGAACCTGTTAGGAACAACCGGAGGTCGCCCCGCAGGTGTTGCATTTCATGCAGGTGCCGTTGCGCACCAGCGTGTAGTTCCCGCAATCCCCGCAAGGATCGCCCTCGTAGCCCTGCATCTTGGCTTTGGCCCGCGCGTCCATCGTGGTGACGGAGCCGGTGCTGATCGCGGTCGTTGCCTGCGCGCCACCGCCGGTTTCCGGCACCAGCGTCTGGAGCGCCGCCATCGGGTCCGTCGCGCCGGTCAGCGCCGTCGCGCCCATGCCGCCTTGGAGCACCACCAGATCCTGCGGCACACGCTTGCGCAGGTAGCCCGTGGAGGAGATCTGCTTCAGCACCTCCAGCGACCGCGACGCCGCGCTTTCGCTCAGCTCCTTGAGGTTGGAGACGCCCTCGTCCTCGCCACGGCCGATGTCGTCAAAGGTCGCGCCTTCGGGCTTCACATGGGCCAGATCGGTGCGATCGAGGTAAGAGACAGCCAGCTCGCGGAAGATGTAATCCAGGATCGAGGTGGCGTTCTTGATCGAGTCGTTGCCCTGCACCATGCCGGCGGGTTCGAACTTCGTGAAAGTGAAAGCATCCACGAACTCCTCCAGCGGCACGCCGTATTGCAGGCCCACCGACACCGCGATGGCGAAGTTGTTCATCATCGCCCGGAAGCCAGCGCCTTCCTTGTGCATGTCGATGAAGATCTCACCGAGCGAGCCGTCTTTATATTCGCCGGTTCGCAAGTAGACCTTGTGCCCACCCACGATGGCCTTCTGGGTGTAGCCCTTGCGCCGCTCGGGCATCTTCTCCCGCTGGCTCTTGGCGATTTCCTTGACGATGATCTTCTCGACGACCTTCTCGGCCAGCACCGCCGCCTTCTCCTGCATGGAGCCGGTGGCCAGCACCTCTTCGGCCTCCTCGTCGTCTTCCACCAGCGCTGCTGCCAGCGGCTGGCTCAGCTTGGAGCCGTCACGGTAGAGCGCGTTGGCCTTGATGCCGAGGGACCAGGAGAGCTCATAGGCCTTCTGGCAATCCTCGATGGTGGCATCATTGGGCATGTTGATCGTCTTGGAGATCGCGCCGGAAATGAAGCTCTGCGCGGCCGCCATCATGTGGATGTGGCTGTCCACGCTCAGGAAGCGCTTGCCCTTCTTGCCGCAGGGGTTGGCGCAATCGAAGACGGCGTAATGCTCTTCCTTCAGATGCGGCGCGCCCTCGAGCGTCATTGTCCCACAGACGTGATCATTGGCCGCCTCGATCTCGGCGCGGGCAAAGCCCAAGTGGCGCAGAAGGTCGAAGCTCGGGTCGTTCAGCTTGGCCGCCGGGATACCCAGCGTCTTGGTGCAGAACTCCTCGCCCAGCGTCCACTGGTTGAAGACGAAGCGGATGTCAAAAGCCGTCGGCAGGGCCTTTTCGATCTTGTCGATTTCCGCCTGACCAAAACCATGGCCCACCAGTGAGGTGTGGTTGATCCCCGGCGCATTGCCCAGCGAGGCATGGCCGACGGCGTAGGAAACGATCTCTTCGATCTGGGAGGATGTATAGCCGAGCGTCTCCAGCGCCGCCGGGACCGACCGGTTGATGATCTTGAAGTAGCCACCCCCGGCCAGTTTCTTGAACTTCACCAGCGCGAAATCTGGCTCGATCCCGGTGGTGTCGCAATCCATCACGAGGCCGATCGTGCCGGTGGGCGCGATCACTGTGGATTGGGCGTTGCGGTAGCCGTGCAGCTCGCCCTGCGTCAGCGCCTTGTCCCAGGTACGCTTGGCGATCTCCACGAGGCGTGCATCGGGGCAGTTGGCGTGATCGAGCGGCACCGGCTTCACGGCCAGTTCTTCATAGCCGTCCGTCTTGCCATAGGCGGCGGCGCGGTGGTTGCGCATCACCCGCAGCATGTGCTCGGCGTTGCGCTCATAGCCCGCGAAAGCGCCCAGTTCCGAGGCGATCTCGGCGGAGGTCGCGTAGGCTTCGCCCGTCATGATCGCGGTCAGAGCACCAGCCAGCGCCCGGCCCTCATCGGAGTCGTAAGACAGGCCCATGTTCATCAGCAGCCCGCCGATGTTGGCGTAGCCAAGCCCCAGCGTGCGGAAATCGTAAGACAGCTGCGCGATTTCCTTGGAGGGGAACTGCGCCATCGTCACCGAGATTTCCAGCGTCAGCGTCCAGAGCCGCGTGGCGTGGATGTAGTCCTCCACCTGGAACACACCGTCCTTGTAGAAGGTCAGCAGGTTCATCGAGGCCAAGTTACAGGCCGTGTCGTCGAGGAACATGTATTCCGAGCAGGGGTTGGAGCCCCGGATCGCGCCATCTTCCGGGCAGGTGTGCCAGGCGTTGACGGTGTCGTGGAACTGGATGCCCGGATCGGCACAGGCCCAGGCCGCGTGGCCCACCTGCTCCCAGAGGTCGCGTGCCTTGATCGTCTTGGCGATCTTGCCGTCGGTGCGGCGGATCAGCTCCCAATCGGCATCGTCTTTCACGGCCTTCAGGAAGGAGTCCGTCACGCGGATCGAGTTGTTGGAGTTCTGGCCCGAAACAGAGGAATAGGCCTCGGAGTCCCAATCGGTGTTGTAGGTCGGGAATTCGATGCTGTCGTAGCCCTGCTTGGCATAATCCAGCACGCGCTTGATGTATGTTTCCGGAATAGAAACAGACTTCGCGTCTTTCACGGCCGCCTTCAGCGCGTCGTTCACCTTCGGCTCATAGGCGTCCTCGGCGGTGCCATCCCAGCTGCGGATCGCTTTGAAAATGCCGTTGAGCTTCTGCTCGTGCATCTTGGAGCCCGCGACGATGCTCGCCACTTTCTGCTCTTCGATGACCTTCCAGTTGATGAATTCCTCGATGTCCGGGTGGTCGGCATCCACGATCACCATCTTCGCGGCGCGCCGCGTGGTGCCGCCGGATTTGATCGCGCCTGCTGCGCGGTCGCCGATCTTCAGGAAGCCCATGAGGCCCGAGGAGCGCCCGCCACCGGAGAGGCTTTCGCCTTCGGCCCGCAGGGAAGAGAAGTTGGTGCCGGTGCCGGAGCCATATTTGAACAGCCGTGCTTCGCGCACCCAGAGATCCATGATGCCGCCGTCGTTCACCAGATCGTCGCCGACGGACTGGATGAAGCAGGCGTGGGGCTGCGGATGCTCGTAGGAGGATTTGGATTTCGTCAGCTTGCCGGATTTGTAGTCGACGTAGTAGTGCCCCTGCCCCGGGCCATCGATGCCGTAGGCCCAATGCAGGCCGGTGTTGAACCACTGCGGGGAGTTCGGCGCGGCGCGCTGGGTGGCGAGCATGTAACGCATTTCGTCGAAATAGGCGCGGGCGTCCTCTTCGGTGGTGAAGTAGCCGCCCTTCCAGCCCCAATAGGCCCAGGCCCCGGCGAGGCGATCAAACACCTGCTTGGCGGAGGTTTCCCCGCCGATGCGCTCCTCTTCGGGAAGCTCGCTCAGCGCGGCCTCATCGGCCACCGAGCGCCACAGGAACTCCGGCACGTCCTTTTCGCGCACCTGTTTCAGACGCGCCGGAACCCCTGCCTTGCGGAAGTATTTCTGCGCAATCACATCGGAGGCCACCTGGCTCCAGCGGCTCGGAACTTCCATCTCCGGCAGGCTGAAGACGACGGTGCCGTCAGGGTTGCGGATCTCGGAAGAGGTGATGGTGAAAGTGAGCGCGGCGTATGCGTCCTTGCCGGCCTCGGTGAACTGACGTTCGATCTTCATGCGGTCTGCCCCGTGTGTCCCTACGATTCCCGCGGCGAAGACTTCTCCGTCCCTGCCCCGCGATCCCATCCGGCCTTTTGGTTGGCACAAACACACGCTATCGATTGCTTTGCGCTATCGAGTGCCTCCCTTGGGGAAGGCGTCTGGTCTGTCAGCGAGTGCTCTTTATGTGCCGCCACTAAATGTTGTGGGTGTTAGCGCCGGTTCCCACAAACTGACGTATTTTCCGGGGGAAGGTCAACGGAAATTTTGCACCTCAGCTTCGGTTTTTTCCGTTGACGCCGCAGCGTTTTTTCATGCCGCAGCGGCACAGAAGAAAAGGGCGGCCGTCTGGCGTGCATGTGCAGAAACTCGAAAAAACTTCCTTCCGTCAACAGCCTGCGGGGCGCGGTTGAAACACCACGCCCCGCGCCAGAGCCGACTCGCTGCACGTTCAGATGTGTCTATTGATAGATCCGAAGCGCGCTAACGCTCCCATGGGCCACAACCTGCGAGGAAACCTCCCCCTGAGGCACCGTTCCGCTCGAAGGCACCATCATATAGTGGCCGATATCGCTTCCGGCCCACGTCGGCAATTCATTGACGCTCTCATCCACTCCGACGCGCACACCGTTCCAAAGCGCAGAAACCCGCGCCGTGCTTGCCATGTTCACTTCAATGAAGAGGGTACCATATCCCGCGACCGTGCCCGGTGGCGCGACCACCGCCGCAGCCCCGTTGTCGGGCAGCGTGCCCCCCGCGCCAGCCCGGGCCACAAAACTACCGTCGGCGCGAAAGCCGATATAGAGCCCGATCACACTGCCTCCTATTTCGCAGATCACCCCCCCGGCGCTTCCATCGAGCCCTGAGAAAGTAATGGCCATCGCAACATCTGAAGCCCTATCAAGAGTGGTGCCATCCACGACGCTGGGCGCAGGTAGCTCGATCAGCGGTGAACGGCCCAGCTCGGGATCAAAGGGAAGGCTTTGGGCGCCGGGGCCGATCTCACTGCCCGGCTGCATCACCGCAGCCCCCGGATCCCGGTTGCGCTTGTGCCGCTCGCCCAGACCCGGCGGACGCGAATCGGGAAGGCCCCTCCAGCGGCGAGAAAGAGCGTCGCCGTGCTGCCGTCCACGGTGGTGACGTGTAGCGTGCCGGACGTGGCCACGTTGACCGCGCGCGTCACATAGGCGAGATCCCCCGCGTCATCCGGCGTGATCTCCTCGATTGCGGTCAGCGGGCTCTCCAGGCCGACGGTTAAATCGGAAAACTTGTCCTCGGGCATCAGCGGCTCCTTGCTTGGCTGTCTCCATCGCGCCCAAGAGTGTGAAGCAAAGATGAATCCGCGCTGAACGCGGCGCGCGCAGGTGCAGAGAGCAGCCCGGATATCCAAGGATATTCAAAGGAAGATGGTCGGGACGGCAAGATTCGAACTTGCGACCTACGGTACCCAAAACCGTCGCGCTACCAGGCTGCGCTACGCCCCGACTGGCGCGGTTCTAGCGAGGGGGGCCCGGATTGAAAAGAGCGAAAACGCTCGGCAAGAAGGTTCAGCAAGGCCAGGCGGCGGTTTGGGCCGGGATCGACGGGTGGCGCAGTTCCGCCCCCGGGGCGATGCCAATGGCCTTGGCCAGCCCGCCGTTGATCTCCAGCACGAACTGGATGTCCTTGCCGCCCGGAATGGCCGTCAGATCGCCGGGCACCGCGTTGCTGTGCACGTGGCGCACCGTGCCATCGGCGGCGGCGAAGATCATGTCCAGCGGGATCAGGGTGTTCTTCATCCAGAAGGCCACGGATTGCGGTTTTTCATAGACAAACAGCATCCCCGCACCCGAGGCCATGCTCTCGCGGAACATCAGCCCCTGTGCGCGGCTCTCCGGTGTGTCCACCACCTCGACCGTGAAGCGCCCGGTGCCGAAATCGCCCCGAAGCTCCAGCAGATCGGCGCGGCAGGCCTCGGCCATGGCCGGGCCTGCGACAGCAGCCAGAACCAGCCCAAGTACCTGTGCGCGCACCCGGGCCAGAAATCTCATTCCGTCACGTCCGATCCCGCGCCTGTGCGCGCGGCAGCCTCCCAGGAGGCGACATGCGTGGCCATCCGGCCGCGTTTGCCCTCCACAACCCGCAGGCTCACCGCCTCGCCGGGCTGCAGATCCGCAAGGCCCGAGCGCCGCAGCACCTCGACATGAACGAAGACATCATCGGTGCAGCCGAAGATGTTGGCAAAGCCGAAGCCCTTGGATTTGTCGAACCATTTCACCCGCGCAGGGCACAAGGGCTCCGCTTCGAGCGCGTCGGTGTCGAAACCGGCGAGATCCTCAAGAATGGGTTGCCCATCGCCCACCGGCGGCGCGATGCTCAGCACCTCCACCGCCTGCGTGCCACGATCCGTCTCCTGCACCATCACCGTGATCTGCGCGAGATCGGCCACTGAGCTCTGGCCGAAGTTGCGCAGCACATTGGCGTGCAGAAGAATGTCAGGCCCCCCATGTTCGGACACCACGAAGCCGAACCCCTTGCCGGGGTCAAACCACTTCACGTGCCCTTGGACCAGATGTCCCAGGTTTTTTTGTTCAGTCATCCCCATACGCCTAAGTTAAGCGTTTATATTTCCTGCCCGCCCCTATCTGTGCCACAGTTTGGAGATGTTTCAAGGTTAAATTATTTCGGCTCCCGAAAAGCCGGGCGACCGTTGCACAGGTTCACGGGTTGAGCCGTTCCACCTGCCAGCCTGCGTTTTCGGGCGTCTTTACCCAGCGAAAGCGATCGTGCAGGCGGAACGCGCCATCGGCCCAGAACTCGATCTCCACCGGCCGAATGCGAAAGCCGCCCCAGAACGGCGGGCGCGGCGGGTTGGCCCCCTTCTCCGCTGTAATCTTTGCAACTTTTGCCATCAGGCTCGCGCGGGAGGCCAGCGGCGCGGATTGATCCGAGGCCCAGGCCCCGAGCCGGCTCTTGAGCGACCGCGAGGCATAATAGGCATCGGCCTGCGGCCCCTCCTCACGCTCCACATGGCCGCGCACGCGGATCTGGCGGCGCAGGGATTTCCAATGCATCACGAAAGCGGCCTTGCCCGCGGCTTCGATCTCGGCGGCCTTTACGCTGTTGTAATTGGTGTAGAAAACAAAAGCGTCAGCCTCGATGTCCTTCAGCAGCACCATGCGTGCATTGGGCATGCCGTCTGCATCCACCGTGGAAAGCGCGATGGCGTTGGGATCGTTCAGCTCGCTCTCTTCCGCCTCGGCCAGCCAGCTGCGCGCGATCTCGAACGGATCACTGCCGGCGAATTTCCCGCTTCTGTCGGACATGGCTCTTGCTCCCTCGGCCAGCTGCATCGCGCCATATCTAGCGCCGCGTCCTGCGCCCTGCCACTGCAAAGCGCGCGAAAACTGCGTGGACGCAAACCGCCTGCCCGTGGTAACGCAGCCCCTAAAGAACGGGGACAGATGACATGACCGACAGACTACCGCACGAAAAAGGCTTTCACATCAGCTGGGATCAGATCCACCGGGATTCCCGCGCGCTGGCGTGGCGGCTCGATGGGCAGGGCCCGGATGAGGGCGCATGGAAGGCCATCGTGGCGATCACGCGCGGCGGCATGGCACCGGCGATGATCGTGGCGCGCGAGCTGGATGTGCGGGTGATCGACACGATCTCGGTGAAATCCTACGACAAGCAGAACCGCATGGAGGCCAAGGTGCTCAAAGCGCCCGACGCCGAGCTGATGGGCGATGGCACCGGCATCCTGATCGTGGACGATCTGGTGGATTCCGGCAAAACGCTCGAACTGGTGCGCGAGCTCTATCCCAACGCCCATTTCGCCACCGTCTACGCCAAACCCAAGGGCCGCCCGATGGTGGATACCTTCATCACCGAGGTGAGCCAGGACACCTGGATCTTCTTCCCGTGGGATATGGCGCTGCAATACGTCGAACCCTATCGCGGCACCGACTGAGGCCCGCGAAGCGATGCGCCTCAATCCCCGCTTCGCCGAGACAACGCCGCCGCCCGTGATGGAGGCGCGGCGCTGGCTGGAAGGCGTCAGCTTCCCGCCGGAGCGCCCGCTGCTGAATGTCTCGCAGGCTGCGCCGGTGGATCCGCCGCCCCAAGGGCTGCGCGAGGCGCTGGCCGAGGCCGTGCTGAGCGAGGATGCCGCGCATCTCTATGGCCCGGTTCTGGGCCTTCCCGAGCTGCGCGCCGAAGTGGCCAGCCAGTGGTCCGAGACCTACGGCGGCACGATTGCGCCGGAGCAGGTCGCCATTACGTCGGGCTGCAATCAGGCTTTCGTGGCCGCGATGAGCACGCTGGCCGGAGCCGGGGATGAAGTCATCCTGCCAACGCCCTGGTATTTCAACCATAAAATGTGGCTCGACATGCAGGGCGTGCGCACGGTGCCACTGGCCACCGGCGCGGGCCTGCTGCCCGATGCGGACGCGGCGGCAGCGCTGATCACGCCGCGCACCCGGGCCATCGTGCTGGTCACGCCCAACAATCCGGGCGGCGCGGAATATCCGGCCGATCTGGTCCGGACGTTCTTCGAACTGGCCCGCGCACGCGGCATCGCCCTGATCGTGGATGAAACCTACCGCGATTTCGACAGCCGCTCCGGCGCGCCCCATGATCTGTTCTCCGATCCCGATTGGACCGACACGCTGATCCAGCTCTATTCCTTCTCCAAGGCCTATCGCCTCACCGGCCACCGCGTCGGCGCGATGGTGGCCGCGCCTGCGCGGCTGATGGAAGTGGAGAAATTCCTCGACACCGTCGCTATCTGCCCTAACCAGCTGGGCCAACGCGGCGCACTCTGGGGAATGCGCAACCTGCGCCAGTGGCTTGCCGGCGAGCGGGCCGAGATCCTTGCCCGCCGCGCCGCGATCGAGGACGGCTTCCCCCGGCTGGAGGGCTGGAAACTTCTGGGCTGCGGTGCCTATTTCGCTTATGCCGAGCACCCGTTTGCGATGGCCTCGGACGATCTCGCCCGCGCTCTGGTGCGCGACGCGGGCGTGCTTTTGCTGCCCGGCACGATGTTCATGCCGGCAGGCGATCCCGCTGGCCGCCGCCAGCTGCGCATCGCCTTCGCCAACATTGATGCAACCGGCATCGACGCGCTGTTTTCCCGGCTGGAAAGCATCACGTTCTAAGCCTTGCCCCTGCCGGGGCGAGGCAATAAACATCCCTGACGAAACATCACAGCGAGGCGGCCACAACATGGCGAGCGGAACCAAGGGCAAGGCGTCCAATTTCTTTGTCTGGATCATTCTGGTCCTTCTGATCATCGGCCTTGCCGGCTTCGGCGTGACGAATTTCGGCGGCTCGGTGAATTCCGTCGCCGCCGTGGGCGACACCGAGATCGAGATCAACGATTACGCCCGCGAGCTGCAAGCCGAGCTGCGCGCCTTCGAGGCCCAGACGGGCCAGCCCATGACGCTCGCCCAAGCCACCGCCTTCGGGGTGGATCGCGCCGTCATGCAGCGCCTGCTGTCCCGCGCCGCGCTGGAGGAAGAATCCCGCCGCGTCGGCCTGTCTGTCGGTGATGAGGTCGTGGCGCGCGAGCTGCTGCAGATCCCCGCGTTTCAGGGCCTGAACGGGGAGTTTGACCGCGAAGCCTATGCCTTCACCCTGCGCCAGTCCGGGTTGAACGAGAAGGAATTCGAAGAAAACCTGCGCACCGACACGGCCGCCGCGCTGCTGCAGGCCGCCGTGGTGAACGGCGTCGCCGCGCCCGAGGCGCTCACCGATGCGATCCTGTCCTATGTCTCCGAGCAGCGCAGCTTCGAGCTGATCCGCGTCACCCCGGCCGATATGGTCACTGCCGCCGTGGAACCCACCGACGAAGAGCTGCGCGCCCACTACGCCAAGAACGAACCCGCCTACACGCTGCCTGAGCGCAAGAAGATCACCTACGCCTGGGTCACGCCCGACATGCTGCTGGACACCGTGGAGGTGGACGAAGAGGCCCTGCGCGCGCTCTACGCCGAACGCGCCGACCAATACCAGCGCCCGGAGCGCCGCCTCGTGGAACGGCTCGTCTTCGCCGATGAGGCCGCCGCACAGGCCGCCATGGATCGCTTCAACGCCAATGAAGCCACCTTTGAGGAACTCGTCGCCGAGCGCGGCCTCGCGCTGGCCGACATCGATCTGGGCGACATCACTCGCGACGATCTGGGCAACGAGGCCGCGGAAGCGCTCTTCGGCCTGATCGCGCCGGGCGTCGTGGGCCCGCTGCCCTCTTCGCTCGGGCCGGCGCTCTACCGGATGAACGCCATCCTCGCCGCGCAGGAAACCAGCTTTGAAGACGCGCGCGAGGATATGCGCGCCGAGTTCGCCGCCGACCGCGCCCGCCGCGTGATCCTCGACAGCGCCTCCGGCATTGACGATCTGCTCGCCGGTGGCGCGACGCTGGAAGAGCTGGCCGCGGAGACCGATCTGGAGCTTGGCACCATCGACTACTCGATCGACTCTGAGGGCGGCATCGCTGCCTATCAGGCCTTCGCGGAAGCCGCCCGCGCGGTCCAGCAAGGCGATTTCCCAGAGGTCGTGGAACTGGAAGACGGCGGCCTCTTCGCCCTACGCCTTGACGCGGTCGAGCCCCCCACCCTGCAGCCTTTCGAGGACGTGGAGGATCTGGTCTACACCGACTACAAGCGCGCGCTGGAAAACCGCCAGCTGGCGGAACTCGCTGAGGGCCTCGCCCCGCGCTTCACCGGTGCCGCCACGGCCGAAGATCTGGGCTTCACCGCCACGCTGGAAGAGGGCCTCACGCGCGACGCCTTCCTCAACGTCTCTGCCGCCGATCTAATGCCCCGCGTCTTCGAGCTTGCGCTCGGGGAAACCGCTGCGCTCTCCGGCACGGGCGAGGCCTATGTGATCAAGCTCACCGCGATCACCCCGCCGGATCTCGCTGACGCCTCCGTCACCGCCCTGCGCGATGCGCTCAACGCCCAGAGCAGCGAGGCGATTGCGCAGGATCTGCTGGCCGCCTTCATCGGCGCCGTGCAGGCCGATGCGGGCATCGCTCTCAATCAGGCCGCCGTCAACGCGGTCCACGCCCAGTTCCCGTAAGGCCGGTTTCATGTCGCTCACGCCAAGTTTCGAGGCCTTCGAGGCCGGCTATGCCGCAGGCCGCAGCCAGGTTGTCTACACCCGGCTCGCTGCCGATCTGGACACGCCGGTGTCGCTGATGCTCAAGCTCGCCGAGGCCCGCAAGGACAGCTTCATGCTGGAAAGCGTCACCGGCGGCGAGGTGCGCGGGCGCTATTCCATCGTCGGCATGAAGCCGGATCTGATCTGGGAATGCCGCGGCCAGAGCAGCCGCCTGAACCGGCAGGCCCGCTTTGATCGCGACGCCTTCGAGGATGTGCCGGGCGATCCGCTCGCCGCCCTGCGCGCGCTGATCGATGAGAGCCGCATCGACATGCCCGATGAGCTTCCGGCCGCGGCCGCAGGCCTCTTCGGCTATCTCGGCTACGACATGATCCGGCTGGTGGAGCACCTGCCCAACGTGAACCCCGATCCCATCGGCGTGCCGGACGCAATCCTGACGCGCCCCTCGGTGGTGGCCGTGCTCGACGGCGTGAAAGGCGAGGTGACCATCGTGTCGCCTGCCTTCGCAGGCTCCGGGCTTTCGGCCCGCGCCGCCTATGCCCAAGCCGCCGAGCGCGTGATGGACGCCGTGCGCGATCTGGAGCGTCAGGCCGCCGGCGAAAGCCGCAGCCTCGGCACCGAGGCTGAGCTGGGCGCAATCACCTCGAATTTCAGCAAACAGGGCTACATGGAGGCCGTCGAGAAGGCGAAGGAGTATATCCGCGCCGGGGACATCTTCCAAGTCGTGCCCGCGCAGCGCTGGACTCAAGCTTTCCCCCTGCCCCCCTTCGCGCTCTACCGCAGCTTGCGGCGCACCAACCCCTCGCCCTTCATGTTCTTCTTCAACTTCGGCGACTTCCAGGTGGTGGGCGCAAGCCCCGAAATTCTCGTGCGCGTCTTTGACCGCGAGGTCACGATCCGCCCGATCGCGGGCACCCGCCCCCGTGGCGCAACGCCCGAGGAAGACCGCGCGCTGGAGGCCGATCTGCTGGCCGACAAGAAGGAACTGGCCGAGCACCTCATGCTGCTCGATCTGGGCCGCAACGACGTGGGCCGCGTGGCGAAAGTCGGCACCGTGCGCCCGACGGAAGAATTCATCGTCGAGCACTACAGCCACGTGATGCACATCGTCTCCAACGTGGTGGGCGAACTGGCCGAAGATCAGGACGCGCTCTCGGCCTTCTTTGCCGGCATGCCCGCGGGCACCGTCTCCGGCGCACCCAAAGTGCGCGCGATGGAGATCATCGACGAGTTGGAGCCCGAGAAGCGCGGCGTCTACGGCGGCGGCTGCGGCTACTTCGGTGCCAACGGCGACATGGACATGTGCATCGCCCTGCGCACTGCCGTGCTGAAGGACGAAAAACTCTACATCCAGGCCGGCGGCGGCGTTGTCTACGACAGCGATCCGGAAGCCGAGTACATGGAAACCGTCAACAAATCCAAGGCGATCAAAAAGGCCGCCGAGGATGCCGGCCTCTTCACGAACTTTGGCAACAGCTGACCAATAACACCTTAGAGCGGGGCTCTGCCCCGCACCCCGGGATATTTTGGGTCAGAAGAAGGGGCCCCACTTTGTTCTGTAAATATCTCGGGGGAGACGCTGAAGGCGGCGGGGGCAGAGCCCCCTAATCCGCGTAGCCAAGCGCGGTGAGCAGGCTGTCATCAAGCTGCGCCCGAGCCAGGCGCGCCATGCTTTCTTCGAGTTTGTCCCAGGGGGAGCCGGACAAGTAGCGCTGCCGGTAGGCGGCGAAATCCTCGCGCTCCGCCTTCGCGGAGGCCTGCGGGGCGGAGAGCGAGGCAACTTCTATCCCCAACCGGCCACAGGCCGCGCCCATATGGCCTTCGAAATCAGCGAGCAGATCTTCGTAGCGCAGCAGTGTGGCGTTCGGGGTCGCGTTCACGAAACGCAGGTAGCTGCGCGCCTTTCGGCTCCAGAGGTCCAGCGGCGACTCAAGGATGACCGGGCCAAGGCCATCGCGCCCGAGGGTGATCCAGGGCGCGGTGAGGAACGCTTCCAGATCGGCGCGGGGGGGCAGGAGATCGTGGTAAGGGTTGCGGTACAGCGAGAGCAGGAAATGCACCGGGTGTTTGACCACCAGTACGAAGGCGGTTTGTGAAAACCGCGCGTCCGCCTGCAGAGTTTGCGGGCGGATCGCTGTATGTTTCCACCCCATGAAATCGCGCCCGTGTTTTGCAAACAGCCGGTCGAACATCGCCTCCCGCGCCACGGATTGTGCGGCTTCGGGCAGGCGCTCCAGCCGCTCGAAGAAGGCTGGCGGGCAGTGGGTCAGCAGAAATTCCCGATGGTGGATCAGCGTGGCCTGACCCTCCTTTGGGGCGTTTTCAAGAAAGAACGTCTCCAGCCAGTTGGTGCCGCAGTTGCGCTCGCCAAAGACCTTGATGAACGCCGCCACGGCCCGCTTCCCGCCTAGAGCCCCGAGAGCACCGCCGACACCGGCGCGAGTGCCACGCCGGAGGAGCGGTCGTCCAGCACCCATTCCACCAGCGCCTTGATCGTATCGGCGCGGGTGTGGCCCACCATCACCACATGCCCCTCCTGCGCGGCCTTGAAGGCGGCGCGGTTGAGGTAACGCTTCATGGTGGGGATGGACTGTCCATCGGCATCAAAGGTTCGGAAGACAAGCGCCGCCGGCACGCCCTGCCGTTCAGCGATTTGCTGCGCGGCGTTGAGGCCGCGCGGCGTGCTGAGCATCCCCTGCCCATTCGCCCGCGCGATCGCCACAAGCTGCTGCAGGATGGCGCGATCCCCGGACGCGCCCTGCGCCCCGGTTTCAAACAGCGCCACCGCTTCCGGCACCCGCTGGCGGAAGGCTTCCATCGCGATCTCGACTTCCGAAGGCTCCACCCCTTGCGGGAACTCGGTGAGCAGCACCACCTCGAAGCCGGCGGCGCGGTAATCATAGGCGGCGGCGGCGGCATCGGGGCGCGTGGCATCCACGGCGAAGGCCAGCGGCACCGGGAAGCCCGCGAAAGCGGCCGGATCCACCGCGCCGGAGCCATCATCGATCAGCACCACGGCCATGCGCGGCAGGGTCGGATCGTCTTCAAAAGGTTCGGCAAAGGCCTGCAACGCGGGCAGCCCTTCGGCGGGGGCCAGCACGGCGGCTGGCTCGGTGGTTTCCTCCTCCGCCTCGGGCTCGGCCTGCGGCGCGCCACCGATGGTGGGCAGCCGGTTGGTGCGCACTTGCGGGGCGAGATTGGCCATGCCCTCCACCGGCACGCGGATCGGGCTGTCGGCCACATCGCCGGGGGCCTCGGGCGCTTGCGGCGCGGCAGGCTGGCGCGGGCTGTCCGCGCCCCCGAGCGGGGCGGCGGGGCGGCCAGGCATGGCGGCGGGCTCCGGGCGGTCCAGCAGCGCCAGCCTGTCGGCGGCAGGCGCTGTATCCTCTCCGGTGTCGGGCAGCGCGGGAGACGCGCCGCTGTCCGGGGCTTGCGCCAGCGTGCCGGTGTCGGGCGGCGCATCCGTACCCGTGTTCGCCGTGGCCGGGGCCAAGGCCTCGGGTGCCTGCACCGCGACAGGGCCTGCGCCGCCTTCGCTTGGAGCCTGCGGGGCATCTGCCACCGTGCCCGGCGCGGGGTCTGCCGGGGGGGCGAGCGCCTCGGCGCTGCGCACCGGGGCCGGTTGGGCCGGGGCTTCGGCGCTTTGGGGCACGTCCAGCGGCGTGTCGGCTGCCGGGGCGGAGGGGAGCGGGCCTTCGCTGGCTTTGGCCGCGGCTTCGCTGCCTGCGGGCGTTTGCGGAGCTATCGGAGCGGCCCCGCCCTCGCTGCCGGCTGGCGCTTGCAGCGCGCTGGCGGTGTCTGGCGTTTCGGGTCGCCCGAGGCTCTCGGTGGTGTCCGGGGAAAGCTGTGCCGTTTCAGGGCTTTGCGGGGCGGCAACGGCCTGAGGCGTAGGTGCTGCGGCTGGCTCGGCAGCGCTTTGCGCACTGTCGCCCGCGCCGCCAAGCCCGGCCTGCGCGCCTTCGTCCGGCGCCGCCACTTCCCCGGCGGGGCGTTCGATCGCCCCCACCGGCGCGCTTGGCGCGCTCAGCAGCCGTACATCGCTCAGCACAAGGAAAAGCCCGGCGATCACCGCTGATACAACCACGCCCCAGAACACGCCTTCCAGCAATCCGCGCAGCACCCGAGCCTCCGTTATGTTATTGCCTGCATTCAAAAAGGATGTTGCCGGTTCGGGCCTTGACCCTCCCCCATCACTCTGAGCATGTATAACCGCAGAAATTCCCGGGTTCACCCCCATTTGATGAAAGCGCCGCCATGCTGCTCCTGATCGATAATTACGACAGCTTTACCTATAATCTTGTCCATTATCTGGGCGAGCTGGGCGCGGAAGTCGTGGTGAAGCGCAACGACGCGCTGAACGTGCAGGAGGCTATGGCGCTGAATCCGGAAGCGATTCTGCTCTCACCCGGCCCCTGCGATCCTTCGCAAGCCGGGATCTGCCTCGCGCTCACGCAGGCCGCTGCCGAAACCGAGACGCCGCTGATGGGGGTCTGCCTCGGGCATCAGACCATCGGCGAGGCCTTCGGCGGCAAGGTGGTGCGCTGCCATGAGATCGTGCACGGGAAGATGGGCACCATGCATCACGACGCGACAGGCGTCTTTGCCGGGCTGCCCTCGCCCTTTGAGGCCACGCGTTATCACTCGCTGGTGGTGGAACGCGAAAGCCTGCCCGACTGCCTTGAGGTGAACGCCTGGCTGGACGACGGCACCATCATGGGCCTGCGCCACAAGGAGCTTCCCATCCACGGCGTGCAATTCCATCCCGAAAGCATCCGCAGCGAGCATGGCCATGCCCTGCTGCGCAACTTCCTGAATACGGTGAAAGTCCCCGCATGAGCGATGCTATCAAACCGCTGATCGGGGCTGCCGCCGACCGGCCCCTGACCCGTGCCGAGGCCGAAACGGCCTTCCAGATCCTGTTTGACGGCGAAGCCACGCCCAGCCAGATCGGCGGCTTGCTGATGGCGCTGCGCACGCGCGGCGAAACGGTTGAGGAATATGCCGCCGCCGCCGCCGTGATGCGCGCCAAATGCAACGCGGTGCGCGCGCCCGAGGGCGCGATGGACATCGTGGGCACCGGCGGCGATGGCAAGGGCACGCTCAACATCTCCACCGCCACCGCCTTCGTTGTGGCAGGCGCGGGCGTGACGGTCGCCAAACACGGCAACCGCAATCTGTCGTCCAAATCGGGCGCGGCGGACGCGCTTTCGCAGATGGGCATCAACGTGATGGTCGGCCCCGCCGTGGTGGAGCGCGCGATCAACGAGGTCGGCATCGGCTTCATGATGGCCCCGATGCACCACCCCGCGATTGCCCATGTTATGCCCACCCGGCAGGAGCTCGGCACCCGCACGATTTTCAACATTCTTGGCCCCCTCACCAATCCGGCGGGCGTGAAACGCCAGCTAACGGGCGCGTTTTCCAAGGCGCTGATCCGCCCGATGGCTGAAACCCTGCTGCAGCTGGGCTCCGACGCCGCATGGCTCGTACATGGCTCTGACGGCACCGACGAGCTGGCGATTTCCGGGGTGAGTTGGGTCAGCGCGATCGAGAACGGCGCGGTGCGCGATTTCGAGATCTCGCCCGAGGACGCCGGCCTGCCCGAACACCCGTTCGAGGAGATCCTTGGCGGCAGCCCCGAGCACAATGCCCGCGCTTTCGCTGCCCTGCTGGAGGGCGAGCAAAGCGCCTACCGCGACGCGGTTCTGCTGAATGCATCGGCCGCGCTCACCGTGGCGGGCCGCGCGAAGTCTCTCCCCGAAGGGGTTGAAATGGCACGGGAAAGCATTGATGCGGGCCGTGCCAAACAGAAAATCGCCGCCCTGGCCAAACTGACATCGGAGGCCGCGTAACATGGCGACCGTTCTGGACAAGATCAAAGCCTACAAGCTCGAAGAAGTCGCCGCCCGCAAGGCCGAGCGCTCGCTCACCGAAGTAGAGGCGATGGCGCGCATGGCCCCGCCCACGCGCGGCTTTGCCGAGGCGCTGCTGCGCGATGCCAATGGTGGCTACGGGCTGATCGCGGAAGTCAAAAAGGCCAGCCCTTCCAAAGGGTTGATCCGCGCCGATTTCGATCCACCCGCGCTGGCCAAAGCCTATGAGGCAGGCGGGGCGTCCTGCCTGTCCGTGCTGACCGATACGCCCTCCTTTCAGGGCGCGGATGAATTCCTGACCGCCGCGCGCGACGCCACGCATCTGCCCGCCCTGCGCAAGGATTTCATGTATGACGTCTATCAGGTCGCCGAGGCGCGCGCGCTGCATGCCGATTGCATCCTGATCATCATGGCCAGCGTCTCGGACGCGCAGGCGCAGGAGCTTGAATCCGCCGCGTTTGAGTGGGGCATGGACGTGTTGATCGAAGTGCACGACGAGGAAGAGTTGGAGCGCGCCGCAGCACTAAAATCCCCGCTCATGGGCATCAACAACCGCAATCTGAAGACGTTCGAAACAAGCCTCGACACCACCCGCCGCCTTGCGAAACTCGTGCCGATGGATCGCACCATCGTCGCCGAAAGCGGGCTGTCCACCCCGGCCGATCTGGCCGAACTGGCCCGCTACGGCGCGCGTTGCTTCCTGATCGGCGAAAGCCTGATGCGGCAGGAGGATGTGGCGCAGGCCACCAAGGATCTGCTGGCGAACCCGCTGGTTGCCGGGGGCATGTAATGGCGGAAGGCGGCAAGCTCACCCATTTCGACGGCAAGGGCGACGCCCATATGGTGGACGTTTCCGACAAGCCCGTCACGGCGCGGATCGCCGTGGCTGCAGGCGCGGTGAAGATGCAGCCCGAAACCCTTGCGATGATCACCGAGGGGCGCGCCA